>JBBSHF010000007.1:0-44026 GCA_038253355.1 Candidatus Limnocylindria bacterium
CTGGTCAGCGGGCAGGGCTTCTGGGCGCCCGTGGCACAGCTCGACGACGTTCCGCCCGGCAGCGCGGTGCGCTTCTCGACCGCCGCCTTCGACGGCTACGTGGTCAACGACGCCGGCGAGATCCGTGCCCTCAGCTCGGTCTGCACCCACATGGGCTGCACGCTGCACTATCGGCCCGACTGGAAGGACCTGCGCTGCCCGTGCCATGGCGCAAGCTTCGACCTGAAGGGCCAGCTCGCCAACGGCAAGACCCGCTGGCGGCAGAACGGCGGCTATCGCGGCGACGCGCAGGCCTACCCGGTCGCGCTGCCACCGCTGGTGCGTCCCAAGGTCAAGGTCGAGAACGGCCAGGTCATGGTCTGGACCGCGCAGGTCTAGCAGCCGCGCTCGCAATCGGTCGCATGACTTTCCACTCCTTACCACCCTGGATGGTGGTAAGGAGGTCGCGAGCCATCCTCGATCCTCGATTCGGATGCGCCTGAGGGTGCTCACGGAGCCACGACGGTGCGTTTTGCCGATTTTTCCGCTTACCACTATCCACAGTGGTGAGCGGCGGAAACGTTGCGATCAGGGGGTCGCCCCCACGGCGGACCGCGGCGCAGGTCTAGCGACTGAGCAGGGTCACCAGATACTGCAGCAGGTACGGGATCGCCAGCAGCATGACGATCACCGCCAGCGCCAACCCGGCATAGATGAAGAGCGTCAGGTCCGGCGGGGCCTGTCGTTCCGGTGGCGGCGTGGTGCGCCGCGCCAAGTGCCCGGGCCGATGCGGCCTGCGATGTTGGTAGTAGCGCTGCCGCAGCTCGGGCATGGGCGTCAACCGCGCCGCTCGACCGCGTCGACGATGCCACGCAGCTGCCGGTGGCGCTCCTCGCGCGCATTCGCGTAGCGCTCGATGGCCGCCAGGATGTGCCCGGGGCCGAGATGCGCTTCGTCCATCACCTCGTCGACCGTTCCACCGGTGCGCCAGCGATCGTCCCAATCGGATGAGAGTGAGAACTTCTCGGCGATCGGCCCATCGACCCAATCGCGCATCAGCTTCAATGCACGGTTGGTGATGGCCATCCCGTCCCAGCGATCGGCCGCCGAGCAGATCCGGTCGCGGTAGGCGGCCTCCTGGCGGCGGAAGAGCTGCGGGCTGATGGCCGCCACGATGCGCACGTTCAGCCGGCGTCGATCGAGTTCGGGAAGCAGCTTGACCACGGTGGCGGTGGTGACCGTGCCCTGCACGTAGACCGTGCCCGCGACGGGACGGTTTGACGAGGCGTCGCGCAGCAGGTACGCGCCGCGCGCGGCATCCCAGTGGGGTGCCATGCCCAGCGCCGCGCGATCCGGAATCTCGATCGATGGACGGGTCAGATGCAGCGCCACGATCGGCACGTCCGTGGCCAACGCCGCCCCGAGGACCACCGGCACCTCGTTGTACTCCCACGGGTGCAGGTCAATGACGTGCCCCTCCGGGAAGAGCTGCGTGACGCCCGGCGAGAAGATCCCGAAGTGGGTGCGCGAGTCCTCGGCAGTCTCGGGGCCGGAGTGGCCGGCGATCCACAGCACCTTGCCGACCTTGAGCTCGGTGTCCTGCGCGAGCTGGCTGAAGAGACGCATCGGCCCGTACTTCAGGTACGAGAAGGAGCCGTATGTCGAGCAGGCGCCCCAGAAGCCGTTGAAGGCGCGCATCGGGTCGTCGGAGAGGTTGACCGTGGCGAGGCCGACCATCAGCCCCGCGTTGGTGAACTCGGTGATCTGCTGCGGCAGCAACGCCCCGCGAGGATTGCTGTCGCGCTCGTACCAGCCCCAGCCCGGCATCGACTCGAAGTCCTTGGCAAAGCCGGCGATATTGGTCGACTCGGCGAGGTCGGCGGAGCAGGCGATCACCAGTGGCCGGTTGTACTCCTGCCTGGCCAGCGCGTTGACCCACGCTCCCCAGGTCGCCAGTGCGGCCCGGTTCGGCGCCTTCTCGCCCGGCTGCTTCCAGATCGTCGGCGGATAGTTTCGGTAGTCGGTGAAGCGCCGGTCCTCGAAGATCGAGGCACCGGAGCCAAGGTTGAAACCGGCGACGGTGTGCGGCACGCTGCCCGCCAACTCGACCAGCCGATCGCTGATCGCGTCCACCAGCGCGGTGTCGCCGCGCAGCACGCTCATCGCCACGGCCAGGTTGCTGCGCGCCTGGTCCTGCTGATCCGCGGCGTCGGCCGGAGCGGCCTCGTCGACGCCGACGTAGCTGACCCCGTAACGCTCCATGAATTGGTGGCGCACCGTCCAGAACTCGGGGCTGTTCATGGCGTGCGGCGAGCCGTGGCTCAGATTGTCGTACTTGCCGTAGCCGCGACCCTTGCGCGTGCGGAACCAGGCCACCGACGGGCGTCGCTGCGGGTTCTCGCCGCGCGCGACCTCCAGCACGGCACGCGTCACCGGCTCCCACTCGGAGCCATGCATCGTGCCGGTGACCCGCCAGTCGTAGGCGCCGAACCAGCTCTGCGGCGTGCCCGGCACGACACTCGAGATCGCCGGGTTGTCGATCCCGTAGTCGTTCCAGTCGACCAGGAAGACGAGATTCGACAGGCCGAGGCCCCAGGCCGTGTTGCGCGTCTCGTGGCTGGCGCCCGGCGTCAGGCCGCCCTCGCCCTCCATGACGAAGACCTTCACCTCCTCGCAGCCGGCCAGCTTGAGCGCGATCGCCTCGCCCGCCGCCGGCGGCATGCCGTGCCCCGACGGACCGGTGTTGAACTTGAGGAAGAGGGTGCGGCCCTCCATCTCGGCGTGCCCGGGCAGTCCGCCGCGATGGCGCAGCCCGAGCAGCCCTTCCCAGGTCAGCGCCCAGCGGCCGTCATCGGGGAAGGCGAACTCGTCCCGCGGGTCGCGCTCGTGGCGGGCGCGCAGCGTCTCGTTGAGCACCGCCAGGGTGGCGTAGACCAGCGGCACGGTGTGCCCGGCTGCGAGGACGAACCGGTCGCCGAAGGGCAGCCACGGCCGGCGAATGTCCCAGCGCATGGCACCCGAGAGCATGGTGACCAGCAGCATGTGCACCTTGGAGCGCGAACCGCCGGGATGGCCGCTCTGCCGGTAGTTGAGCATCAGGTCGATCGTCTCGTCGATGACGTCCTTGACGACCTCCCAGCGCTCGAAGGAGCCGGTGGCGCGTTGGTAAAGCTCGTCGACCGGATCGCTCAGCACGGTCATGCGTGGGCGCCCACCAGCTCACCGCTGCGCGCCAGCCCGGCCAGCGACTCGGCGATCCGCTGCAGCGCGAGCGACAGGTTCTCGCGCGAGTTGGCGTAGCTGAGCCGCAGGTAGCCCTCGCCGAATCGGCCGAAGGCGGTCCCGGCCAGGACGCAGATGCCGGCGTCGTAGAGCAGGTGATCGGAGATCTCGACCGACGAGCGGCCGTGCGACGACACGTTCGGGAAGGCGTAGAACGCGCCGTGCGGCATGGCGCACTGCACGCCCGGAATGGCGTTCAGCCCATCGATCACCAGCGAGCGGCGCGCCACGAACTCGTCACGCATGGCGTCCGCGGCATCCTGCGACCCGGTCAGCGCCTCGACCGCGCCCGCCTGCGCGAAGGCGTTGGTGCACGACACGCTGTTGATGATCAGGCGGCTGAAGGATGGCGCCAGCCACGCCGGCACGATGCCATAGCCCATTCGCCAGCCGGTCATGGCGTACGTCTTCGAGAACCCATCGAGCGTGATGGTGCGATCCGCCATGCCGGGAAGGGTGGCGATCGAGAGCGGCTTGCCCTCGTACTGCAGCCGGGCGTAGATCTCATCGGTCAGGACGACCAGGTCATGGGCGACCGCCAGGTCGGCGATGGCGCGCAGGTCGGCGTCGGTCAGGACCGATCCGGTGGGATTCTGCGGCGAGTTGAGCACAATGAGCCGCGTCCGATCGGTGACCAGCGAGGCGACCTCGTCGACGTCCATGCGGAACTCGCGCTCCTCGCGCAGGGGGGCGGCCACCGCCGTGGCGCCCACGAACTCGATCATGCTCTCGTAGATCGGAAAGCCCGGATTGGGATAGATCGCCTCGTCGCCCTCGGCGAGCAGCGCCAGCATGGCGTAGAACATGATCGGCTTGGCGCCGGGCGTGACGATCACCTGCTCGGGCGTCGTCTCGAGCCCCTTCCAGCGGCGCACGTCAGCAACGATCGCATCCTTGAGCGGAGCGATCCCGGTGGCAGCGCTGTAATGCGTCATCCCGTCCTCGAGGAGCGCGCGCGACGCGGCTTCGGAGATGTTGCGCGGGGTGTCGAAATCGGGCTCTCCGATCTCGAGGTGGATCACCTCGCGGCCGGTCGCCTCCAGGGCGCGGGCGCGGGCGGCGGCCTCGAAGGCCGTCTCGGTTCCGATCCGCTGCATGCGGTTGGCGAGTTTCACTGTGCGGTCTGCCTCGTGCGAGGAAGGTAGTGTACCGATGCGGCCGCCTCGGCGGCCGATGCTCCGGAATGGCTGTTTCGCAACGGCTTGCTATACTGTCGGCGAGAGCGTACCTGCACATGCACCGCCGTGCGGCAATAGGAGATACTGAATCCATGACCATGTCCGAGACCCCGCGAGAGCCGACGCCCATGAATCACGCGCCCATCTCGACCGAGCGGCTCGTGACGGTGACCGAGGCTGCGGGGCAGAAGGTGATCGAGCTCCGCTCGCGCGAGGGCAAGCAGAACGCTCGCCTGCGCCTCTTCGTGAAGAGCGGCGGCTGCTCCGGCTTCAGCTACGGACTCGCCTTCGACGACAACCTGGCCGAAGACGACCGGATCGAGGACCACGACGGCGTGCCGGTGGTGATCGACAAGTTCAGCGCCCAGTACGTCGACGGCGCCGAGATCGACTACGTCGACTCGCTGATGGGCTCGGGCTTCGCCATCAACAATCCGAACGCGGTCAGCAGCTGTGCCTGCGGCTCCTCGTTCAACACCGATGGCTCTGCTTCCAAGGCGGGCGGCTGCTCGCACTGACGCCTTTCCTTCACAGACCGATGAGCCCCCGCAGCGATGCCGGGGCTTTTTCGTGCCCGCCCTGTGTACCTCGTCCTCGTGCCCGTTCCTGCGCCTCGTCGACTCCCGACTTGTCAGGTGTCGGTCTGAGTCGCGCTAACCGAGTCCAGAGCCGTTCGCGGCGGCGCGCGAGAGCGTAAACGACCGATGCGGACGCGTCCCCCGCGCCTTTTGACCGACGTAGCGCGCCTGTGACCGACTTCTGCCAACTCGGGAAGCCGCGCCGGTTGCATCTGCTAACGTCCGCCAGCACGTATTGGAGCGACCCCAGCCGATGACCCAGCCAAGCGCCGAAGAGATCCGCCGCACCTTCGCAGCCGCTTGGAGCGAGATCGGGGCCGCCTGGGGCGTGGCGCCGTCGACGGCCGCCGTGCAGGGCTATCTGCTGGTGCATCCCGAGCCGCTCACCGAGCCCGAGATCCGTCGGGCGCTGGGGCTCAGCCATCGGGCAACGAGCGTCGCGCTGAAGCAGTGCGAGGAGTGGGGCGTCCTCGAGCGGGCCGGCCCGCGACGATCCGGTCGGCGCGGGCCGGCAGCGGCCGCCTACGTCGTGGTCGATGACAACTGGGAGTGGTTCCGTCGCGTGGCCACGGCGCGACGCGAACGCGAGACGGCGCCGGTCATCCCCGCCATCCAGCGCTGCGTCGAGCTCGCGGCGCGGGCCGACCTCGGACCGGAGCTCGAGGACCTGACCCGACGCCTGCGCGGACTGCTTCGCTTCGTGCAGCTCTTCGACCGGGGCGTCGGCGATGTCGTGCAGGCCAATCCGCGCTCGATCGAGCGGCTGTTCGAGGTGATCGGGCGAGTCGACGACGCGACGGTCGAGCGGCTGTGGCAGTTGCTCGACGAGATGCCGACGGAGGAGATCGTCGACGGCGTGCATGCGCTGTCGCGCCTCTCCCCGAAGCCGGCGCGGCGGATGCTTGGGCTGACCCGCTTCCTTCGCGGCTGAGCCTACTCGCCGGAGCCATCGTCCTCGAAGACCGATGCGCCGGCCGCCACCGCCTCGCGCGGCGACGTCCCGCCGAGCGCCTCCGGCAAAGGGCGCGACACGCGCACCGCGTTGACGTGGCGCTCGACGAGCGCGCGGGTGCCGGCGATCTGCAGCTCGTCGAAGAGCAGGCCGAACTTGTGGCGCAGGTGCCCGGCAATCTCGGTCGCCGCATCGGGCGGCAGCGTCCAGAGCTGGCGCTTGAACGGGCCGAGGACCTTCTTGCGCGTCTTGTACAGGAACTGCTTCTCCGTCTCGGAGTCCTTCGCCTCGGCGCGCAGGTTGTCCGCGCACCACCCCATCATCTCGACACGCAGCTCGTCGGGCAGGCCGCCGGCATCGTAGAGGATATTCTGGAAGCCGGTCGCCAGGTGGATCTCGGCGGTGCCGGTCGGCGGGAAATGATGGAAGGCATCGTCGGGCAGGGTCGAGGCGCCGTGCTGGACGCAGCCCGCCAGGCCGTACTCGTCGCGCGCCACGCTCGAGAGGTGGCGCAGCGTGTCGAAGTCGATCTTGACCGCCGCCATGCTGCCGTCGGGAAGTGGCACGCCACCGTGTGACGTGCCGGTCTGCACGCTGATCTTGCTGATGCCGGTCAGCGCGGAGCCATCGGCCTGCAGGCGTCGTCGGTACTCGTCAAGGTAGGCACGCAGCTCGCCTTCGGTGGAATTCTCCTTCCCGACCTCACCGATCTCGCCGCCGATGCTGATCGTCACCCCCTCCGGCTGAAGCGATCGAATCAGGCGCGTCAATGAAGCGCTGTTGTCGGCATTGACGCGCTGCTGTTCCGGGACGGTCGGCAGCGACAGGTCGACCAGCGTCGATGAGTCGATGTCGATGTTCAAGAAGCCGGCCGCGATCGCCTCGCGGGTGAGGTCCTTGATCCCTTCGAGCTCGGCCTGCGGGTCGGAAGCCCACTTCGTCGCGCTGAACTGGAAGTGGTCGCCCTGCAGGAAGACCGGCGTCGACCATCCCTCTCGAATGGCCGCCGCCAGGATGACCGCCGCGTACTCGGCCGGTCGCTGGTGGGTATAGGCCATCTCGCTCTTGGCGATCTCGAAGATGACCGTCGCCGCGTCCCGCTCAAGCGCGGCGGCGAAGGCCTGGCGCGCCGTGAGGTAGGTCGAGGCGCGGACGTTGATGGCCGGCACGGTGAAGGCCGTCGGATCGATGTCACCGCGGCCGCGCGCCATGTACAGCTCATGGATCGAGGCCGATCCGCAGCCGAGCTCCTGGCTGGCCGACCAGATCAACCAGCGGCAGGCGTCGCGCAGCGAAACATCGTCGTTGAAGACCGCATCGAAGACGAGCTCATCGACCAGCTCCGCCTGGAATCGCACCTCGTCGTCCAGCTGCAGCCGCTCGCCCGAGATGGTGGCGATCCCGGAGAGGCGGGCGCGCAGATCGTCGGCGCTGGTGAAGCTCATCGATCGGTCTCCTTTTCGGGGGTACGCCAGGATGCTAACGGACAGCTGACAGCAGCGTGAACGCCAGCAGGGGGGCAATCGGCAGACCCACCAGCGCGGCCAGCAGGTACCAGTCGCGGGCGGCCCGAGCGTTGGCGAGGCCGCGCAGGCGAAGGCCGCGCACCCACCACAGGACGGCCGACAGACCGATGACGTAGAGCAGCGCGGCGCTCGCCACGAGGCCGACGGCGAAGGGTCGCAAGTGCGAACAGTCGCCGAAGTCGATCGGTCCACCCGGTGGACAGCCGGCACCCAGCTCGAGACCGATGAGCGTCGCGGCACCGGCCAGCACGACCGCGGACCACGCCAGGTGGGCGATGAGTAGCCGCGCGCTGCCGAACGTGCTCAGCCGGGCAGGTAGGCGGCTGATTGTGAGGCGGCCTCTGCGTCGCGGGCATCCCGACGAATGACCCGCCGGTACTCAAGGTACAGGTAGCCCATGGCGACAACCCCCAGCCCGAACCCGATTGCGGCGAGCAGCAGTCCCTGCAACGGGAAGGGATTGGCCGCCTGGGCGGGTGAGGTCGGAACGAAGGCGCCGCCGCCGAGGTTGAAGAGCATCAGCGGCGCCAGCAGGAGCACCACGCCGGCGTACTGCCCGAAGTCCAGGACGCGGATCAGCGACCAGGCGAAGCCGCGCCGACCCCGGGCCGCCTGGGTCCACAGCGCCAGGACGATGAGGACCGTGAAGTTCCCGCCGCCGATCATGGCGGCCAGCAGGAAGCCCACCACTTCGCTGAACTTCAGGAACGGAATGTATTGAGTCGACAGGTAATACCCGTAGTTCGGCACGTAGGTCAGCAGGAAATAGACGTAGATGAACAGCGGCACGCCCTTGAGCAGCGCGACCAGCCAGGACTCGTAGCCGTACAGGAACCAGTTCATGAAGTCGTCGACGAACGCCAGCGGTCCGGCCAGCGGGCCGCGTGGACGGGTCACGCGATAGCCGTTGCTCATTGCTGGGTCACTTCTTCTGATCCAGCAGGAAGGTGATCAGCGCCTTCATCTCGGAGTCGCTGACCGCCTGGGTCGGGTGTGGCGGCATACCAGTTGCCGTACCTCCGTTGTAGTTGGTTGACGAGTCACGGATCCACTTCTCGAGGAAGGCCCGTGGGTCCGCGGCGTAGTCCTTCTTCATCTGGTCGAGTCCCGATGGCGGGGTCGGCAGGTCGGTGACCAGCGTGGCGCCGATGCCCTGCAGGTTCGGTCCAATGCCGCCTTCGAGGTTCGCGCCGTGGCACGAGGTGCAGCCGGCGGACGAGAAGACCTGCTTGCCGGCAGCCACCGTGTTCTCGACCGCGGTGGCCGGCTTCGCGTTCGCGGCCCAGCTCTCGACGAGCGCCACCACGGCATTGATCTGTTGGACGGTGAGCGGTCCGCCGACCTCGGTGCTCCAGGCGGGCATCGGCGAGTTCACGTTGCCCGAGACGACTACGCCGCCGTAGCTGACCACCAAGTGGACATAGTCGGCGTTCACCTTCAATCGGCTGGCCACGCGACTGCCGTGCAGGTCCGGCGCGATCGCATGGTTCGGATCGTTCGGCACGGGGCCGCCCTGCCCGTCCTTGCCGTGGCAGCGCGCACATCCGGCCGACGATGTATTGGTGGGATCGTTGGCGAAGACGATCTTGCCGTACGCCAGCTGGGCCGTCTCCAGGTCCTTGGCCGCCGCTTCGCGACGGGTGCCATCGGTCAGCCAATAAAATAGGATGAAGACGGAGAGTGCGGTCATGACCAGCACGCCCAGCGTCTTGACGCGCATCGGTCAGCCCACGCAGTGCTGCATGTCGCCCGCGCCGCGGTCGTCGAAGGTCGCCGTACCGATGGGCGGCCCAGTGATGATCTTTGAGGTGTCGACGCTGTAGACGCCGCCGGCGACCGAGACGTTGAAGCGGTCCATGCCGCGTGGCGCCGGGCCATCGCGCTTCTCGCCCAGGATCGTGTACTTGCTGCCGTGGCAGAGGCACTCGAACCAATGGCTCTTGTCGCACAGCTGCGGAATCTGGCAGCCGAGGTGCGGGCACTTGCGGTAGAGGGCCAGCACCTGGTCCTTGGGGTCGGGGATGTTCACCGGTTTGCCGAGGACCAGACTCTCGCCGGCCGGGACGTTGACCAGGAAGAGGCGCGCCTTGGTGTAGATGTACGGTTCGCCGTTCTTCCACTTGGGCTGCGCGGCGTTGATGTCGGCGGCGCTGCCCAGCGCGATCTGGCCACCCAGGCCACCGGTCAGGTTCGGCCACAGGAAGGCCAGAGTACCGCCCAGGAATTCGAGGGAGAGCAGCCCGACACCCACCCCGAGCATGCGGCGCATGAAGCCGCGGCGGCTGATCTCGCCGGCGCGAGGCCCGCCGACCTCGCCGTAGGAAGTGTGCTGTGTCATAGGTTGAAGAATAGCCCCTGCCACGGCCAGACCCAGTTCCAGCCTGGACCGCGGAAGAACATGCCAATGAACGTGACGAGCAGCCCGGTCACCATCAGGCACATGAAGAAGACCCACATCAGCTTGCGGTCGCGCGCCGCCTTGAACGGCGAGCGGTCAACAAACGGCACGATCGCCAGCCCGACCAGGTAGAGCGTCGGCACCAGCACGCCCGCGACCGTCGGATTGAAATAGGACAGGATCTCCTGGAGACCCAGGAAGTACCACGGCGCCTTCGCGACGTGTGGCGTGTTGCCCGCGTTGGCCATCTCCTCGAGCGGCGCCTGGATCAGCACGGCGGTCAGCAGCAGCAGCACCGAGATGAGCATCGCCATCAGGAACTCGGCGCGCAGCAGGTGCGGCCAGGTCAGCACCGTCTCGTCGGGGCGCTTGTCGACGCGGACCATCGACTCCTGCTTGACGTAGGCCAGCAGGCGGAAGCGCTCGGTGCCGGGCACGCCGGGCGGGCCGGGCAGCTTGGGCCCGGGCAGGTTCGGCTCGGCGATCGGCGCACGGGTGGGCGCCTGGCTGGGCGCATTCTTGTCCGCTGTCGCGTTTGGTCGCTTCTCGATGGTCATCGGTTCATACCGGTCCGGATATCCCGCCATCCTTACGGATGCGCCAGAAGTGCACGATCATCAAGATGGCCGCGATCAACGGCAGCCCGATGACGTGCAGCACGTAGAAGCGCAGCAGGGTGTTCTGCCCGACCTCGATGCCGCCGAGCAGGAAGAAGGCCGTTTGCGACCCGAGCAGCGGGGCGTACTGCGCCATCTGCGTCCCCACCGTGATCGCCCAGAACGCGATCTGGTCCCACGGCAGCAGGTAGCCGGTGAAGCTGAGCAGCAGGGTCAACAGCAGCAGCACGACGCCGACCACCCAGTTGAACTCGCGCGGCGGCTTGTAGGCGCCGTGGTAGAAGACGCGGATCATGTGCAGGAAGACGGTCAGCACCATGAGGTGCGCCGCCCAGCGGTGCATATTGCGCACCAGCGAGCCGAAGGCGACCGATGTCCCGATCGCCTGGACGTCCTGGTAGGCGCGGCTCACCGAGGGGACGTAGAAGAACATCAGGTAGAGCCCGGTGACGGTCAGCGCCAGGAAGAGGAAGAAGCTGGTCCCGCCCAAGCAGAACGTGTAGGTGTAGCGCACCGCGTGCTTCTTGACCCGCACCGGGTGCAGGTGCAGGAAGACGTTGTTCATGACTGCCAGCGCACGGGTGCGGCTGGTGGTCGGATATGGCTGCCGGAAGAGGCTGCGCCAGACCTGCGACGACTTGAGCAGGCGCACCAGGTCGCCGGGGCCCGGGACGCTCATCGTTCCACCGCCACGCCGGCCTCCTGGCCGATCTGTCCCAGCACGTTGTCCTTGTAGCTTTCCAACAGGACCTTCCCGTCCGGCGTGATCCGCTCGAGCTCAAGTCGATCCATGGTGATGCAGTTGGTTGGGCACCGCTCGACGCAGAGGTTGCAGCGGATGCAGCGCTCCTCGTCGATGATCATGGCAATGCCCCGCGGCCACGAGCTGAAGAGCTCGATCTCCGGATCGTCGCCGCCGACCTGTGCCTTGTCGATCATGTAGATCACGCCCTCGGGGCAGACGTCGGCGCAGAGCCCGCACAGGATACAGCGTGGGCCGTCGATATTGATGTTGTGGTTGCACTGCAGGCAGCGGCTCCCCTCGGCGATGGCGCTGCGCGTGTCGTAGCCGACCTCGACCAGGCTGGTGAAGTCGCGACGCAGCTCCGGTGGCGCCATGGGGATGTGCTGGCGCTCGATCGCCTCGTAGTTCTCCGGCATGTCGTGCTCGAGCGCCTGGGTGATGGTGGCGCGATTGATGACCGGCAGCTCCTCGAGCTCCACGCCGCGCACCCCGGCCAGCCAGCGATCCACGGCGCGCGCCGTTCGCCGGGCTCGTCCGGCGGCCTCGATGATCGTCGCCGGTCCGGTGACGAAGTCGCCGCAGGCGAAGACCCCCGCCACGCTGGTCTGGAAGGTGTCCGCGTTGGTGACCACCGCGCCGCGCTTCAGGTCAAAGCGCAGGTCGTTGAGCTTCTCACCGTTCGGCCCGGTGGGGGTGGAGCCGTTGAGCGGCGGCGTGCGCCAGCTCGACAGTGAGCCCCCCGCCAGCACGTTGCGCGTATCGGTCACGCCGAGGTGGCGGTTGAGCGCGGCGCCGTACTCGCCCAGGACGTTGTTGTCGGACGCCTGGCTGGTGCACGGGATGACCATGTCGCACGGCACCGTGAACTCGCTGCCGGGAATCGGCTCCGAGGATCGACGACCGGTGGCGTCCGGTGCTCCCAGCCGGGTTCGCTGGAACGTGATGCCGGTGACCTTGCCGTTCTTGTCGCCGACGACCTCGATCGGCGAGGCGAAGAACTCGAACCGCACGCCCTCGAAGCGGGTCTCGTGCTGCTCCTCCTCGTCGACCACCATTTCCTCGGGACCGCGCCGGTAGGCGATGGTCGAGGTTCGCGAGCCGAGTCGCAGCGCGGTGCGCGACGAGTCCATGGCGGTGTAGCCGCCACCGACCACGACCACGTTGTCGCCGACCCATTGCTCCTCGCCCAGGTTGGCCCGCTTCAGGAAGTCGACGCCGTAAATCACGCCGTCGAGCTCCTCGCCGGGAACGTTCATGGCCACCGGGTACATGCAGCCAGTGCTGACCACCACCGCGTCGTGGCGCCCGGTGAGCTGATCGAGGGTCAGGTCGCGGCCGATCTCGACGTTGTAGTGGAACTGCACGCCATGCTTGGCGACCCAGTTGACATCCAGCTCGATCACGTCGCGCGGCAGGCGGAAGGCGGGCACCCCGATCAGCGTCGTGCCGCCACCGGACGGCAGCGCCTCGTAGACGTGCACCTCGTGGCCGTAGGTCGCCAGGTCCTTGGCGACGCTGAGGCCGGCGGGTCCGGCACCGATGACCGCCACGCTCTTGCCGCTCGACGGACCGACCACCACATTGTCGGGCATGTTGTTGCCGTAGTGCCAGTCGACCAGGAAGCGCTTCATGGCGCGGATGGCGAGCGGCTTGTCGATGTCGCCGCGGCGGCAGGCCTTCTCACAGGGAGCCGAGCAGACGTAGCCGCAGATGGCTGCCACCGGGTTCGGGTCGCGGGCCAGGATGTACCCCTCTTCGAAGCGACCCTCGGCGGCCAGCATCAGGTAGCCGCGGCAATTGGTATTGACGGGGCACCCTTCCTGGCACTCGATATTGCATTGAAGCCAGTCGACGCCGACCTCGGCGGTCTGGAACCTCAGTGGGATCGCATTCTCGGAGATCATCGGGCGTCGGCAGTCGCTCTAGGCGTGGATTCCACGAAGACACCATGGGTCGAAGAAGCGGCCCTCCGATGCTACCCGTCGCGCGCTCCTCATGTCAAAGCGACGAACTGCTCATGGGCCGGCGAAGAAGCGTGACATCACCTGGCGCACCAGCGGTGCGGAGTCGGTGCCACCTTCACCCAGGTGCACATAGGCCAGGATGGTGGCCACCGCGATGCGGGGATTGACCGCCGGGGCAAAGGCCGGGAAGAGCGCGTGCGGGTCGGGAGTGCCGGTCTCTGCCGTGCCGCTCTTGCCCGCAACCTGGATGCCGAAGCCGGCGAACGCCCCGGCACCGGTGCCGTAGGGCAGGTTGACCACTGCCTCGAGCGCCTGGACCACGTAGCCGAGCTGCGCCCCGCTGAGGCTCACCCTGCGCTTGACGGTTGGCTTGTTCTGCTCGACGACGGTGCCGCTGGGCAGCGTTGCTTTGACCACGATACGTGGCACCCAGAGCTTTCCGCCGTTGCCGAAGGCGGCGTACGCCAGGGCGAGCTGCAGCGGGGTTCCGGTGAATGATCCCTGGCCGATGGCGAGCTGGATCTGGTCAAACGGCCCATATGGATGGGCCTTTCCATCGCCGCGCGGGGTCTTGGCGAAATAGGCGTCATCGGGGAGGATGCCGGACTCCTCGACCAGATGCTTGATCCCGGTGAAGTGACCGAAGCCGAACTCGGCGACCACGTCGGTGAGCGCGGTGGGGCTCTTGTCGTAGACGCGGATCGAGAGTGGCATGTAGGTGGTGTTGCAGCTGAACGCCATGGCCTGCAGCAGTGACACGAGGCCGGGCAGGGTGTGGTCCTTGTAGTTGTGGAAGGTGAAGCCCTCGTAGGTCCACGTGCCGGGGCACAGGACCAGGCTGCCGGGGCCGCCCACGCCGGCCTTCAACGCCGCGGCCAGGGTGAACGGCTTGAACGACGAGCCGGCCGGATACGCGGCCAGCACCGTCTTGTTGAGCCGTGACGATTGGCCAGGAGCGGCCAGCTGCTGGCCACCGAGCGTCGTGCCAAGGGTCATGGCGTTCGGATCGAAGGCGGGCGCGCTGGCCAGGGCCCAGACATCGCCGCTGCGCGGGTCGACCACCGCGGTGGCGCCATTGTTGTGCGCCGCCAGACCCGCCTCGGCCACCGCCTGCAGGCCCGGGCGCAGCGTGATCGTCAGATTGGCACCGGGAACCATCTTGGTCTGCAGCATGCTGACGGGCGCCCCGTCGCCGGGCACGACCTGCAGGACGAAGCCGGGATGCCCGCGCAGCAGGTCCTCCGCTCCGTACTCCAGGCCACTGCGGCCCACCACGTCCCCGGCCCGGTAGCCCTTGGCCGCCAGCGTCTTCAGGTCCTCGGCGGTGACCTCGCTGACGTAACCGATGGTCTGCCCCGCCAGGAACTCCTGCGGATAGATGCGCGCCCCGTCCCTGCGGGTCTGGGCGAAGACCGCACCGCTCAGCGCCACGATCCGCCCTCGCGGCGAGAGCGTCCGGCTGAGCTTCAGGGTTCCGCCCTCACCGAGCTCGGGGAAGAGCAACGCCGGGCTCCAGCGCACCTGCCAGCCATCGGCGCCCTGGGTCAGCGGCACCTCACGGTCGAGCGAGACCGTGCCGAACAGATCGGTCTGCAGGGTGAGGGCCAGGGGAACCTGGAGGCCGGGCACCGGACCGGCGAGCACCGGCGGTGGACCGGATGGCTCCGACGACGGCGTCGCGGCGGGCGTCGCGCTCGAGCTCGGGCGAGCCGATGGCCTGGCGGTTGGCGTCGGAGTCGGGGCGGGCAGATCCGGCGGTCGGGCCTCGGGCGGCAGCGCGATCGGGCTGGGCGCACCGGCGGTCACGGACAGCCTGGTGACCCGCGCCATGCCGGCGAAGGTGCCGTACAGGTCAACGAACTCCGCCTTCGGGTGGAGCGCCTGATCGGACGGCGCGAGGAGATTCCACATGGCGCCGTAGTCGGACGCTGCCCAGGCCTCGGCGAAAGAGAGCGCCATGCTGCGGGCCTGGGCCGCTGTCGCCGATGGCGCGCCACTGGGATAGGGGGTCGGGGTCGGCGTGGCCTGACCGCATGCGCTGACCAGCAGCGCGCTGACGAGCAGGCCGATGCACGGCCGGGCGATCGCGCGCATCGGTCTCATCTGGCGAGCATGACCCGGCGGAAGCCCTCGGCGGCGTGATATCCGGCGCGCTCGCCGAGCTCCTCCGAGCGACGGCGCAGCCACTTCGCCGTCTCGGCGAAGTCGCTGAACTGGCTGGCGTGATGCTCGAGCGCGGCGATCTTGCGATCGAGCGTGTCGGAGATGTCAACGATCTGGTTCGCCTCGTTGGTCGACCACAGGTAGAGCTCGGCGACCTTCCAGGCCTGCAGGCCGGCGCGCAGATGCTCGCGGAAGTTCAGCGGGTCACGGGCAGTGGGGAACACCGCGTCGACCGTCACCTGCCCCACGGCGCGGTGGTCGGGGTGATTGACCCACTCGTTGTTGACGAACAGGACGGTCGGATCGTGGCCCATCACGATCTCCGGCTGAAAGGCGCGGATCGCATGGGTGACGCGCTCGCGGAGCCGCAGGCTGGGCTCTACCTGGCCGTCCGGCTCGTCGAGGAAGTCGACGCCCGCGACGCCGAGCTCGGCGGCGGCCGCACGCTGCTCGCCTTCGCGCTGCTCGGCCAGCCGCTGTGGATCGGTGCTGGGGTCATCGCTGCCCTTGTCGCCGCGGGTCATGACCAGGTAGCGCACCGTGGCACCCTCGCCGATCCAGCGCGCGACGGTTCCCGCCGCCCCGAATTCGATGTCGTCGGGATGCGCGGCCACGACCAGGACGCGTTCGGGGGTGGGCAGCTTGTCGTTGGACATCGGTCTCTGGCCCGCATCCTAGCAGGCGCGACCGGACGCGCCGTTCAGTCGAGCCGCTGGGTGACGACCCCGTCGGGATCGAGCAGCTCCGCAGCCGCGGGATGGCAGGTGAAGAAGACGACCTGGTGGCGGGCGGCCAGCTGACCGATGGCGCGCGCCGCGCGCGCCGCGCGCCCGGGATCGAAGTTGACCAGGATGTCGTCCATCACCACCGGCAGCGGGTCGGCGGAACGGCCGAACTGTTCGATCAGCCCGAACCGAAGCGCGAGATAGAGCTGTTCGGCGGTGCCACGGCTGAGCTCGTCGGTGGTGCGCGGCGAGCCACTCTCCGGCTCCACGCGCACGGCCGCCTCCCCGGGCGGTGCCACGATCCGCGGGTAGCGGCCGTCGGTGATAGTGGCGAAGTAGGACTGCGCGTCCTGCACGACCCGCGGCTGGCGTTCGCGCTCGTAGCGGCGGCGCGTCTCGCCCAGGAGGGCCAGCGCCACGGCACGCACCGACCAACGACGAGCCTCGGCGTCGGCCTGCGCCTGCGCGATCGCCAGCTCCTGGCGTCGCTCGCCGAGCTCGCCCGCTTTCTCCAGCTGACCGATGCGCGCCTGCAGCGCGCCCTCCCGGGTGAGCGCCTCGCTCTCGGCGGCCTCGAGACGACTCGCCTCGCCGGCCGCCTCGTCGCGCTGCGCCTCGAGGGCGGCGGGACCGTGCGCCTGCGCCTCCTCGAGCACAGCGGCGACCGCCTCACCGCTTCCGGCGATTCCCGCGAGGGCGGCGTGCGTCTCGCGAACCCGGCCGCGCAGCTCGCGTCGGTCGACGGCGACCTTCGCCATGAGCCGCAGCTGGTCGGGATCGGGTGCCCCGCAGCTGGCCAGGTGCGCTGCCAGGGCATCGCGCGCCGCCGCATCGGCCTCGGCAAGTGGCGTGCGGCGGCGGCGGGCGTCGGCGAGGGTGGCCGTCAGCTCGTCGGCCTGGCGCTGATCGGCAGCCGCCTGCTGCAGCGACTCGGCCAGCGCGACCACGGCCGCGGGTCGCATGGCGGGACTGTCGGGGCGTGGACGGCCGAGCCGTTCCAGCAGCGCGTCGAGTCGCGCGTCGAAGGCGGCGGCGGCCTCGTCGATCGTCGCGCGACGGCCCAGCTGCTCGTCGCGCTCGGTCGCCGCTCGCCGACCGATTCCCACCGCGGCCAGCATCTGGCGAACCGCCTCAGGCGTCAGCTCGTCGGGGAGCTGACGCTGCACCAGCCAGGCACGCCATCCGTCGTCGGCGTCAGTGCGGACCCGCTCGGCCTCCGCCGAATCCGACTCGAGACGCTTGAGCGCAGCGCGACGCTCTGCGAGCCGGGCGCTGCGGTCTCGTCCCTGGCGCGCTCCTGCCTGCGCCGCCGCGAGCTCATCAGCCATGTCCCCGATGGCCGCCGCGGGTGCATCGGCCCGAAGACCGAGCCGTTCCAGGAGGAACGCTCGACGCTCTGCCAGGTGGCGCAGGTCGTCGTTCGCTGCCGACGGCGGCAGCGCGCCGCTCGGCCGTCGCCACCAGACGCCAGCCGCCACGAGCCCCAGCAGCAGGCCCGCGACCGCCCCGACCGGCACGGCGCCCAGGGCGGCGCCGGCCACCACTCCGAGCAGCAGGACGAGCGCGGCGGCGGCCACGGGGAGCAGCCATCGCGGTTGGGCGGCAGCGGGCAGCTCGGACAGCACCCGAGCGCGCTCGTCGAGTGCCGCCTGGCGAGCGCGCAGCTCACCCAGCTCGGCCACGATCGATCTGCGAGCGGCGAGCTCACGCTCGTCGAGCAGCGCTGTGCCATCCCCCTCCGGCTCGGCGGCGGTCAGCTCGCCGTGGATTGACTCGAGCCGTTGACCGATGCGCTCGGCGGCGGCGCGCGTGACGCTCAAACGCTGATCCGCCGCGCGCGTCGCCTCGACGGTCGCGATCGAGTCGTCCATGGCGAGCAGGCGCTCCTCTGACCAGCCACCGACGCGTCGCAGCTGATCGTCGAGCTCGGCAGTGAAGCGTGTCGCGCTCGCCTCGGCCTGTTGGCGCTGTGCGGCGCGCTGCTCGTGGATGAGACGCTCGTCACGAAGTGCACCGATCTCTGCGGCATCGGCGAGCAGCCTGTCGTCGATCGCCGCGCCGACCAATCGCCGCTCCGCGCCCTCGATCGACTCGTCGAGCGCCGCCAGCGCGGCCGCCGCTTCGCGGGCCGCGGCGAGAGTGCGGTCCAGCAGCACCTCGGCATCGGCCGGCAACCCGTCCGCGCGCGTGTCACCCTCGGCAAGCTCCGATTCCAGCGCCGCGAGCTGTGCCGCCGGAGCCTGCGCGTCGAGCAGGCGCTTCAGGCGCTCTCGACGCTCCACCGCCGCAATCCGATCGGCGCGCAGCACGGCGTGATGCTGCCGCACCTCGGCGAGCTCGCTGCGCGCCACGGCGTGCTCGGCGGGTTGCTCCTCCAGCTGGGCGATCCGCGCGCGCAGCTCCTCGATGGTGCTGAGCAGATGGTTGACCGTCTGCTCGCGGCCGCGCGGCTTGTAGGCCGCTTCCTGCTCGGCGCGCAGCCGCCGCTCCAGGTCGAGCGCGCTCATCCCGCCGAGACCGCTGCCCGCGCCATAGATCCGGCTGCGGACTCCCTCGCCGGAGAGGCTCGAGAAGGCTTCCAGCTCACCCAGGCCGAAAGCGAAGATATTGTTGAACAGGTCTCGATCGGCGCCGCCCAGGACTCGGGCCAGCGTCTCCTGGCCGCCCTGGTTGCCGTTGGGTGCCGTCACGCTCAGCGCGCCGACCCCGCCGCGCTCGCCGTGACGCTCCACGCTCCAGCGTTCGCCGCCGGCGGTCAGCAGCGTCAGGCGGCCGCCACGCCGTCCGCCAGCCAGCGCCGGATACCAGGCGCGTCCCTCGCGGGTCGACTCGAAGCCGAAGAGCAACGCGCGGATGGCGTTCAGCAGCGTCGTCTTGCCGGCTTCGTTCTCCCCGAGCAGCACGGTCAGGCCCTCGCCCAGCTCCCAGCGCCTGTCGGCGAAGCGACCGAAGCCGTCCAGCTCGATCCGCTCGATGCGCATCGGTCAGTGATCCTCCTCGGCCGCCAGCAGCAGATCGAGGCCGATGCTCTCCGCCTCGTCGAGCAGCTCACCGAAGAGGGCGGCGTCGTCCGGCCGGCTGTCGCGCAGATGACGGCGGCCACGCTGCGACTCATCGAAGAGCGGCGCGGTGGACGCCCGCAGCGCGAGCAGCCAGCGCTCGTGCTCCTCGGGATCGGTGCTGCGCTGTGCCCTGCGCGCCGTCTCCACGGTCCGCAGGAAATCGCCCACGAAATCGGGTGTCGCCCGCCGCGCCGCGAGATCGATGGCCGGCCGCGTCTCGTCACGGATCGACTCGACCCAGACAAGTGGCGGCGCGCTGCTCATCTCCTCGTTCAGCAGCTTGCGCAGATCGGCGAGGTAGCCGGTCCGCTGCAGATGCCCGTGCAGCGGACCGCGACCGCGCAACCAGAGGCGCACCACGAGTGATCGACCATCCGCTGTGTCTCCCGCCGATGCCAGCGCCTCGCGCAGGCCACGCTGCAGCGCCTCGTCATCGGTCAAGCTCTCGATGGAGCATTCGAGATGCTGCCAGCGCACCACGTCGCAGGCCACGAACCGCGCGGTCGGCACGCCCGCGGCGTCCACGTCGACGAGGTAGCAGCCACGCGGTCCCGTCTCACCCGGGTCGCGGCCCTGCGGAATGCCGCAGTAGATCGCCAGGGGATTCGCCTCGAGCACCATGCCCGGCCTGTGGATGTGGCCAAGCGCCCAATAATCCATGCCGCTGCGGCGGAGATCCTCGATCGAGCATGGCGCGTAGTTCCCATGGCCGGGCCGATCGCCGACGTTGGTGTGCAGTAGGCCGATGGCGAAGGGCGCATCGGCCTCACGTCGGTAGCCCGCGGCGTAGTTGATGCTGACCGCCGAACGGTCGAAGCTGCGGCCATAGACCCGCGCGATCTCGTGCCCCTCGCGCACGACCGGCACCGACTCGACCGCCGTTGTCCCGAACCGGTGCGCCTGCGGCGGAAAGGCGAGGCTGGGCGCCCAGGAGCGGCCATCCAGCGGGTCGTGGTTGCCGTGGACCATGAAGCTGCCGATCCCGTGCTCGGCAAGCTCCATGAGCCCATCGCGGAAGCGCGTCTGGCCGAGGAGAGTGGGGCTGCGCTGCTCGAACACGTCGCCCGCGACGACCACGAAGTCGACCCTCTCCGCGACCGCCAGGCGCACCACGTTGCGCCACGCCTCGGTGGTGGCGGCGCGCAGCACAGCGAGGACCTCGGCCGGCGCAGCGGCGCTGACGCCCTCGAACGGGCTGTCCAGGTGGAGATCGCCCGTGTGCAGGAAGCGGAATGGCTGGATTCGCGGCACCGTTGCCAAGGGTAGCCGATGGCTGCGACAGCTTGGGTGTCTGAAAGCTCGGCGGCGGAGCGGTGCCTGAACGGCGGCGGCCTATACTCGGCAGCAGATGTCCTCTCCGCGCATTCAGCGCCTGGAGCGCCTCGACGAAATCACAGCCGGTGCGGTCGAGGCGATCCTCGAGCGAGCGGCCGTCCACGAGCGTCACTCGGCGATCGGTGAGCACAAGTTCGTGCGGCTGCTGGAGGGCCAGACCGACACCTTCGGGCTGGTCGCAACCCTCGACGACCGGCCGATCGGCTATGCACAGGCAACGTGCTATGGGCGCCAGGGGCAGCTGCCCTCCCGGCTGGCGGCCGAGCTGGTGGTCGATCCCGCCCACCGCGGTAAGGGCGTCGGCCGCGCCCTCTTCGCCGAGCTTGTGGGCGGCGCGCGAGAAGCTGGCCTGCAGCGATTCGACGTCTGGGCGCACCACGCCAGCGCCGCGGCGACCGGCCTGGCACAGACGTATGCGATGCGCATCAGCCGCCAGTTATGGCAGATGGCGCTTCGGCTCGATTCGGTCTCGCCACACCATCGCTCGGTGAAGGTCCCCAGCGAGCTGCGGCTGCGCAGCTTCCAGACGGGCACCGATGAGGCCGAATTCATCGGTCTGGTGAGGGAGGCCTTCGCCGACCATCCGGAGAACTCGGCCTTCGATGCGCAGGACCTGGCGAGCCTGGCGGCGCTGCCGTGGTTCGACCCGAGTCTCATCCTGATCGCGGAGGATGCGGCCTCACGCCAGCAGTTGGGCCTGCACTGGATGAAGCTCGATTCCGAGCGTGGCGCGGGCGAGGTCTACATCCTGGCGGTCCGGCCGCGGGCGCAGGGACGCGGTGTCGGCCGCACCCTGCTGCTCGCCGGGCTGGAAGAGATGCGCCGCCGAGCCATGAAGCTTAGCTTGCTGTACGTCGAGGCCGAAAACGAGCCGGCCATCCGGCTGTACCGCCAGGCCGGCTTCCGGCATGAGCACCTCGACACCTGCTACTCGCTCGATCTCCAGCCGCCCGGCTGACCGTCACGAGGCGCGGGCCAGCCTTCGAGGACGTTGGTTTCGCCTATACGGCGCGCCGTCCGGTGATGAGCTGGTAGAGCAGCACGATCGCCGCGATCACCAGCAGGAGCCAGATGATGCCTCCGCCAATGTGTCCGATCAGACCAAGCAGCCATAGCACCAGCAGGATCACGATGATTGTCCAGAGCATTCGACAGCCTCACTAACGTTTCCCGTCGGCGGTGATCGCAAACCGCGTGCCAACCAGGCGAGCTCAGTGAGATTCCCATAGAGGTTTGAGAAGCCGCAACTCGAGGCGCTGTTTCAAACCCGAGGAAACGTCACGTAGCCAGCCGGAGGCTGTAACGACCAAGCAAGGACCGCTTGCGGCGTCTGGTTGGCCGAATCGCCAGGGGGTGCGCGCATCGGCCACCCACACCGCCGTCTGGGGCGCCTGCTTGGCCGTTACAGCCAGCACCTGGCTACGGTGCCGCCGAACCGGGCTTGGGGCACGGACTGCTGAGCCGCCGTCTCAACCACCAGGGGAACCTCAGTTAGGCCTCGCGCTCGTTCAGGAGCTGGACCACCAGCAGGATCGCGGCGATCACCAGCAGCAGGTTGACGATCGGACCAATCGTCAGCAGCAGCCCGATGAGCCACGCGACAAGCACGACGGCGATGGCGATCCACAGCATCCGCTCAGATGCCCTTGACCAGCGACATCAGGCCGAAAACCGCCGCGACGACAAGCAGGGCGGCGATGGTCACGCCGACCGAGAGCGCGAAGGTGGCGCGGCGTTTCGGATCGCTCACGCGGCCAGCGCCTCCACCAGCAGATCGACGTGCTCGGCCGGCTTCACCTGCGCCAGGACGTGCTCGATCCCTCCGTCGGGTCCGATGACGAAGCTGCTGCGCTCGTTGCCGAAGTACGCCCGACCGGCGAACTTCTTCCCGATCCAGACTCCGAACGCATCCGCGGTCTGATGCCCGACATCGGCGAGCAGCCGGTAGGGCAACCGGTACTTCGCTCGGAACTTGATGTGGCTCTTGACGCTGTCGGGCGAGACGCCGAAGACCTGCACGCCGGTGCTCGTCAAGCGGGCAAAGTTGTCGCGCAGGTCGCAGGCCTGGGCCGTGCAGCCCGCCGTGTCGTCCTTCGGGTAGAAATAGAGAACGTAGCGCTGGGCCAGCAGGCTCTCGCCGCTGACCATGCTGCCGTCATCGGCAGTCATCTCCCAGGCGGGGGCCGCGTCTCCGCGAACCAAGCGCGTCATGAATGGCATGCTAGCCCATCTCCTCGATCGCCAGCAGCACGGGCGGCAGCTCTCTGGGCAGCAGCCGCGAACCGAGCTCCGCGGCAATCTCATCGATCAGCGCGTCGCTCGCCTCGGCCAGGCCGTGTCCCGCCTGGGCCAGCACCCGCAGGCTCGGCTGGTTGCCGACCTGGCGCAGCGCGGCGTCGAGCAGCCGGCTCTCGTCAGGGTCGGTCCAGGCGTCTGCCTCACCATGCACCAGGCTCACGGACCGATGGAGCATCGTGGCCAGCGCCACGGGCGGGGTCAGGAAGGCCTGCTCCCAGCCGGCAAGGCGCAGCGTCACGTGCTCGCCATCGGGGAGTGGCAGGCCCATGCTCGGTTCGTGCCGATCTGCACGCTCGATCAGCTCCTCGGCGAAGCGATCCAGCGCCGCCACGAGTGGTTGATCACGGTCCGTGCCGGTCGCGGCGCGCTGCGCCACGCCCCTGCGCAGGACGTCACGGAACGATCGGGCGGCGGGGGCGATCAGGGTCAGCGCGCCGACCGCCGGATCGGAGATCGCGACGCTCATCGCAATCGCCGCTCCCTCGCCGTGGCCCACGATCCCCGCTCGCCGCAGGTCGAGATCGGCACGGGACCGCAGCCAACCCAGGGCATCCCGCGCGTCGTCGATCAGGGTGAAAAAGTCGCTCTGCGACCACGATCCCTGCGAGGCGCCGCAGCCGCGCTTGTCGTAGCGCAGGCTTGCCATCCCGTGCTCCGCAAGTGCATCGGCCAGGCGGGCAAGCGGACGCCCTTCGTCGGAGCCCATCGGTCCATGGGCGAACCAGGATGGGTGACCGATGCGGTCGTAGGCGCCGTCACGGTCACGCGGCAGCCAGCTGGGCAGCAGCAGGACGTTCGGATAGCGGCCATGGCGATCGGTGGGCGGATCGGCCTTCGGCAGGGTCAACGTGCCTGCCAGCTGCACCTCGCCCGCGCGGAAGACGATCGACTCGGAGCGGGGCATGCCACGAGGGTACACTCGCCGCCATGCCCCGCTTCGCGCCGCCGCCCGAGCCGGTTGCCTTCACGCCGGACCCCGCCGCCACGCTGCCACAGACCGCCGAGGTGGTGGTCGTCGGGGGCGGCATGGTCGGCGCATCGGCGGCATATCGCCTGGCGCTGGCCGGCATGCGGCCGCTGCTGATCGAGGCGAACGCGCCGGCGTCGGGGGCAAGCGGACGGCTGGCCGGGATGGCACTGGCCGGGCTGGGCGGCCACTTTTCGCGCGTCACGCGGCTCGTGCAGGAGAGCGGCGGTCGTTCGATTCTCGATTACACCTGCCGGTCGCTCGACCTGCTCGAGGAGCTGGACGCAGCGCTGCCGGGCGGCATCGAGTGGGACCGATTCGGGTCACTCGACCTGCTGATGAGCTCCGCTGAAGAGGCACACGGGCGGGCCATGGCATCGGCACAGGCATCCGAAGGCCTCGACGTACGGGTGCTGGACGCCGATGAGCTGGCCGAGCTGGCGCCGGCGCTCGACGCCTCCGCGGTGCACGCCGCGAAATGGACGCCACGCGACGCCAAGCTCAACCCGTTCAAGCTGGTCTATGCCCTGCTCCAGGCGGCGCAGCGCCGCGGCGCGAGGGTCGTGACCGGGGTGCGCGTCGAGCGGCTGCTGACGCGGTCGGGTCGCATCGCCGGCGTGGCGACCTCGCACGGCGAGATTGCCAGCGGCGCCGTACTGCTGGCCACCAACGCCTGGACTCCGGCCCTGGTCACCCACGTCGGCCAGAACCTGACCCCGATCCGCGAGCACGTCCTCGTCACCGAGCAGCTGCCACCCCTGCTCGGCCCAGGCTTCGAGACGAACCAGTGCAACGAGTACTGGCGCCAGATGCGCAGCGGCGAGGTGGTGATCGGCGGCTTCGCGGCCGCCGATGAGGAGATGGGGATCGGCTCGTATTCAATGCGCGTGCGCCCCCATGTGCCCCCGCTGCTGGCCGGCCTGCTCGGCCGCCTCCATCCGGCGCTGCGCGACGTACGCGTGGTGCGCAGCTGGGCAGGCCTGCTCGACTTCGCTTCCCTCGAGATCCCGATGGTCGGCCGGCTGCCGGCGGCCGATCGCACCCCGATCCCGGGCGGCTACATGGCCTGCGGTTTCACGGGCCACGGCCTTCCCTATGCGCCGATCATGGGCGTGCTGCTGGCCGAGCTGATCTCCTCTGGCGATGCGCGGAGCCTGCCACTCACCCCGTTCGATCCGGCGCGCTACGTGGGAAAGACCCACGCTCCAACCTGGCTCGAGCCATTCGCTGGCCGCGTCGCGGCCGCAGGGTCGTAACGGGCCCGTTGGCGCGCCTTATCGCGGCGACCCTCAGCCGCAGGGTCGTAATGGGCAGCCTTGGGCGCCTGATGGATGTCGCCAGCTGAGCCGATTGCCATAAGGTCCCTCTGCAGGCGCATTACGGCTGCCGGCAGCTGCATGGCGCGCCGATACGCCGATAGAGCGCCGAGGCGGGCCCATTACGCCGCACGGCTCCTGCTTAGTAGGCCATAGCGCAGATACGATGATGTATAAGGGTCTTCCGCTGGAGTATGCTCCTCTCATCCGCCACTGGAGGAGCATGTGCCGCGAAGGAGCCCATTCGTCATCGAGCTGTCGCCTACTGAGCGAGCTGACCTGGAGTCGAGGAGTCGCCGATATTCAGCACCGTATCGGGATGTCGTCCGCGCCAGGATCGTCCTCCTGGCGACGCAGGGCCTTGAGAACACCGAGATCGCCCGCCGGCTCGAGCTGCCGGTCCAGATCGTGTCGAAGTGGCGGAAGCGCTTCTTCGAGGAGGGCCTGGCTGGCCTGGCGGAGCGTCCCCGCACCGGTCGTCGGCCGGCTTTTCCCCCCAGAACTGGTCGTGGCCGTCAAGGCCATCGCCTGTGAGCTGCCGGCCCGCCTGGGGCTGCCCCTGTCGCGGCTCCACGTGCCTGACATCCGATCCGAGGTCATCCGCCGCGGGCTGGTGGCGTCGATCTCCGACACCACCATCTGGCGCTGGCTCAGTGAGGACGCCATCAAGCCGTGGACCCACCGCAGCTGGATCTTCCCGCGCGATCCCGACTTCGGGCCGAAGGCAGGCCGCGTCCTCGACCTCTACGCCGGCGAGTTCGAGGGCCGCCGCCTCAAGGTCGACGAGTTCGTGATCAGCGCCGATGAGAAGACGAGCATCCAGGCCCGGATCCGGTGCCACCCGACGCTGCCACCGGTGGCGGGCCGGCCGATGCGCGTCGAGCACGAGTACGAGCGCGGTGGCGCGCTCCAGTACCTCGCCGCCTGGGACGTCCACCGCGCCAAGCTCTTCGGGCGCTGTGAGCCGACGACCGGCATCGAGCCCTTCGGCCGGCTGGTCGACCAGGTCATGAAGGACGAGCCGTATCGATCGGCGCGGCGCGTCTTCACCGGTTCTCGACAACGGCAGCTCGCACCGGGGCCAGACCGCGGTCCGGCGTCTGACCGAGGCCTACCCGCGTCTCGTGCCCGTCCATCTCCCGATCCACGCCAGCTGGCTGAACCAGGTCGAGATCTACTTCAGCATCCTCCAGCGCAAGGTCCTCACGCCGGCCGATTCCGCCTCGCTCGCTGAGCTCGCCGCCAGGATCCTCGCCTTCCAGGCCCGCTATGAGCTCCTGGCCCAGCCATTCGAGTGGAAGTTCACCCGAGCCGATCTCGCCCAGCTCCTCGAACGCCTAGCGCTCAAAGACTCCGGCCGGCTAGGCGAGGCGGCGTGAATACATCACCGAATATCCGTGCTACAGCACTTAGCCGAACAGGAAACGCCAGCTCCCTGAGGCCACGCTCAACGCCGTCGCAACCACCGCAACCAGCGCGGCACCACCGAGCAGCAGCCAGTCGGCGCGTCGCATCCGCTGCGGGCGCGCCCACGTGCGGCATGGCCGCGAGCCGAAGCCACGGGCCTCCATGGCCATCGCCAGGCCGGCCGCGCGCCTGATGGCACCCACCAGCAGGGTCAGCAGCTTTCCGCCGAAGAGCTGCGCGGCCGCAATCGGCGAGCGCCCCGCCTCGACGCCACGCGCGCGGCGCGCCAGCGAGATGGTCTGCCACTCGTCGGCGAGGAGCGGCAGGAGGCGCACCGCAGCGAGCGCTCCCACCGCAAAGCGCGGGGAGAAGTGCAGCTGCTGGCCAAGCGCATCGGCCAGATCGGTCGGCTCGGTGGTGGCCAGCGCCAACGCCCCCGCGAACGCGATCCCCAGCACACGCAGCGCCAGTGCCAGGCCGATGACCAGACTGCCGGCGGTCAGGCGCAGCGGACCGATGACCAGCAGCTGCGCGCCGCTGGCTTGGGCCGGCAGCAGCGCGTTCGCCAGGCCGATCCCCAGCGCGGCGACCAGCAGCGGCCAGCTGCGTCGCAGCAGGTCGGCCGCACGCAGGCCGCTGATCGAAATGGCGGCGAGCTCGACGACGAGCACCAGCAGCGGGGTCAGTGGGTCCACCGCCAGGAAACAGGCGAGCATCAGGATCGCGGCCGCCCCGAGCTTGGCGACCGGGTTGGCGCGCGCCAATGGCGCCGATGGATCCGCGGTGAGCGGTGTCAGCAGCTGCATCGGTCAGGAAACCGTCCGGCCGGCGGTCAGTCGCACGGTCCGATCGGCCAGTGCATCGGCGAAGTCGAGGTCATGGGTGACGAAGGCGATCCCGCGCCCTGAGTCACGGAGCGCGGCGAGGAGCTGCAGCAGCTCGATCCAGGTGCGGCGGTCCTGCCCGAAGGTCGGCTCGTCGAGGATCAGCACGGCTGGTGCCGCGGCCAGCGCGGTGGCGACCGAGAGCCGCCGCTTCTCGCCGCCCGACAGCGTGAACGGGTTCGCGGCGGCGACGTGGGCCAGGTGCAGGCGCTCGATCAGCTCGTCGGCACGTCGCTCGGCGATGCGCCGGGGCACGCCGGCACGCAGCGGCCCGAGCAGGAGCTCCTCGCGCACCTGGCCGCTGAGGAACTGGTGCTCCGGATCCTGGAAGACCATGCCGATGCGGCTCACCAGCGTGCGCGCCGGCCAGCGCCAGATCGCCTCATGCCCGTGGCCGGCACGCAGCGCCTCGCCGGCGACCACGGCTCCGGATCCCGGGCGCAGCAGGCCGGCGAGCAGCAACGCCAGCGTTGACTTGCCGCTGCCATTCGGACCCACGATGGCCAGCGCCTCGGACGAATGGATCCCGGCGTCCACCGCCGAGAGTGCCGGCGACGCGGCGCGCGGATAGCTGAAGCCGACCTGCTCGGCGAGCAGCATGGTCTGCGAAGCTGGACGCGTTCGCTGTGGTGGCCGCGGCAGCGGCAGGTCGGGCACCCACACGCCAGCCTCGGCGAGCCGATCGCCCTGGGCCGCGAAAACCTCGCGCGGCCGACCATCGGCCACGACACCGGCTCCTGCCTCGAGCACGACCACGCGGTCGACCAGGGGCAGCGCCTCGGCGACGCGATGCTCCACCAGCAGCATGGTGGCGCTCAGCCGTCCCAGGACGCGCCCGAGCACCTCGCGGACAAGCGCCGCGCCCTCCGGATCGAGGTTGGCGGTGGGCTCGTCAAGCAGCAGCAGCGACGGTCCGAGCGCGAGGGTGCCCGCCAGCGCGAGGCGCTGCTTCTCGCCGCCGGAGAGCGCTGCGGTGCGGTGGTCGCGCGGGTAGGGGAACTCGACTGCGGTCAGCGCCGCGTCGACGCGGCCCCAGATCTGTGGCGCCGGCACGCAGCGGTTCTCGAGGCCGAAGGCCACGTCGTCGCCCGCCTGGCTCATCACAATCTCGGCCTCGGGATCCTGGAAGAGGATACCCACCTGGTCGCGCGTCGCTGCCGGGGCGCCGCCGGCGACCAGCAGCTCCCCTTCGGGCTCGCCACCACCCGTCGGATCGAGCAGCCCCGCCAGCCCGGCCAGCAGGGTCGACTTGCCAGCGCCCGACGCCCCGAGCAGCAGGACGCGCTCGCCCGCCTCGATGCGCAGGTCGAGTCCGCGCAGCGCCCACTCGCGGCGTCCGGCATGCCGCCAGCCCCAGCCGCGTGCCTCGATGGCGGGCGCCTGCGAATTCATCGGTCCATCAAAGCAGACCGATGCGACCTTCTTCGGCCAACTATCGCGCTCGGCTTGGCCGACGAATCAACGAGGGCGTGCGCGTCAGACCGTCCGCTGCGAGCGGCCGGATGGAAACAGCGACAGGACGCCCGTATCTGCCAGGGCCCGCGTCAGCAGCCACGAGCCCACGCCGGCGATCAGCGCCGCGCTGGGCGTCACGAGTGCGGCGTAGACGACCTGCCAGATCGCGGCCCAGCTCGGGTAGTACAGCACCAGGTCGAGCAGCGCCGCGGCCAGCCCGGCAGCGGCTCCGGCGATCACTGCCACCGCCACGTTCCAATGCCGATAGCCGAACATCGCGAAGACCAGCTCGGCCGCGCCGCCCTGCGCCAGCCCGTAGACGATGATCACGAGCCCCCACGGCGCACCGAAGAGCACCGACGCCGCCGCGGCGATCAGCTCGCCGAAGAGCGCGGCGCCGGGCCTGCGGATGATGAGCGGCGTGAGGACGGCTGGCAGCAGCCAGATCCCGTACATCACGCCCTGCAGTGGCGGAAACGCCACGAACGCCGGCCTCAACGCCTCCCAGGCCACGTTCCACACCTGGAAGACCGCTCCAAAGGCGACGGCGATCACCGCCGCGACCACGATATCCACGGTGCGCCAGCCGCTCGGCGTGCTCTGCGTGCTCGGGGTGCTCTGCGTGCTTGCGTTGTTCACGGTCCATCTCCTTGCTCTTTGATCTCGATCACCAGAAGGATCCCGCTCTCCAGCCAGACCGATGCCTTTGGACGCTTGACCACGTTGGAGAGCCCTCGTGAACGCCCGAAGCGCAACGGCTCGTCGTCCAGCGCATAGGCCAGCCCACTGGTCGTCACGCCCTCGGCGTCACCGCGTAGCGGAAGCAGCGTGACGAGGTCGCCGGGCACGCCCTCCAGCGCCAGCCGCTCGGCGCCGTGGAGGACGCGCACCGTTGTGCCGCCGCGCACGATGCGCAGGTCGTGCACGGCGCCGCGCCACGCCGGATCGGCGAGCAGCAGCAGATTGGCCAGCTCGTGGTCGAGCCGCTCACCGCCGAGCGCGCCGAGGACGATGACCTGGTCAGCCCCCGCCTCCACGGCACGGCTGAGCGCCAGCTCGGCGTCGGAGGCGTCCTTGTCGGGCGCGTGCCGCTCGATCGTGACGCCGGCAGCGGCGAGCCGTTCGGCAAGCGCCTCGCCCACGGAGTCGAGATCGCCGACCAGCAGATCCGGCGTGAAGCCGATCTCCTCGAGCCAGCAGGCGCCGGCGTCGGCGGCGACGAGCAGGTCGGCATCGGTCAACTGCTCCACGTCGCGCGGATGCGGCAACCCGCCTGCCACGACCACGGCCTTCATGCGCGCTCCTTCATCGGTCCGGCCCGAACAGGAGACGCGCCGTGGCTCACTCAAACCGACTCCCTGCGCTGGCATGACCCAGATCAGGTTCGAGGGTCTGCGGCGATCCGCACTCTCAGCGCTTGCGCGCTCCCCTGTCGTAATTTCGCTTGTGCCGGTGAGCCTAGCACAGGCCTGTCATGATCGATGGATGGAGCATCCGAACGTCCAACGCGTGATCGCCGCGGCAGCCGCGGCGGGCCTGTCGATCAGCGTCGAGCGCTTCCCGGCCGGCACGCGAACCGCAGCCGATGCGGCGCGGGCCGTCGGCTGCGAGGTCGCCCAGATCGTCAAGTCGCTCGTCTTCATGGCCGATGGCTCCCCGGTGGTCGCGTTGCTCTCCGGCGCCCATCGGCTGGACCTCGAGCGTCTCGGTACGGTCGTCGGCGCCTCCACGGTGCGCCGGGCGACCGGCGACGAGGCGCGTGTGGCGACCGGCTTTGCGATCGGCGGCGTGCCACCGCTCGGCCACGTGCGCCCACTGACGGTGCTGATGGATCGGCACCTGCTCGAGCATTCCGTGGTCTGGGCGGCCGCAGGTCTGCCAGATGCCGTCTTTGCCGTCGCACCCGGGAAGCTGCACCGCGCCGCGGCCGCTCGACTGACAGACCTCGCGGAATCGGCCAGCCCAGGCTGAGCCAGCGCTCAGGGCCTCGCTCCTATACTCGCCGACATGACCCCGGGCCTCATCGTCTCGCTGCTCGCTGCCCTCCTTGGTCTGCTCTTACTGGCCGGAGGCATCGGGGTACTGCGCCTGCTGGGTGCCCACATCCGCATGGCGCGACGCCTGGCCGGGGCACGCGAGATGAACGTCGGCGAGCTGCTGGATGCTGACGACCTCCCGGAGCATGCGGTCCGCGTGGTTGGTCGTGTTCGTTGCACGGATCCGCTGGTCACCGAGAGCGATGATCGCCTGGTCGCCTTTCATCGCGATGTCGAGGTGAAGCTGCCGGGTGGCGCGTGGCGCAGCATCGAGCGCCGTCGCGAGACGCGCAGCTTCCAGCTGTGGGACCACGACGGAGCCCTGGTGATCGACCCGGCGCAAGCCGCCGAGCCGCTGGCCGCCATCCCCCACGTCTGGCGCGGAGACCCCGGCGAGCTCGACGAGACCTACCAGCCAGCCCTGGCACGGCTCAGCGCGTCGCATGGTCCACCGACCGAGGCGCGCGCGACGACCCGGACCCTGACGGTGGTGGACCGTCTGCTGGTGCTCGCGCGCCCCGTGCGCGACGCTGCCGGCCGCACCAGCCTGGCTCCGCCACCGGGCGGCTTCGTGATCTCGGCCCTCGAGCTCGACGAGGCGATGCGCCTGTTCGGCGGGGACCGCCGAACCTGGCTGGTGCCGGCAATGCTGACGATCGGGATCGGTGCCACGCTCGCGATCATCGGCCTGCTGGTCATGCTCCTGCTGGTCATCGGCGGCCACCCCTGACGGCGCTCCCCGGCGGCGCCCGTACGGGCGATCTCGGTACCAACGGGCCATCGGCTACGCGGCTTGCCACCTCTACCATTCATTGCACGGCACCTACCAGATGTTCCATGTTGGAGCACCGGAACCGGCCAGCCAGCGGGTGGAAGGTAAGACGCGTGGCGATTGCACCTCGCGACCGAGCCGCGGACGATGCCCTGGTCAGCGTGGCCCAGGCAGCCGCGCTGCTGGGTGTGCATCCGAACACGATCCGCAACTGGACCGATGCCGGCCGCCTGACGGCGTACCGCATCAACGTCCGAGGCGATCGGCGCTACCGGCGCGGCGACGTCGAGCGTCTCCTCGCTGAAGGCGCAGACAGCGTGGAACCGGCCATGCCGATCCCCGACGCGCAGCGCGACGGAGAGATGGCCGTTCTGGCCCGCCTGGCGCAGGGAGCGGCCGCAGCATCAAACACCTCGGCGGTCTGCCGCGTGGCCGTGGAATCGATCCGCTCGCGCTTCGACTACTCGCGCATCGCGATCTACCTCGCCCGTGGCGGCGGACTCGGACTGGAGACGCATGCCGGCTATCGAGTCGCTCCTGTGGGGCGCCTCGAGATGAGCGAGGAGCCGGGCGAGCCCCTGGTCGAGTCGACCACGACCGTGGAAGGCCACCCCGGATCACTGACCGAACTGCGGCTGCCGCTGCGCGCCGCGGGCGAGACCGTTGGACTGCTGCTCATCTCCGACGAGCCGGGCAGCATCCTGAACACGTCGCACCTGCCCTTCCTGCGCACCGTCGGCAACGCCGTCGCCGTCGCGATCCACAGCGCCGGGCTGCTGACGCGCGCGCGACGAGAGCTGACCCGCGCCCGGGCGCTGCGCAGCATCACCCAGGAGCTGACCGGCAAGCTGGACCTCAACGTGGTGCTCGGCGATGTCATCGATCGCACGCGCAGCCTGTTCGACGCCGAGAAGGTTGGACTCTGGCTGGTCGACGACAGTGATCGCCCGTTCAAGCTCGCCTCGGCGCGAGGGATCAGCAACGAGTTCCAGGCGCAGGTCAACGACCTCTCGATGGACAGTCCATCGCTTGGCGTCTACGCAGTTCGAGAGCGGCGCACCTTCGTGGTTCGCGATGCCGATTCGCGCGGCAGCGTGGGGATCATGCGCGAGACCTATGAGCGCGAGGGGATCCGCACCGCCTGCATCGTGCCGCTCGTGTCGCACGACCGCACGGTCGGCATCCTGGGCCTCTACCATCAGCGGGACCATGAATGGCCGGAGGACGAGCTCGCGTTGGCGCAGGCCTTCGCCAACCAGGCCGCGGTGGCCATCAGCAACGCGCGGCTGTATCGCTCCGCAGCGGAGCAGGCCGCCCGCATGCAGTCGATCCAGGACCTATCGGCGCGCCTCAACCGCCTTACCGATGTGCAGGCCATCGCCGACGCGATCGTCACCGAGGCCAGCACGCTGGCCGAGTACCACGACATCCGGATCTACACCGTCGACTGGCTGAAGCGCACCTGCGATCCGGTGGCCTATACCGCCCGCCTGCTCGGCGCGGGCGATTTCGAGGAGCGGCTCAAGGTCGACGTCGGCCCCGGATCCTTCACCGGCATGGTGGCCGAAACTGGCGAAGCGATGCTCATCAACGACGCGCTCGCCGACGAACGTGGGCACACCATCGAAGGGACCGATGACATAGACGAGTCGATGCTGGTGGTGCCGATGCTCTATGAGCAGCGGGCCGTCGGCGTGCTGGCACTCTCGAAGCTGGGCATCAACCAGTTCATCGATGATGACCTGCAGACCATGACGATCTTTGCGGGCTACGCGGCCCAGGCGATCGCCAATGCCACCGCCTACGAGCGGCTGGAGCAGCAGTCGACCGAGTTGGCTCGCCAGCTCGACTCACAGCGTCGCCTGCTCGAGATCAACGAGCAGCTGCTCGGCAGCCTGGATCACGAGAGCGTCTTCGAGCTGATCGCCGACGGCCTCAAGAGCGTGGTGCACTACGACAACCTGTCGATCTACCGCGCCGATCATGCCCAGAGCGTCTTGGCCCCGGTCCTCGTCCGCGAGCGGCACGCGGAGCAGGTCGCTCGCTACATCGTGCCGTTCGGCCACGGACTGATGGGATGGGTGGTCGACCACCGCCAGGCGGTCATGGCCAATGACGCGCTCGCCGACCCGCGGGTCATGCAGATCCCCGGCACCCCGGACGACCCGGAGGCACTGATCGTGGTGCCGCTCGTCAGCGACGGCGTGGTGAGCGGTTCGCTCAACATCAGCCGCGTCGGCGGCCCCGAGGTCTATTTCAGCGAGAACGACCTCGAGCTCGTCAAGCTGTTCGCCGGCCAGGCGTCCATCGCGCTGCGCAACGCCGACACCCACCACGCAGTCAGCCTGCGCGCCGAGACCGATGCGCTCACCGGCCTCGGCAACCATGGGGCGCTCCAGCGGCACCTCGCCAGCGCTATCGACGACATGGCCGCCGACGACACGCAGCGACAGCCGGTCTCGCTGCTGATGATGGACCTCGACAACTTCAAGGCCCACAACGATCGACTCGGCCATCCCGCGGGCGATGCATTGCTGCACGCCATCGGCTCCGCCATCCAGATCGCGGCTCGCGCCAACGACCGCGTCTACCGCTACGGGGGGGATGAGTTCGTGCTGATCCTGCCCGGCGTCGAGCCGGTCACGGCGGCAACCATTGGCGAGCGCGTGCGTCGCGCGGTGGCGCGCCTGACGGCCAAGGAGCTGAGCCCGGTGACCATCACCGTCGGCGTGGCCAGCTGGCCGGCCGATGCGGACGACAAGAACGCGCTGATCGCGGCCGCCGACACCGCGCTCTACTACGGCAAGCAGGCGGGCGAGGATCGCGTTGTGCGCGCCACCGAGGTGCCGCGCGAGATGCGCGACCTGCGCGGCACGCTCGACCAGCTCGCCCGAGCGGCGCTGCTGCGCGCCGACGAGCCGCGGAGCGTCGAGCACCTGGTCGAGCGAGCGGCGCGGCTCACCGGGGAGTCGGAGGACGCCGCTGTCCGCGACGCGCTGCTGGGAGTCGCCCGCACACTGGACGCCCGCGGGTCGACCAGCCGCGGGCAGGCAGACCGGGTCGGGCGTCTCGCCTCGACGATCGCGCAGCACCTGGGCTGCGACGAGAACGACGCACGCAACATCGAGCTCGCCGCGCGCCTGCACGGGCTCGAGCTGGTCGGCACCGCCGAGATGAAGGGCATCCCGTCGCTCGCCGCGATCGACGAGATCATGCGCTGGAGCCGTCGCTCGAGGGCCACGGCGCGCTCGATGCCGATCTCGGCGCAGATCATCGCAGCGGCCAATGCCTACGACGTGATGACCAGCGGCGGCGCCGGCAAGCGACTCTCGAGGTCGCTCGCCCTCGAGGAGCTGCGTTCGCAGGTCAGGCGCTTCCGCCCGGATGTCCTCGAAGCGCTCGCCACGTCCGTCGACGAGCGTCGCGGATCGCAGCCGGGGAGACGGAACGACGACCAGAACTTGAACGCGGCGGCGCATATGGACTCCGAGGTGGCCGGCGCGGCCTGACCCTCTGACCACGGCTCGGCCGGTTGTCTGAGTGCTTCCGTACGACCTGCGGCGATGCTATGATCGGCGTCCCCATGTCGACGCTTCGCCTCGCTTTGCTGCGCCGCGCAACAGCCGGGCTCGCAGCGCTGTGTGCCGTGAGCCTGGTCATGGCCGCCTGCGCGAGCACCGTGCCGACCGGCACGCCGAGCTCGCAGCTCCCCACTTCGGCAGTTACCTCGGCAAGCGCCACGCAGCCCCCCTTGCCCACCCCGCCGGCGACGCCGTCACCGACGCCCTCGTTCACCAATCCGCCCGATGCAGCGCTTGAAGCCCTGATTCCGAGCAGCGCCGCGGGGGCGAAGGTGGTCAAGCCAGCGTCCAGCGAGTACGGAATGACGCCCGGTGATGTCGCGCCAGCCTATGGCGACATCGGCAGTCGCTTCCGGTCACTGGTGATCGCCTACATCGAGCCGCGCAAGCTGTCGCTGTACGCCATGCGGCTCGAAGGTGATCGGGTGATGACGGCTCAGCTGCGGCCATACCTCGCCAGTGCGGGACAGTACGTGGGCATCCACGGCCTCCATCCCGAGGCGTGGGCGCTGAAGACCATCGGCGACCACATCGCCTGGGTGCGCCCGGAGGACAACGCCACCGCCACCGCCACGATGATCTACACCTGGGCGGCGGACGAGTATGTCTTCCTCATGATCGGGACAGACGACCGCATCAACCGCGCGATGCTGGCGGCCCTCCCCGGCGAGGCACCGCCGAAGCCGAGCCCCAGCCCGAGCCCCAAGCCGAGCAGCAGCCCCGGCGCCAGCGGAAGCGCCCGGGCGTCGGGCTTCCTCTTCCTGACGCCCGAGGTCGTCATCGGTCGCAATCCGGATGCGCCGGTATGATCGGCCAATGCAAGAGGGTTGGGAACCTGCCGACGACAGGCTCGGGCGCAAGCGTGACCGGCTCGCCCGGCTGCTGAGCGTGGCGTCGATCCTGTACTCGCGTGGCAACGACGAGCGGGGCGTGCCGGTCGCCGAAATCGCCAGCCTGACCGGGATGACCACGCGGACCGTGTATCGCGATATCCACGCCCTCGAGGCCGAGCTCTCGATGCCGGTCTTCGAGGCCGGTCGCGGCCGCTACGGGATCGAGAAGAAGTATTTCCTGCCGCCGCTGCGCCTGTCCGTGCCGGAGGCGGTCGTCCTCTTCCTGGCCGCGCGGCTCATCGCGCGCTGGAGTGACGAGTACGACCAGGCCGTGGTCAGCGCCTTCACCAAGCTCGCCGACCTGCTGCCCCAGCCGATCTCACGTCACGTCACGGCGGCGATGCTGGGGGTCGGCGCCCACGGTCGCAACGAGCCATTCGCGCGCAATTTCGCCAACGTGGCGCGGGGTTGGGCGGAGGGCCGTGTCGTCCAGATCGACTACGAAGCCGCCGGCGGCGAGCGCAAGACGACCCGGGTGCAGCCGTACCTTCTGGAGCCCGATGCCGCCGGGCGGAGCGTCTATCTCATCGGCTTCGACGAGCCGGCTGAGGCGATGCGCACCTACAAGGTCGAACGCATCAGGGCCTCGAGCCTGACCAATGACCGATACGAGATCCCCACCAGCTTCGACCCGGACCGATGGCTCGAGCACTCCTGGGGCATCTGGTCGTCCGACAGCACGCCCACCGAGACGATCCGGCTGCGCTTCGACCGATCCGTGGCGCACCGCATGCGCGAGGCGATCTGGCACCGCTCACAGCAGCTCCGCGAGCTGCCCGACGGTGCACTGCAGCTCACCGTGCAGGTCGCCGGCATCGTCGAGATCCGGCCCTGGATCCTCTCCTGGGGCGACGCGGTCGAGGTGCTCGAGCCGGCGACGCTGCGCGCCTCGGTGGCGACGACGCTGCAGGCCGGCGCGGCTCGCTACGCACCGGGCGGTCAACCCGATGGCTCTTGAAGTCGAGCTGAAGTTCTCTGCCAGCAGGCCCGAGCCGCTGGCTCGCCTGAGCGCGCTGAGCCGGCTGGGCCCGGCGGCGCTGGGTCCTGCGCGGACAATCGTCGAGCGTGACCGCTACCTCGACACGCGCGACGGACGGCTGGCCGGCGCGGGCTGGGCGTGCCGCCTGCGCACCCGCGGCGAGCAGACGATCGTGTCCCTCAAGGGACCGGCTGAGCCGGGCGGGGACGCCGGGCGTGACGAGCTGCATCGACGTCCCGAACTCGAGGGACCGGCGAATGGCTCGCTCGATCCTCTGCGCTGGCCCGCGTCACCTGCCCGCGCGCGCCTGCTGCGAATGACCGGGGGGCAAGCGCTGGTCGAGCAACTCGTCCTGAATCAGCAGCGGACCGAGCGTGAGGTGACGAGCGGCGGCCGACTGAACGGGCTGCTCAGCCTCGACCGGGTGCGGGTCGTTCACGAAAACGTCAATCTTGGGAGCCTGTTCGCGGTCGAGCTCGAGCTGCACGGCGGCGCGACGGAGGCGGATCTCGGGCCTCTCGCCGACGCCCTGTGCGCAATCGACGGATTGCTGCCCGACCCGAGCACCAAGCTCGAACGCGCGCTGGCCATGCGACCTGTCGCGAGCCGACAATGAGGGCACCGGTTCGCCTCGAGCTGCTGGCTATCGCCGCAGGCCTGGCGCTGTGGACCTACCTCGGCTGGGATGGTGCGCTGTGGGATGCGCGCTTCCAGCTTGTACTGCACGTGGGGGCCCTGTCGGCGGTCGTCGCCCTGCTGGTCCTGGGGCTGCGCGGCACCGAGCTGCCACGTTCGCGCATGGATCTGCCGATCCTCGTCCTGCTCGCCGCCTTCGCCCTCGCCACGCTGTTTGCCGAGAATCACGGCCTTGCGCTGGGCGCCCTGGCCGCAATCCTGGCAACGGCTGCCATGCTGCCCATCGCGCTGCTGCTCCTGCGCCGGCGAGGGGCCATGACCGCGCTGATCGTCATCGTTCCGACCCTCCTCCTTGCTGCAGGGACACTGCTGGTGATGCTCTGGCGCCGCGCCGAATGGTTGGTGGTGGGTGGCCCGGGGCTGCCGCCGATACGAGTCGGCCAGGAAGGCACACCGTTCGGCTCGGTCGCGGTTCCGCCCTTCATCCTGCTCGGGATCCTGCCCCTCACCTTCCTCATCGCCGAGCCGCGCGTGCGCCGTTGGCTGCAGACGGCCATCGTGGCGGTTGGCATTCCGCTGACTCTGCTCTCCGGGTCGCGCTCCGCCTGGGTCGCAATCGGCGTGGCCGCGCTCCTCCTCGTGGCACCAGTCGCCCGCCGAGTGCGCCCGCGGCTTCCCTCAACGGCGCGTGGGATCGGCCTCACCCTCCTGGGCGTGGGAGGCGTGGCGTTGGCGTTGGCGTTCACGGCTCCGCGGCTGACCACGGTGAGCTCGCTCATCTACCGCGGCTACCTGTGGCGTGACACGCTCGACGCATGGGCACCGCATGCCATCACCGGCATCGGCCCGGGCACCATGCCCTGGGCGCGCCAGGCGGCGGCTCCCGCGCTGAGCTTCCCCGTTCGCCAACCGCATTCGCACGACGTTCTGCTCGGGATACTCGGCGATGCCGGGCTCATCGGTCTGTTTGCCGCGCTGGTCCTGTTCGCCGTCTTCGTGATGGTGGCAGGCCCCTGGCGCACCCGCACCGCGGCCGGCCGTTCCGCATTCGCGGTGCTCGCCGGATTCGCGGTCGCGTCGCTGTTCGAGGACCTCACCTTCCTGCCGAACTTCAACCTGCTGGTGATCCTGTTGGTGGCGCTCGTCCTGACCGATGCCGGCGCGCTGACCTGGCACCGCTTCCATCCGGCCCGACCGATGGCCCTTGGCGCAATCTTGGCGACCGCAGCGCTGCTGCTCGTCGCACTGCTGGGAGATGCGGCGGCCATCGACTACCGCTTCGGCGCCGATGCGGCCGCCGCCCACGACTGGGCAGCCTCCGAAGCCTGGTTCGAGCAGTCGGTCCTTCTCGACCCGTGGCATCCGTCCGGGCCGAAATCACTGGCCGTGGCGGCAGATATGGCCGGCCACGACGAGGTCGCGCGCAGCGCCACCGAACATGCCATCGAGCTGAATGCCGGCGACGGGCCGTCCTGGACGAACCTGGCGATCCTGTGCCTCGAAGCAAGAGATCGGGTGTGCGCATCGAGCGCCGCCGCGCGCGCGGTGGAGACGGCATCGCTTGGCGGTCCGGAGCTGATCAACGCCGCCTTCATCCTGGAGCAACTCGGTGAGTCGAATGCCGCGGACCACGCCTACCGACTGGCTTTGCTCACCAATCCGCTTGCCAGCTTCTCCTTTGGCTGGCCGCGCAGCGTCGCCATCGGCACGGACCTCGCACCCGAGATCGGCTCGGTCGCAGGAACGATCAATCTGATCGTCGCACGGCACGCGGCCGGCGAGCCGATCAACCCCAGCGACTACGCCGATCCGGTCCCGCGAGCCCTGGCCGCGGCGATCGTCGGTGACCGGGCCGCCGCGCAGGCGGCGCTCGACGCTGCGCAGGCCACCGCGGGCGAGGAGATCACCACCTGGGACATGATCGCAGTGCTCCAGCGGCATTGGGGGGAGTCCACCGACCACGCGCTGGCGGTGGCTGCCGTGCTCCATGGCGGTCCCATCAGGAGCGAGCCCCCACGGGTGCCCGATCTCACCTTCGACATCGCCTCGTTCCGCATGTATCCGCGAGACGGCTTCGTGTCTGCGGCTGAGCGATTCCTACCGAACAAGCCATGGCCCTGGGTGCTGGAGCCGTCGCTGGCGCCCTAGACCTAGCTTCCCTCCAGCGGGAGACGCTGGATCAGCGCCAGCAGCGGCCGCGCCCGCTGCACCTCGGCACCGCCGACGGCCGTTGGCGCGCGCAACCAGGCAGCTCCCGCGGATCCGGCTCGGTAGCGTGCCGACAGCTGGCGGGCGGACAGCGCCTCGACACCGAGCTCGCGCAACGCGTCCGCCATGAGCAGGCCGTCACCCTCGTAGGCGCGTCCCACGATGACCCGATCACCGGCGCGCAGGACCTGCTCGAGTCGCCTCCGGCGTGCCCGGAACGGCCGCCCCGTGAAGCTCGTTCCTTCGGCGAAGAGCAGGTCGCTGGCCACGAACGCCGGCCGGCCGGCGCGGCCGCGTCCGGCGAGCCGCCGGCGCAGCAGGTGGGCGTCCGGCCTGCCGGTCCCGTCAAGGATGAGCAGCGTGCCGTCGATGACCACGCCGTCGACCTCCAGCTGGCGCGGCAGCATGGCGAGCTCGGGAAGGCAGGCGAGCGCGTCATTGAGCCCTTCGGCCTGCAGCCGCAGCCGTCCGCCCTCGACGAAGACGAGGCCGCGGACCCCGGGCCACCAGGGCTCGAACAGGTAGCCGGGGTCGTCGAACGGCGCATCGATCGCGGTCGCCTGCATCGGCGAGATGCGCGCCGGCAGCCGCGGGGCGGCCGAGTCAGGCGGAATCGAGAGCGGTAGCTGGTTGCCGGCCACGACCGACGCTAGGCAGTCTTGCGACGGCGCTGGCGCGGCACCTCGATATCGGCCTCGGGACGGGCCTTGGCAACCGAGACCGGCTCGGCGGTCACCTTGGCGCGATCGACGCGCGCGGCGGCCACGGATGCCTCCAGCGCAGCCATCAGGTCGATGATGTTGGTCGGCTCCGCGCGACGCGCGGGCTCCGGCGCCTCGCCCGCGACCTTGCGCTCGATGACCTCCATCAATGCCTGGCGGTAGTCGTCGCGGTAGGCATCGGCCGAGAATTCGCCGGTCATCGAGGCGACCAGCTGCTCGGCCATCGCCAGCTCGGCCGGCTTGAAGGAGATATCGGCCTCTGGAAGGGTGAGCTCTTCGAGCGAGCGCACCTCATCGGGCCAGTGAAGCGTGGTCAGCAGCATGGTGCTGGCAAACGGGTTGAGCGCCGCCAGCTGCTCGCGATCCTTGAGCACGATCTTGCAGATGGCGCTCTTGCCGCTGTCGGCCAGGACCTTCTTGAGCAGGTAGAACGCCTTGCGGCTGATGTCATCGGGCTCCAGGTAGTAGGCCTGCTTGACGAACTGCGCGCCATGGGCGTCCTTGCGCGCATCGACGAAGGTCTCGATCTCGATCGCCCGCAGCGTCTTGAGGGGGATCGCGTCGACGTCCTCTTCGGTGACGACGACGTACTTGCCCTTCGACCATTCATAGCCGCGCACCGTCTCCGAGCGCGGCACGACCTCGTCGTGGTAGGGGCAGTAGATCTTCATCTGGATCCGGTTCAGGCAGCTGGCGTGCAGCATGTTGAAGCCGATGCCACCGCTCTCCGTCGCGAGGTACAGCTTCACCGGAATGGTGACCAGCCCGAACTGGATTGCCCCCCGCCACATCGATCGCGCCATCAGCTCTTGCGGTGCCTCCTGCCCAACTGCCCCGTCGCGGGCCGCGAATGATACAACCGCTGCGCAAGGAGGTCGACCCGCGGCGATAGGGCCACGCGGCTGGGACCATGCGGCCATTGCTGCGCCAGGGTGCGCTGCGGAACACTGCTCCCGTGAACGAAATCAGCGGCAACCAGCCTGGCGAGAAGGCCACCGTGCCCGATGACGACGCGGACCAGCTCCAGCGCGCCTACGTGCTCGAGGACGATCCCGATATCGCGGCACTGGAGGCCGATCTGCTCCGAGACATGGGCTTCAGCGTGGTGATCTGCACGCGCATCGTCGAGCTTGGCGATCTGATGGAGCTGGCCCTGCCACATCTGCTGGTGGTCGACATCATGCTGCCCGATGGCGACGGCGGCGCGATCACCGAGCTGTTGCGCGGCTCGTGGCCGGGGATTCCGGTGGTGACCGTCAGCGCCGCCTCGCGCGAGCGCCTGGCTGAGCTCGCCGACATCGGTCCAGTGCTGCCCAAGCCATTCGACCTCGAGGCCTTCCGCGATGCCGTGCTGGCCGCGGTCAACGGACCGCAGCAGGTTGGATCAGCCAGCGGCTCCGCCGACCGATGAGTCCAGCACGACGCTGGCCCCGTCCGGTCCGGTGACCGCCACCAGCGCGCTCGACTCGTCCTCGCCGTCGCGGCGCAGCCGATAGCGATGCTCGATCGTCACCGCCTTCGAGAGCATCGCGCTGACCGGGCAGTAGCGCGTCGCCGACAGCTCTATCGAGCGTCGCAGCGCCTCGGCCTCCACCGCTCCACTGACTCGATGCTCGACCACGACATGGGTGAAGACCTGCGGATGCTCGACCGACTTCTGCCCGCGGACATGAATCTGGTAGCTGATCGGCGACTGGCGCTTCTTGCGCAGGATGCTGGCCACGTCCATGGACGTGCAGCCGGCCAGCGCGGCGAGCAGCGCCTCGGTGGGACGCGCGGCGGAGTCGAGGCCATCAGGATCGCCCGCGTCCATCGCCAGGTCATGCCCGGATCCGCTGACGACCTCGACTCGCATGTGCTGCGCGTCGACAAACGTGGCCAGAACCTCGCTCTGCATGCCATGAGCCTAGCAGCAGACCGATGCGCCTGATCCGTCCCGCTCAACCGCCCGACGGGCGGCGGCGCACGGTGCCACGCGCGGTGACCATGATGCTCGTCGGAATGGTGGCCGCCGCGATGCTCGCCTTCGTGCCATCGTCGAGCCCCACCGCGATCGGCCTGCTGGGGATCGCCGCGGCCCTGGGGATGGGGATCGGTGGCGCCTACCTGCTCCGCGCACTCGGCCGGTCCCCGCAGCGGCGCACCGCCGACGAGTTGGAACGCCTGCTGGGGAGCGCCTTCGACGACAGCTACGCGCTCCTCGTGCAGCCGCGCCTGCCGGGCGTCTCCAACGATCTCTCCGGCCTCCTGGTGGGACCCGGCGGGGTACGCACGTTGCTCATCCGCGACTGGGACGGGCACTACCGGGTGCGCGGCCGCGGCTGGGAGTACGACACCCGCGGTCGCCGCGGCTGGATCGCCTGCCGCACCAACCCGTCGTTCGAAGCCGAGAAGCTCAGCCAGGCCGTGGCACGCTGGGCGCATCTGACCGACCTCGATGCCCACCTTCCCGTGGCGCCGGCAATCGTCTTTCCGCGACGGCACAGCCGGCTCGTGCTCGAGGGGCCGGACGACGAGATCGTGACGACCGAGAACGCTCCGTGGTGGGCGCAGCGCGTCGGCCGGGTGCAGCGCCTCGATCCAACGGCCGTGGCCCGCGTGGTCGAAGCAACAATGCTCGCGTCAGAGGAGAGCGCGGTGGGGCCGAGCGTCGCCCGACCGCAGGCCCGAGCGGTCAAGCAAGGCAGTTAAGGCGTCCGCGGCGGGTCGCGCTGGGGGTCCCGCTGCAGCCAGCCGTGCGCGGTCGACTCATCCAGGACGTCGGCCAGCAGCTCGTCGGGCCGCTCGTCATCGGCGATCAGGATCAGGTGGGCCAATGACCGCTGCAGTGCCACCGCTGGCGCGCTGCGACCGAGCTCGGGATGCAGCCCACAACCCACCGTGACATCGGTCATCGTCAGGAAGCGGTCCGAGGCGTTGAGCAGGCCATCGGTCGGTCGGCTGCCCTGCGGCACGTGCACCGAGCCCGTCAAGCGGAACGGCGGAAGAGCGAGCTGCGCCCGGACTGCACGCTTCTGAATGCGCATATCGGGGCGCGCCTCGGGCCCGTCGCCGGTCACCACCATGAACAGGATCCCGCTGACTGCCACCAGGACCTGCTGCGCCGACAGCGTTCCGTTCGGATCCGCGTACTCGCTGATGGTCGCCTGGTCGACCACGAGGTGCGCGCCAACCAGCTGGTTGAGGATGTCGGCCACGCGCTGAAAACGGGTGGGCGTGGTTCCCGAGACGCGATACGCGGCGGTGTACACGTCCACCGCGACTGGTGGCGGGGTCGCTGACGCGAACAGATCGTCGGGCGGGCTCATGGGTGTGCCTTTCGCGCTTTCCAGATCTCTTCGCAGGGCCATTGCCTGGCCCACTCGGGC
>JBBSHF010000008.1:0-43158 GCA_038253355.1 Candidatus Limnocylindria bacterium
ACCCGGGCGATGATCAGGATCCACAGAACAAAGGCGAGCAGCTGCAGGAAGTTGACGAAAACGAGCGGCATGCTGCCGTGCAGGATAGCAAGCAGCGACGATCTTCAGTTCCGACGAGGTCCGAACAGCGCGCTACCGATGCGCACCAGGGTCGCGCCTTCGGCGACCGCAGCCGCGGCGTCGCCGCTCATCCCCATCGACAGCTCGGGAAGTGGCCCGCCGAGTCGCTGCTGCAGCTCGTCGCGAAGGCGGCGCAACCTGGCAAAGGTCGTCGCCGCATCTCCATCGGCTGCCGCGATGGTCATCAGGCCGGCGACGCGGACGTGGCGCAGCTCACCGAGCAGCCGCACAAGTTCGCCGGAGCTGGCGGCCTGCGCGGCGAAGTCGTCGGCGGCGAAGCCGGACTTGCTCGCCTCGCCGCTGAGGTTGACCTGCAGCAGCAGAACCCGACGCAGGGCGAGGTCGTGGGCCAGCGCTTCGAGCCGCCGCAGCAGCTCCAGCGAGTCAACCGAGTGGATCAGCTCGAAGGAGGCGATCGCCCGGCGGGCCTTGTTCGACTGCAGATGCCCGATCAGATGCCACTCGGCGGCCGGTACGGCCTGCATCTTGGCGAGCCCTTCGGGGACGCGGTTCTCGCCGAAGCATGCCAGGCCGGCATCCACCGCCGCACGCACGGTCTCCACGTCGACGCCTTTGGTGACGGCCACCACGCGGAAGCCATCGGGGTCGCGTCCGGCGCGTTCGGCGGCTGTGCGCAGCCGCGCGATCAGCGCGGCGTGGCGGTCGGCAATCTCTCCTGAAGTGAGGATCACAGGCCCCGGCCGTGCGCCGGGGCCCATCGGTCAGTCGCTCTTGCGACGCAGGAAGCTGGGAATGTCGAGGTCGGTCTCGGCGTAGGTCGGACGCTCGAGCCCGGCCGGACGCACGGGAAGTGGCTGGCGCTCCCTGGGACGCACCTCGGTCGGCTGGTTGCCGCGAGCGAACGGCGATGGTTCGTCCATCTGGGCCTCGAGCGCCTGGCGCTCGCTGCGATCGCGCTCGATCTCGGCCAGGATCTCGCGGCTGCGGTCGTCGAGGGTCTGCTCGATCCCGCTGGCCACATCGGCCGCCGCACGCCGATCGGGCTTTGCCTTCCTGGTGGCGTCGAAGCCGGTGGCGATGACGGTCACCTTGACCTCATCGCGCATACGGTCGTCGATCACCGTGCCGAAGATGATGTTCGCCTCCGGATCGGCCGCCTCCTTGATCACCTCGGCCGCCTCGTTGACCTCGAAGAGGCCCAGGTCACTGCCGCCGGTGACGTTGAACAGGATGCCGCGCGCGCCCTGGATATTGACCTCCAGCAGCGGGCTCATGACCGCCGCCCTGGCGGCCTCCATGGCGCGATTCTCGCCGGTCCCGATGCCGATCCCCATCATTGAGCTGCCGGCGTCGCGCATGATCGTCTTCACGTCGGCGAAGTCGAGGTTGATGAGGCCCGGAACGGTGATCAGATCGCTGATGCCCTGCACGCCCTGGCGCAGCACATCGTCGACCACGCGGAAGGCGTCGAGGATGGAGGTCTTCTTGTCGACCACCTCGCGCAGCCGATCGTTGGGAATGGTGATCAGGGTGTCGCACTTCTCCTTGAGCAGCTCGGAGTACTGCTCGGCGACGAGCTTGCGGCGCACACCCTCGAAGCTGAACGGCTTGGTGATGACGCCGACCGTGAGGGCGCCCAGGTCCTTGGCAATCTCGGCGATCACCGGCGCCGCGCCCGACCCCGTGCCACCGCCCATGCCGGCGGTGATGAAGATCATGTCGGCGTCCTTGAGCGCCTCGTAGATCTTCTCCGAATCCTCCTCCGCGGCGCGCTGGCCGACGTTCGGGTCGGCGCCGGCACCGAGGCCGCGGGTCATCTTGTCGCCGATGCGGATCTTGTGCGGCGCGTCGCTCTGCAGGAGCGCCTGTGCGTCAGTGTTCACGGCGATGAACTCGACACCCATCATCTCGGCGCGAATCATCCGGTTGACGGCGTTGCTGCCGCCGCCACCAACGCCGATGACCTTGATGAGTGCGAAGTTTTCTGCGTCCGACCGGAGCGGCATGGGGTTCTTCTCCTGCGCGCTTATGGAGCTTGCAAACCCGGGGCTCGCGGGTTTGACCGATTCTAGCGACTGCTCATGGGGCCGCGTCGGCACTTTTCCACAATGCGCCGGAAAGTTATCCACATCGTGGGAAGTGTCGGTGGATAGAGGGCGCGCTCGCCCGCCAACGGGGCCAAAGTTCGCGGGGTGCGAGCGGGTGCGAGCGGGGTGCGAGCGGGTGCCCTGGGCGAGGGCTCACCTTGGGGGTGGGGGTGCGACAGCGCCATATGTTGGCGTGGTGAGCAGCGGAGGTTGCAAACGGGGCGCCGAACCGCCCAGGAGCGTCGTCCTGCTCACCAGCGCAACATCTGGCGGCGCCGGCCTCGTTCGGGGCACCGCGGGACAGTCCGGCGCGTCGTCGTGCTCACCTGCGCAACATTTGGCGACGTCGGCCGCGGAGACGGGCGACGACCGGCGACGACCAGGGGCTGACCACCTGGTCACAAGCCGGCTGCGACAGGTGTCAGATGATCGCTCGTCTGGCCGGATGAACCGGGCCGCCGAGCACCGCGGTCGCGCCCGCGGCCACGTAGAACTCGCGCCAGGCGACTTTGCCGATGATGTCATCAAGGCTCCGGGCGATCATCGGTTCAAGCGGGGAAGAGGCCCCGGATCCAGTCGATGAAGCGGCTCATCCCGGCGCCGACCGGCGAGCCGTTGCCATAGGCGCCCAGCGGCTCGGTGCCGATATGGTTGGCGCCCCACAGCAGCAGGCCGATGGGCGTCGCGAAGGCAGGGTTGGAGAGCTGGTCCATCAGACCGCCAACGCCCTGCGGCGCCCCGATGCGCACCGGCATCTCGAGCACCTCGCGCGCCAGCTCGGTGGCACCCCCCAGGCGAGCACCCCCGCCGGTGAGCACCACCCCGGCCGGCAGCATGCCGGAGTGCCCGGAGCGCTTCACCTCTTCGCGGATCAGCGAGAAGATCTCGCTCATGCGCGCTTCGATGATCTCGGACAGCTTGCGCCGCTGGATCGTCTGGCCGCCGCTGTCGCCCAGCACCGCCACGTTGAGCAGCTCCTCCGGCCCGACCTCGGCCAGGTTCGCCGTGCCGTGCTTGATCTTGATCTCCTCGGCCAGGTTGAGCGAGGTGCGCAGGCCGATCGCCACGTCATTGGTGACGTTGATGCCGCCCACCGGCAGCACGGCGCTGTGGTAGATCGCGCCGTCGACGAAGATCGCCACGTCCGTGGTGCCGCCGCCGATATCGGCCACCAGCACGCCGAGCTCCTTCTCGGTATCGGTCAGGGTCGCCTCGGCGGCTGCAAGCGAGCTGATCACCAGCTCGTCGATCTGCACGTTCGCCTGGCTGATGCACTTGGAGAGGTTCTGCACCGAGGTCGCGGCGCCGGCCACGATATGGGTCTCGACCTCCAGGCGCACGGCGCTCATGCCCAGCGGGTCTTTGATCCCCTCCTGCCCATCGACGATGTAGCCGCGCGGCAGAACATGCAGGATCTCGCGGTTGGACGGCACCTGGACGGCCCTCGCCGCGTCAGTCGCGCGGGCGACGTCCTCGCGGCTCACCTCTCGCTTGTGCCCGGACACGGCGACCACGCCACGGCTGTTCTGGCTGCCGATATGGCTCCCGCCCACGCTCACGAAGGCGGAGCTGATCTTGTAGCCGGACAGGCGCTCGGCCTTCTCGATGCTCGCGGCGATCGAGTTCACCGTCTGGTCGATGTTGGCGACCATACCCTTCTTCATCCCAACCGACGGACCGATGCCGTAGCCGATGATGTTGACGTCGCCCGACCGACCGACCTCGCCGATGAGGGTCGTCACCTTGGTCGTGCCGGCGTCGATGCCGACTAGGACCGTTTCCCTGTCCAAGCTACCTCCCCGATGTCAGGCGAGTCACGTCACGGCCGATGCCGTTGCCCGAGCCTACAGGAAGTGGCGCCGAATCAACGCCACGTTTTGGAAGATGCGCAGCCCGAAGGCGAAGAGCGCCACCAGGTAGAGGTCGATCCCCAGCCGGTCGCCGACGAAGGTGAGCGCCACCGCCACCAGCGCATTGGTCACGAATCCAGAGAGAAAGACGCGGTTGTCGTAATGCGCGTCGAGCTCTGCCCTGACCGCGCCCAGCACCGAATCGAGCCCGGCCAGGATGGCGACGGCGCTGTAGCGCGCCAGGTCGGGGCTGACGGTCACGTTCATGACCAGGCCAAGGACGAGCCCGATGGCCAGGCCGACGAGTGGAAGCCACATGCTCAGACGTACTCGGTGCGGAACGTAGCTCGGGCCGGCGCCCCCGATCGCTGGTCCGGCACGCGTCAGCCCTTCGCACGGAAATATACCTTTCCCGGGTTGCGCGCATCGACCCAGCCGACCGATCCTTCGGGCCGCTGGGCGAAGAGGGTCCGCAGCGCGCCCATCTGGCGCTCAATCCGATTGCCGACGGTCGCCTCGTCGTCCTTCGGGTCGAGGCCGTAGAAGCCGAACGCGGCCTGCCAGGTTGGCTGTACCGCGACGACGATGAAGCCGTATTCGTCGTCGAGCCGCACCGTCAGGCGCTTGGTCGTCGAGCCGAGCCGCGCCGGATCGAGCGCCACGAAGCGCAGCGCCGTCTGCATCGTCTGCGCGGCGATGTGGTCACCGCTGCGCAGCGCCCATGACGCGCCGCGTCGGTCGTCGACGAACGGCAGCCGGGCGAGCTGCGGCGCGAGGGGTGAGCCCAGCGGCAGACTGGCCATCAGCGTGCCGTCCGACGCGCCGATCAGCTGCAGCGCACTCGTCCGCCACACGAACGCAGGCTGCTTCTCGGCGATCGTGACGCGCACCTCACCCAGCAGCGACGGCTCGATTCCTGCGTCCGCGACGGCCGGCAGTCTCCGCAGCTCGGCGGTGATGGCGTCGACGTCGAGCGCCAGCAGCGACGCGCCGCGCACCGGCTCGAGCACGGTGCGGAGCTGCTCCGCACTGGTCAGCTGACCCCCGGCGAACGCGATGCGCTGCACCCGCAGCCACGGGCCGTTGAGCAGTAGCAGCAGGCCGCCGAGCAGGCCGGCGAAGAGCAATGCGGCAATCGTGCGGCCGGCCGACGGAAGGCGCGGCCGGAAGCGCTGGCGCAGCGGCGGGACGGGTCGCCGAGCATGGGCGCCGCGACGCCGCGGGTGCGCCGCGACCCCGGCGCCGGCGCCCGAGCGCGGTGGCGTGACCTTCGCGGGTTTCGACGCCTTTGAGAGCTTCGCCGTCCTGGACGTGTTCGACCCCTTCGACCGGCCAACCATCACGCGTCCCCTTCCATGGCGGCCGGCGTGCGCCCCTCGCCCGCGGCTTCGAGCCCAAGATCGATCAGCCGCGCGATGAGCGCCTCGAAGGAGAGTCCGGCAAGCTCGGCCTGCTTGGGAAACATGCTCGTGGTGGTGAACCCGGGGAGCGTGTTCATCTCGCTGACATAGACGGCAGCGGACGGCACCAGGAAGTCGACGCGCGCCATCCCTGCGCAGTCGACCGCGCGATAGGCGGCCAGCGCCAGCTGCTTGAGGCGCGCGGCAAGCGACGGGTCGATGCTGGCGCGCGGCAGGACGTCGGCCAACCCCTCGACGTACTTGGCCTCGTAGTCGTACCACTCGTGGTGGCTCTTCACCTCGCCCGGCTCGAAGACGATCGGATCGTCGTTGCCGAGCACGCCACACTCCAGCTCGCGCGCATCGGCCACGTAGGCCTCGACGATCGCCTTGCTGTCGTAGGCGAAGGCCGCCTCGAGCGCCGCCGGCAGCTCCTGGGGCCCATGCGCCAGGCTCATCCCCACGCTGCTCCCGAGGCGCGCCGGCTTGACGACGACGCGCTCACCCAGCTGCTGACCGATCTCGTGCAGCACGCGCTGCGGCTCATCCCGCCATGCGGCCCGCCGAAACCAGGTGTAGTCGACCACCGGCAGTCCGTGGCCGCGCAGCAGGTCCTTGAAGACGACCTTGTCCATGGCCACCGCGCTGGCCAGCACCCCTGCCCCGATGTACGGGATGCCGGCCAGCTCGAGGAATCCCTGCAGCGTGCCGTCCTCGCCGAACGGGCCGTGGACCACCAGGAAGGCGACATCGATCGCCTCGGCCAGCGGCTGCAGCGCGACGCGTGGCGCCAGCGCGGTGGCATCCGAGCGCGCGGCCGTCGCGGGCACGCTGCGCTGCTCCGGCGTGCCAGTTCCCAGCAGGCCGGCCAGCGAACCAGCGCCGAGCTGCGCCGAGGGTCCATCGGGCAGGTGCCAGCGGCCGTCGGGATCGATGTAGATCAGGTACGGCTCGTAGCGCGATCGATCGATGGCGCGCAGCACCGCCTCCGCCGAGGCAACGCTCACCTCGTGCTCGGCCGAGCGGCCGCCGGCGAAGATCCCGACTCGCAGGCGCTGGCTCATGGAGCCGCCTCGCCATCGGTCCAGTCGCCAACGAACTCGATCTCGTAGTGCAGGTCGACCCCGAATCGCTCCGCCACGATCCGGCGCACCCGATCGCCCAGGGCGCGGACGTCGGCGGCCCACCCACCGCGATCGGTCACGATGAAGTTCGCGTGCAGCGTGCTGACCTGCGCGCTGCCCAGGCGCTCGCCCTTCAACCCCGCGGCCTCCACCAGCCGACCGGCATGGTCGCCCGGCGGATTGCGGAAGACGCTGCCGGCGTTCTGGTCGGCCAGCGGCTGGGTCGCGACGCGCTGCGCCTGGTGCTCGGCCACGCGTCCCGCGATCTCGCTGGGCTCGCCGGGTGACAGCGCCAGCGTGGCGCCGACCACCACCTCGCCCGAGTGCTTGAAGCGCGACTCGCGGTACGCAAACGCGCACTCGGCGGCGGCGAGGGTGCGTACGCTTCCGTCGTCAGGGCCCCAGGCCTCGATCGATGCGACGACGCCCGCCATCTCGCCGCCATGCGCCCCGGCATTGGCCCACACCGCGCCGCCGAGCGACCCCGGAATGCTGATCCCGAACTCGAGCCCGGCCACGCCGGCCGTCATGCAGCGCTTGACCAGCAGGGCCATCGGCGCGCCGGCGTCGGCACTGACGCGCTCGCCGTCGATGATGAGCGCGCGCGCCCGATTGCGGATCACCAGGCCGCGGATACCCGCGTCGCTGACCACCACGTCGCTGCCATTGCCGAGGACGAAGAACGGTACCTGCGCGGCGCGCGCCAGGCTCAGCACGGCCAGCAGCTCGTCACGGCCGCGTGGCGCGGCGAGGCGGTCGGCCGATCCACCGACGCGCAGCGTGCTGAGCGGCGCCAACGGCGCGTCGCGCAGCAGCTCGACCCCCCGCTCCGCCGCCAGGCGGTCGAGGGCCTCGAGCCGGCCGGCGACCAGTGTGCTCACGCGGGCGACCCACCAAGCGATGGCAGCGGACCGCCGCCGGCCAGCGCCCGCAGCTCTGCGGCGATGGCGGCCGCCGCATCGGGGCGACCGAGTGCGCGCGCGGCGTCGGCCTGCCGCAGGCGGGTTGCCTCGTCGCGCAGCGCCGTCGCCTCGGCGAGCAGCCGCTCGGCGTCGAGCTGCGCATCGGGAACCACCACCGCGGCATGCCCATCGGCGAGCCACGCGGCGTTGGCACGCTGGTGCGCGCCGGCGTACGGGTACGGCACCAGGATTGAAGCAACCCCCACGGCGGCCACCTCGGCGCAGGTCGACGAGCCGGCACGGCCGAGCACCAGGTCGGCGGCGACCAATGCCTCGGCCATCTCGTCGGTCAGGAACGGAACCGGGCGGTAGCGGTCGCGCATCGGCTCGGCAAGGGCGTCACGCGCGTCCTGCGCCTGCTGCATGCCGGCCTCGCCGGCCAGGTGCAGCACTCGCCAGTCGGGCAGCAGCTTCGGCAGCGCGCCGAGCAGCGCCGAGGTGAGCCGCGCCACCGCCTGCGACCCGCCGAAGACGAGCAGCAGCCGGTCGTCGGGAGCCACGCCCAGGTGGGCACGCGCGCTCGGGCGCGAGATCCCCTCGAATGAGCGAATCGGCGTGCCGGACACGAAGCTCTTGCCCGGAAAGGCGGCCAGCGTCGGCGGAAACGAGACCGCCACCCGCGTGGCGAGCCGCCCCACGGCGCGCGTCGCCCGTCCCGGGATCACGTTCCCCTCCCAGACCAGGCTCGGAATGCCGCGCGCTCGCGCCGCCATGACCAGCGGGATGCCCAGGTAGCCGCCGGTCGTGAAAACGACCTGCGGGCGCAGCCGAGCGAGCAGCGCCCAGGCCTGCGGGACGGATGCGCCGAGGCGCAGTGGATCGAGCACCAGGTGCACGTCGCGTCCCGCGCTGCGCAGCGAGCGAACCACGAGCCGGTGGTACGGCAGCAGGTCGCCGACGATGCGCCGCTCCATGCCGCGCACGCCGCCGACGTAGCTGAGCTCAAGATCGGGCTGCGCGTCGCGCAGTGCCCGCGCGACGGCCAGCGCGGGGTACACGTGGCCGCCGGTCCCGCCGCCCGACACCAGATACCGCATCGAACAAGGTCCCCGTGTGATTGGTCTCGCGGCTGATCGACAGCAGGATGCCGACCGCCAGGAGGTTGATGATCAGCGCCGAGCCACCGTAGCTGATGAACGGCAGCGGGATGCCGGTGACCGGCAGCAGCGCGGTGACGACCATCATGTTGATGCAGGCCTGCGCCACCAGCCAGGTCGTGATGCCCGCTGCCAACAGGCCAGAGAAGGTGTCGGGCGCGTCGATCGCGATGCGAAAGCCCTGGTAGGCGATCACCACGAAGAGCGCCACCACCGCCAGCGTGCCGATCAATCCCCACTCCTCGCCGATGATGGCGAAGATGAAATCGGTCGAGGGCGCCGGCAGGTAGAGATATTTCTGCTTGCTGGCCCCCAGGCCCAGACCGCTGATACCGCCCAGCGCCAGGGCCATCAGCGCCTGGATCGAGTTGTAGCCAGTGTGCAGCGGATCCTTGAAGGGATCCAGGAAGCTCTGCACGCGCTGCATCTGGTAGCCGGTGTTGGTGACCATCACGATCACCGAGCCGAGGACGGCGGCGCCGACCCCGGTGAGGTAGATCAGGTTGGCGCCGGACATGAAGAAGATGGCCAGGGCCGATGCCATGAAGACGCCCGCCGTCCCCAGGTCCGGTTCGGCGGCTATGAGCACGAAGCCGGGCGCCACCAGCAGCCCGAACGGGATGAACCCATTCCAGAAGCCACGCGCCTCGCGGCCGCGGCGATCCAGCCAGTGGGCCAGGTAGAGGCAGATCGCCAGCTTGGCGAGCTCAGCCGGCTGGAAGGCGCCCACCGCCGGGAGTGGAATCCAGCGCCGCGAGCCACCGACCTCGGCGCCGATCCCGGGCACCAGCACGAGCGCCAGCAGGGCCATGGTGCCTAGGTAGGCTGGGATGGCCAGGTAGCGCAGCAGCCGAAAGTCGATCCGGCTGGCGAGGTACATCAGGGTCAGGCCGATGGCCGCCCAGATCGCCTGCTGCACGCCGTACAGGGCCGAATCGTCGCTGGCGATGTAGGCGCGCACGCTCGAGGCCGAGTAGACCATCACCACGCCAGCGGCGACCAGCGCGATGACCGCCAGCAGCAGGGGGTAGGCGGCCGCGTGACGCTCGCGCCTGACGCCAGTTCGTGCGACGCGCCGCCCGGCGACGACAGTCACGGCGCTCATTCGGCCTCCTTTACTGGACCGATGGCGGCCACGGCCGCTCGAAACGCATCGCCGCGAGCGACATAGTCGGTGAACATGTCGAAGCTCGCGGCGGCCGGGCTGAGCAGCACCACGTCGCCACTCCTCGCGGTCGCGGCGGCACGCGCCACGGCCTCGGCCATGTCGGAAGCACGCTGCACGGGGACGCGGCCGGCAATATGGGCCGCCAGCTCATCCGCGGTCTCGCCGATGAGCACCACGCTGCGGGCCCGCCCGACGATCTCGTCGGCGAACGCGACGTAGTCGAGCCCCTTACCCTGGCCGCCGGCAATCAGCACGATCGGTCGTTCCGCGAAGGCCTGCAGGCCGGCGATGGCGGCGGCCGGAATGGTGGCCTGCGAATCGTTGACGAAGCGCACGCCGTGCCACTCCCCGAGGGTCTCCAGGCGGTGCGCCACCCCGGGAAAGTCGCGGATCGCGGCGGCGATCGCCGGCCGCGATGCGCCGGCCAGCAAGGCGGCCAGCGCGGCGCCGGCCACGTTGCGCAGCATGTGCGCGCCCGGGAGCGGCACCTCCGCGACGGAGAGCAGCGGCGTCTCGTCCAGCACGAGCTGGTCATCGGCCACGTGCGCCTCGCCGGTGGCGAGGCCGTACCAGTGCAGGTCCAGCCGGGGCAGGCGCGCGGCCAGCTCGCGGCAGCCGGGGTCCTCGCCGTTGAGGACGACCGGTCCCCGCGCCAGCTCGGCCAACCGCGCCTTCACCGCGCGGTAGGCCGCCAGCGTTCCGTGCCGGTCGAGGTGGTCGGCCATGATGTTGGTGTAGAGCGTCAGGTCGGCGCCGCGCGAGATGGTCGGCAGCTGCAGCTCCGAGAGCTCGAGCACGGCCCAATCATCGGGCCCAAGCTCTTCGACCCGCTCGATGAGCGGCGTGCCGATGTTGCCGCCCACCAGGTGCGGGATCTCGGCCCGCGCCAGCATCGCGCCGAGCAGCGCCGTGGTCGTGGTCTTGCCCTTCGTGCCGGTGATCGCCAGGACCCGCGCGCGGGTCAGCCGCAGGAAGAGGTCCGACTCGCTGAGCACCGGTATGCCGCGTGCCTCGGCCTCGGCCAGGGACGAGCGAAGCCAGGCATCGGTGGTCGGGAAGTGGCGCGAGATCGACGGGCTGGTGACGACCAGCTGGGCATCGGCCAGCAGCGCAGCGGCCTCGTCAGGTGGCACGCCGAGCGCCTGTCGCAGCGGCCGATCGCCGAGAGCCGCCAATGCATCCATCAGCGTGTCGGCGGAGCGCCGGTCGTAGACGGTCACCTGCGCGCCCGCAGCGATGAGGAAGCGCGCTGCCGCGACGCCCGAGCGCGCCAGGCCGAGCACCAGCACGCGGCGACCGGCCAGGTCCGCCGGAGTGGCCACCGAGCGAGGTGCGGTCATCGGCTGCGGCCTCATTACAGCCCGTGCGCGCTGGCCAGGAAGACACTGAAGCCAAGCAGCCCGGCCAGCGCCGAGACGATCCAGAAGCGAACCGTGATCTTCTCCTCGGCCCAGCCGACCAGCTCGAAATGGTGCTGCACCGGCGCCATGCGGAAGATGCGCCGGCCACGCAGCTTGAACGAGCCGACCTGCAGGATGACCGACAGCGTCACCGCCACGAAGACGACCCCGATCACCGCGAGCAGCGGCAGCTGGGTGGTGATGGTCGCCACCACCGCCAGCGTGGCGCCCATCGAGAGCGCACCGGCGTCGCCCATGAACAGCTGCGCGGGATGCACGTTGAACCACAGGAAGCCCATCAGCCCGCCGATGATCAACGCGCAGAAGATGGCCAGGTTGGGCTGGCTGGGCTTGAGCCCGGGAACCTCGACCAGCGCGATGAGCAGGTAGGCGACGAAGCTGAAGATCAGGACGCCACCCGCCAGCCCGTCGAGGCCATCGGTCAGGTTCACCGCGTTACTGGCGCCCACGATGATGAAGGCCACGAACAGCACGAACAGGATCGGCCCGACGCTCACCGTGCCGATGCCGGGAACGCTCAGGGCATCGAGGTGGAAGTGACGCTGGAGGTAGAACGCCGCCAGCAGGGCCACGGCGGTCTGCCAGACGAGCTTGTAGCGCCCGCGCATGCCGATCCCGGTGCGGATGTTCACGAAATCATCGATCGCACCCAGGATGCCGACGCCGACCAGAGCCAGCATGGGCGCCAGGGTGAAGACGTCCTCGATGCGCATGGCCATCGCCAGGAACATGACGACCACGACCAGCAGCATGCCGCCCATGGTCGGCGTGCCGGCCTTGCTCAGGTGACCAGTGGGCCCTTCGAGGCGGATCTGCTTGCCGAAGCCCAACCGCTGCAGCAGGCCGATGTAGACCGGGGCCAACAGCACCACGCCGACGAACGCCAGCAGCAGGGCGAGCACGATGCTCAGCACGGGGCCACGCCCAGCGCGGCGACGAGGCGCTCGAGGCCGATATCGCGCGATGCCTTGACCAGCAGCAGATCGCCGGGGCCGGGCGCCAGCGTCGCCTCGACCAGCTCGGCCGCCTCGTCGGCATCGGCCGCGATGGCCACGGCGCGAAGGCCCGCCGCGCGGGCCGCGGCAGCGATCCAGCGTCCGCGTGCACCGACCGTCACCAGCCCGTCGGCGAGGCGCCCCGCCCGCGTCCCGATCTCGCGATGCAGCCGCTCCTCATCGGGTCCGAGCTCGAGCATGTCGCCGAGCACCACAAGGCGGCGGCGCCCCGCGTGGACCGGCGTCTCCGCCACGAAGTCGAGCGCGGCCGCGACGCTCACCGGCGACGCGTTGTAGGTGTCGTCGACCACCGTGGCGCCGCTGCTGGCCTCGCCAATGGCCATGCGATGCGCGGCGTGGCTGCCCTGCTCCAGGGCCGCCGCCACCTCGGACAGCGGAACCTCGAAGTGCTGCGCCACGGCGGCCGCGGCCAGGGCGTGCGGGACGAGATGACGTCCCGGCGTGGCGCTCACCACGCGCCGCGCGCCCCACGGCGCGCGCAACGTGAAGGCGGTGCCGCGCAGGCCGAGCGACTCGACCTCGGTGGCTCGCACATCGGCGGCATCGCCGATCCCGAAGCTGAGGACCGGCGCTCGCGTCACGCGCTCCATGGCCGCGACGCGAGGGTCGTCGGCATTGAGCACCGCCAGGCCGTCGGGCGGCAATGACGCGGGCAGCTCGGCCTTCGCCTCGGCGATCCTCTCCACGCTCCCGGCGCGCTCGAGATGCGTCGGATGCACCGCCAGCACCACGCCGACCTCCGGGCGAGCGATCTCCGCCAGGCGCGCGATCTCGCCGACGGTGTACATGCTCATCTCCAGCACCGCGGCCTGGTGCTCCGGTTCGAGCTCCAGCAGCATCATCGGCAGCCCACTCTCGCTGTTCAGGTTGCCCTTGTTGCGCAGCACCTGCAGGCAGCGGCTCAGGACGTCGGCCACGATCTCCTTGGCGATCGTCTTGCCGGTCGAGCCGGTGATCCCCACCACGCGCACGGCCGAGCGCGAACGCCACCAGGCGGCGAGCTCCTGCAGGGCGTGCAGCGGATCGGCGACCTGCACGACGGCGGCGTCGCCGGACACGGCCACCGGTCGCGCCACCAGCAGCACGCTGGCGCCAGCGCGCAGCGCGTCGTCGACGAAGGCGTGGCCATCGACGCGTTCGCCGCGCAGCGCGACGAAGCAGCAGCCCGGCGTGACGTTGCGCGAATCGACGGCGGCCCCCCGAAAGGTGGAGATGGTCGTCGGCCCGATGAGTCGGCCACCGGTGGCGGCCAGGAGGTCTTCGAGGCGAATCGACGGAGGCACGCGGCTACCCGTGGTGGTTCCCCGCGAGTCTACCAGCCTCACTTTGCCGCCACCGGCAGCGCGCGATCCGGAGGAATGGCCAGGTAGTCCAGCATCTGCGGTGCGAGCTGGTGGAAGACCTGGTCGGGACGCTCGGCCATGACGTAGCGGCCCCAGGTCGCCGGGCGATGCATCAGTATCAGCGTCACGAGCTGCGGGTTGCTGGCGGGCATGACACCCACGAAGCTCGAATCGATCCAGTTGCTGATGTACTCGTAGCGCGTCACGATCCTGTACTTCGCCTTGCCGTTTGCATCGAGCCCATCGGCCACGCGGTGCTGCACCGGGCCAGCCACCTCGGCCGTGCCGGTCTTGCCCGCGACCGAGTAGCCGGGCACCTGCGCCAGGCTGGCGATCCCGTCGTCGACCGCGGCGGTGAGCAGGCGCAGCACCGTGTGCGCGGTTTCCTGGCGCATGATCCGCTGGCCAGCGGGGAGCTGCGTGTCGTGATGCACGCCCTGCGCATCGGTCCAACCGGCGATGACGTGCGGCGTGACCAGCGTTCCCCCGTTGGCGATCGCCGCGTAGCCCGACACGAGCTGGACGGCGGTCACCGCCAGCCCCTGGCCGAACGCGTTCTGCGCGGTGGTCAGGTCGCCGGAGCCGCGCGGACCGGACGGATCCCAGACCACGCCACTCGCCTCACCGGAGATCTCGATCCGGGTCGGCGACCCGAAGCCAAAACGCTTGAACGCCTGGTACAGCTTCTGGCCACCCAGCTTGAGCGCGATCTTCGCCGCACCCACGTTGTTCGACAGCTTGAGCACGTCGCCCGGCGTGAGCGGACCGTGCCCCCACGGGAATTGATAGCGATCGGCGTTCTGGATGCGCACCTTGCCGATGCGCAGGTTGTTGTTGTCGACCACCCGGTCGCTGGTTGTGATCGCCCCGGCGTCGAGCGCCGCCGCGACAGTGAAGGCCTTCATCACCGATCCCGGCTCGTACTGCGCGCTGACGGCCGGGCTCGTGAACAGCGATTCATTGGTCCGGACATAGTTGTTGGCGTCAAAGCTGGGGTAGCTGGCCATGGCCTTGATGGCACCGCTGCGGACATCCATCACGATCCCGGTCACGCCCTTGGCATGGTTCTTCTGGTAGGTGTCCCACATCTTCGTCTCGAGCAGGTGCTGCAGGCCGGCATCGATGGTCAGCGTGACATCGGCGCCGTTCACCGGGTCCTTCAGCTGACGGACGGAGTCCGCGATCCGCCGACCGATGACGTCTTCCTGCGCGGTCACCGATCCGGGCTCGCCGGCGAGCAGCGCGTTCTCGGCGCCCTCGATGCCGTATTGGCCCGTTCCGTCCAGGTTGACGAAGCCGAGAACCTGCGCCGCGATGGTGCTTCCGGGCGATGCGCCAGTCACCGGGTAGATCCGCTTCGTCTCGGGCAGCATCCCGATTCCGGCGAGGTTGAGGGCGCGCACCCTGGCCGCGACGGCAGGATCGACCCGTCGCTTCAGCCAGGTCCACGCGGCCCGCGATGCCAGGCGGCTGGTCAGCTCCACCCTGTCCAGGCCAAGAATGGGAGCGAGCAGCTCGGCCGTGCGCCCTGGTTCCTCGACCGATGGCGGTGTGGCGAAGATCGACTGCAGGTCGACCGAGGTCGCCAGCAGCACGCCGCTCGAGTCACGAATCTCGCCGCGCTCGGCGGGAATCGTCTGGACCTGTGCCAGCTGGTCCAGCGCCATCAACGCGAGCCGCTGCTGGTCGAGAACCTGCCACCACACCAGCCTGGCTCCGATCAGGCTCGCGACGATCGAGACGACGATCAGCAGGAAGAGCGCCCGCGCGCGGCTGTCGGTCCTGGCCAGCATGCTGGTGTTACGCCTCGCTTGGTGGGTTGATTCGGTCGATCAGTGATGCGCTGCGGCTGGCACCGTCGACTGCTGGGCGCCTCCGCCGGTTGTGGTGGTTGCGCCGGTCGTGCTGCTGCGGGGTGCGAATCGGACGACATCCTGCCCGAGCGACACGAGCTTGAGCTCGCTCCGGGCGCGCGCCTCGATCTGGGATGGCGAGCGCGCCTGGCCGATCTGCAGGATCAGCTGCTGCTGCGCCTGCATGAGCTGGTCAACGGTGTACTGCAGCGCATCGATCTGGTAGCCGGTGGCGGCCACGTGGCTCGACTGCGAGAGATAAAAGAGCGCCAGGCCGGCAGCGGCTGCGATGCCCACCAGAAAGCCCGAGACGCCGCCGATCTCGCGTCGACGCCGACCGGCTGCGGCGCGCGTGCGCGTTCGTGCGGCGGGACGTGGGCGCGGACGTGCCCGTCGTCCCGGGAACCAGATCCCGGTTGCCGGGCGCGCTCCGATGACAGCCATGTGCAGCTCCTCCTCTCGTCGTCAGGCGGCGCTGGCGCGACTGCCGAGGCGAACGCTCCAGGACGTTGGTGACTCGAAGTCGAGGCCCTCCTCGATCTCGATTGCGGCGACCTTGTCGCCGAGCCAGTACTGCTCGTCCGGGGCCGCGACGACGTGCCGCGCGCGCAGCTCCCGCTGGCGGGCGCTGTACACGCGACGTCGGCTGGCCTGGTGTCGGGTTCGTCCTTTGCTCATGAGTTCCTCCGGGTGGCGTTGCTGTCGCTCGCCACGGCGAGCTTTTCGGCGATGCGCAGTCGAGCGCTGCGCGCGCGGCGGTTGCGACGCACCTCCTCGGCGGTCGGCCTGATGGCGCCCCTGCTGATCGGTCGCAGCTGTGCCCGATGCCCGCAGGTGCAGATCGGCGGGAGCGGGTCCTCCACGCAGTCGCGGCTCTCGCGGGCCACGAAACGCTTCACGATGCGATCCTCCCCAGAGTGATAGCTGATGACGGCCAGGCGACCGCCGGGGCGCAGTGCCGCCAGCGCGCCGGCCAGACCCCCTCCCAGCACCTCGAGCTCACGGTTCACGGCGATGCGAAGCGCCTGAAAGGTGCGCGTCGCGGGATGGATCCGTCCACGGTCGACGCTTCGGGTTCGCGTCGGCGTGGCCTGCGCCACCACTGTCGCAAGGTCGCCGGCAGTCACGATCCGCCCCTCCGCACGCGCCGCCAGGATCGCCTTCGCGAGGCGGCCTGCACGGCGCTCCTCACCAAACGTCGCGAGGATTCCGGCGAGCTCTCGCTCCGAGGAGCGGTCGATGAGCTCGAGAGCGGAGAGACCTGACGTTTCATCGAATCTCATGTCCGGGGGCGCGCTGCTCGCGAACGAGAAGCCACGCCCCACATCGGCCAGCTGGTAGCTGGACAGGCCGAGGTCGAAGAGGCAGCCGTCAAGCGACTCGAAGCCGTGCTCGGCTGCCACGCTGAAGAGCGACGCGAAATTGGCCTGCACCAGGACGACGCGATCGCCGAAACGCGCGAGGGTGCGGTGCGCCTCCGCGATGGCCGCCCTGTCGGCATCGAGGCCGAGAAGGCGACCACCGGGAGACGTGGCCTCCAGCAGCCGTTCGGCGTGCCCACCGCCACCGACCGTGCAGTCCGCAGTGGAGCTGCCGGGCCCCAGCGCCAACGAGGCAAGAACCTCGTCGACGAGGACCGGCAGGTGCCCTTCTCCCATGTGCGGCTGCACCTCTCTGGTCGGATGACGGGCCGATCGGCCCGGAGACGCATCAATGGCGGGGTCGTGACGTGCGTCATGGCGTCGCGGCCCACTAGATACCCAGTTCGGCGAGGTGCTCGGCCAGCGCCTCCGGCTCGTCCTCGATCTTCGAGCGATACGGCTGCCAGGCCGATGGCGCCCAGATCTCGAGCCGGTTCAGCGCTCCGACCACGACAACCTCGCCGCTCTCGATCGCGGCGTATTCCCGGAGATAGCCCGGCACCAGGACGCGCCCCTGCTTGTCGAGCTCCACCTCGACCGCGCCTGACGACATGAAGCGGCCGAACTGGCGTGCCGCCGCGTTGGTGGTCGGCAATGCCTGGAGCTTTGCCGCCAGCTCCTCCCATGCATCGGCCGGAAAGATGGCCAAGCAGCCGTCGAGCCAGCGGGCCAGGGTCGCTCCCTGTCCGAGGCGCGGGCGGAAGCGCGCCGGGATCGCGACGCGCCCGCGATCGTCCAGCGCGTGCCTGAACTCGCCGGTCAGAAAGGAGATTCGGTCCATCGGCTCGCTTCACCATCGGTCCCCATTCAGCCCCACTTTGGGCCACTGGCCGCCATTGTACAGACCAGCGACCTCCCGTCAAGGCTTTTTCGGCAGTACCTTCTGGCCAGCGTCGGGGCCACGCTCCGGGCGAGCGCTTGCCGCCGCGTTGGTCCTCAGATTCCCCCTGGACTCAAATGACGGGGAGCGAGCGGCTCGCCGGCGACTTATTCGTCACGCGACTCAGATCGGCGGCATTCGACGGGCTGCACCGTCGTGATCGGTCGGTTTGATGCGCCACACGACTCAACGGCAACTGAGCCGGTGAGTGTCACTCGTTTGATTCCGGCTGGAATCAGGCGAGGCTCGCTGCGAGCGCCGAGAAGCACGCGCCGCGTGCGAGCTAACTGCTCTCCCGGCGACGCTCGTAGGCGGCGCCCGCCGCGCGGCGCCGATCGTGCTGGGCGAGCAGCCGCTTGCGCAGACGGATCATGGTGGGCGTCACCTCGACCAGCTCATCGGCGTCGATGAACTCGATCGCCGACTCGAGGGTGAGCTGTCGTGGTGGGGTCAGGATGCGGTAGTCGCCGTCGGTCGCCTGGGTGCGCATCTTGGAGAGCTTCTTGGACTTCGTTGGGTTGACGTCCATGTCACCCGGCCGAGAGCTCTCGCCGATGATCATGCCCTCATAGACCTCCACCGACGCGCCGACAAACAGCTCGCCGCGCTCGATGAGGCTGGAGAGCGCGTAGGCACGCGTCTCACCGCTTCGATCAGCGACCAGCACGCCGCTGGTGCGATGCACGACCTCGCCGGCCCACGGCCCGTAGCCTTCGCCGAACTGATGCAGCAGCGCGGTGCCACGCGTGTCGCTGAGCAGCTGGCCGCGATAGCCGATCAAGCCACGGACCGGAATGACGAAGTCCATCCGGCTGCGCTCGTCGGCATCGGTGCTCATCTCCTCCAGGCGCCCTCGTCGGGCCGCGATTGCCTGCTGGACGACGCCGATGTACTCGGGCGGGATGTCGATGGTGATGCGCTCGTAGGGTTCCTGCTGCTCACCTCCGACGGTGCGCAGGATCACCTCGGGCCGGGAGATGGTGAGCTCGAAGCCCTCGCGGCGCATCTGCTCGATGAGCACCGCCAGCTGCAGCTCGCCGCGCCCGCGCACCTCGAACGTCTCGGCCGATTCGGTTGGATGGACCTCGATCGAGACGTTGCCCAGCACCTCGCGCTCAAGGCGCGCCTTGATCTGCCGGGAGGTCATGAATGTTCCATCGCGCCCGGCCAGCGGCGAGGTGTTGACGCCGAAGGTCATGCGCAGCGTTGGAGTATCGACGTCGAGGCGCGGCAGCGGCCGCGGGTCGGCGGGATCGGTCAGCGTGTCGCCGATGGTCACCTCCGGCAGTCCGGCCACCGAAACGATATCCCCCGCCCGAGCCTCGGCGATGTCGATGCGCTCGATGCCGTGCGCCGTCTGCAGCGCCGTAACCGTGCCGCTGAGGGTCACCGTTCGACCGGGTTCTATGGCGCCCGCGGTGTCATCGGGATCTTCCCGGACGATGCTCACGCGCTGACCGATGCGAACGCTCCCGTTGCGGATGCGGCCCACCGCCATGCGCCCGACGTAGTCGTTGGCCGACAGGTTGGTGACCAGCAGCTGCAGCGGATGACCCTCTTCGTACGTGGGCGGGGGTGTCACCTGCACCAGCAGATCCAGCAGCGGGCCTAGATCGGTACCCGGCGTGGCCAGGTCGCGGGTGGCCGTTCCGGCCTTGGCGTTGGTGTACACCACCGGAAACTCGATCTGCTGCTCATCGGCCCCGAGGTCGATGAAGAGCTCATACACGTCGTCCAGCGCTTCGGCCGGGCGGGCGTCGGATCGGTCGATCTTGTTGAGCGCGACGATCACCGGAAGGTGACGATCCATGGCCTTCTTCAGCACGTAGCGCGTCTGTGGCAGCGGTCCCTCCGCCGCATCGACCAGGAGGAGCACGGCGTCGACCATCAGCAGCGAACGCTCCACCTCGCCGCCGAAATCGGCATGGCCCGGAGTGTCCACGATGTTGAGGCGGATCCCGTTGTAGTCGACGGTGGTCTGCTTGGCGAGAATGGTGATTCCCTTCTCGCGCTCGAGGTCGCCGGAGTCGAGGACCCGATCGACCACGGCCTGGTTGGATCGGAAGGTGCCGGTCTGGCGCAGCATGGCGTCGACCAGCGTTGTTTTGCCGTGGTCCACATGGGCGATGATCGCCACGTTGCGGATGTCGGCGCGGTCGCGCTGCCGCATATCCAACGCGGCCGACGCGACGCTCGAGCTGCCCATGGCGTTCTCCTCAGCGGTGGCGGTGTATCACCGAAGGCCACTCACGAGGTTCGGAGTACGGTTGCCCATCTTGCGCACCAAGTATGACCCGCGGCGCCGGATCGCGGGAACCGGCCACTCGACCTAGCGTTGGTCGGCGGTGATGAACCTGATCCTGCGCTCGCCGTTCGGTCCGCGGTAGACCTCGCGGATGCGAAATGGGCCTGACCGATCCGCAAGATACGAGTATCCGGTGTAGCCGCCGGTCAGCACCAACCAAGAGCGGACCGGCGCCTTCACGAGCCCGACCACGGCATAGGAGTACCCACTGAAGCGGGCGGCCCGCGAGCTGACGATACGCGCCTGGTTGTCGAGCTCGTAGATCCGATAGTCGCCGGGCGCCACCGAGACCTCGTAATGATCAAAGACGTCCGAGGGTGCCGGCGTCAGCTCCGGGGTGGGGGTCGGCACCGCACCTGAGCCTGACGAGGTGGGGGCCGCGCTCTGGCTGGCGCTCGGCGTTGGGCTGGTCACGACGGCGACGCCGGGAATCCCGCGGATCAGGAGAAAGGCGGCTCCTCCACCGACCAGCAGCAGGGCGAGGATCCCTCCCAGGATGAGCGGTGCCCCCCGGCGCCGCGACTCGCCTTGAGCAGCAACGGGCGCCGGTGGAGCGGGCATCGGCTGCATGCGTCGCAGGGCCTCGAGCTCGTCAGTCGGAATGACCAGCACGCCACGCAGATAGCGCGGGCAGTTGCCGTAGCCGCGCTGCAGGCAGACCCTGCCCTGCTGCTCGGCGGAGAGCGGCGCCGGGTCGCCGAAGGCGTAGCAGCGATGCTCCGGCGTCGTCTCCGAGCTGTAGCCAACGCGGTCGTCGGCCAGACCCAGGAAGGGACACACCGTCTCAGGTCGCTGCGCGAGCTGCGCGAACAGCGCACGCCGCTCCGATTCGCGCGCCGCCTCGGCTGCGGCTTCGTCCCGTTTCTGGTTCCGTCGAAACAAGATCGCCCTCGACTGTGGTGCTCGCCGACCCTTACCCCCATCGAGCGTCGGGGCGCTGAGTCTAGCGCGGCCGATGCATTGCAGGCCAGAGCACGGCGGGAGCGCGCGGCATGGTACAAAGGCGCCATTGAGGTACTGCCGTGGACGGCCGTACGGTAGCGGTCATTCGGCCGGGCGCGAGCAATCGGAAGAGCAGGAGCACGGTGGCACTCATCGATACTGGCACGCGCGACGCGATCCCGCGCCGTGGCAAGATCCGGCGCTGTCGCGTGCGCCATGTTTCGGTCCTGCCCAGGCCGCAACGTGGGATCGTGCAGGTCGATTGTCTGCTGGGCGGCGCCGAGCATTCCCTCCCGCTCGGCACCATGGACGAGGCGCGGGCCATCTGCGGTGCGTGCACGGCGACCACCATCTGGCGGACCGACGAAGACTGAGGTCTGCACCGAAGTTCGGTCAAGGACGCAACTGAGGTCCCTGGAGAGCGGCCTGTAAGCCGAGTTCTGTCCCGAACCACATCGGTTCGGTGACGGTCATCCATCTGTGCGACCTACCCGAGGGCTGAGCGAGCAGCCTGCTGCGACGCGAACGTCGCTTTGCGCCCTCCTATTCGGTCTTGCTCCGGCTCGAGCTTGCCGCGTTTCACTCCCGCTCGCGCGGGCATCGTCACTGTGGCGCTGGTCCTCGCCTCGCGGCGGACGGGCGTTACCCGCGAACCTGCTCCATGGAGCTCGGACTTTCCTCGAGCGGCGCCTTTCGGCGATCCCGCCCGCGACCGTCCGGCCGCCTCCAGGGAGGCCGATTCTACCCGATCGAACGCCCGTTCGGAATTGTCGTCAGGAACGTGGCTGGTCGATGGCCACGTTCGACAGACGATCAGCATCCTTATTCAGCTCGCGCGGGACATGGCCAATGCTGTAGCCGGTCAGATGTCCGAGCATGGCCATCACCCGCGCGTGGATCGGCTGCAGGTCCGGATGCTTGACCCGATACCGTCCGCTGATCTGGCGCGCGACCAGCTGCGAGTCCATGCGCAGGTCAACGTGCGTCGCTCCGAGGCGCAGCGCCTCGCCGAGGGCCTCCTCCACGGCGGTCCATTCGGCGTAGTTGTTGGTACGGATGCCGAGGAAGGTCGCGATCTCGGCGACCGTGGCGCCGCTGCGCGCATCGCGCAGGATCGCGCCGGCGCCGGCGGGGCCGGGGTTGCCGCGCGCCGCGCCATCGGTATGGATCAGCAGGCGCAGGCTGTCAGCCACGCTGGTGCTCGATCTCCGCGGTGACCTCGAAGATGGCGCGCGTCACGTTGATCCCGCGCGGGCAGGCCTCGACGCAATTGAAGACGGTGCGGCAGCGCCACACGCCGTCGGCGTCGGCCATGATCTCGAGGCGCTCCTCGTGCGCCTCGTCGCGGCTGTCCATGATGAACCGATGGGCGTTGACGATGGCCGCCGGCCCGACGTAGTCAGGGTTCGTCCAGAACACCGGGCAGGCGGTCGTGCAGGCGGCGCACAGGATGCACTTGCTGGTGTCGTCGTAGCGCGCGCGCTCGGCCTGCGACTGGCGCCGCTCCTTGCCGTCCTCCGGGACCGAGTCATTGACCAGGAACGGCATGACCTGCTTGTACTTGTCCATGAAGCCGTCCATGTCGACCAGCAGGTCCTTGATCATCGGCACGCCCTTGAGCGCCTCGACACTGACCTTGCTGCCGGCATCCCGGACGAGGTATTCACAGGCGAGCCTATTGCGGCCGTTGATCAGCATCGCGTCGGAGCCGCACACGCCGTGCGCGCACGAGCGCCGGAAGGTGAGCGTGCCGTCCTGGAACCACTTCACCTGGTGCAGCAGGTCGAGGACGCGGTCGGTCGGCTCGGCCGCGACGGTGTAGGTCTCCCAGTGGGGTGCCTCGTCCGCCTCCGGGTTGAAGCGCCTGATGCGCAGCTCGACGTCCATGCTCAGTAGACCCGCGGCTTCGGTTCGAACTTCGTCACGCTGACCGGCTTGTACGCGAGACGGGGCTGCGCTCCATCGGCCGAGCGGAAGGCAAGCGAATGCTTCAGCCAGTCGACGTCGTCACGCTCGGGAAAGTCCTCGCGAGCCTGCGCGCCGCGGCTCTCCTGGCGCGCCAGCGCCGATGCCACGGTCGCCTCCGCGCAGTCGAGCAGGTAGCCCAGCTCGAGCGCCTCGCCCAGGTCGGTGTTGTAGCGACAGCCCTTGTCCTGCACCAGCAGATGCTGCGCCCGCTCCTTCAGCGCGGCAAGCTCGTCGCGGCACTCGGTGAGCAGAGGCCCGTTGCGGTAGACGCCGCACTTGGTGAACATCAGCTCCTGCAGCTCGGCACGGATGACGGCCGGTCGCTCGCCCTGGGCGCCTCCCAGCAGCCCGGCGATCTGCGCGGCGGCTGATCCCTCCGCGCCCGCGTCGCGACGCGGCTCGGGCGCGCGGCGCAGGTAGTCGGCCATGTTGATCCCGGCGCGCCGTCCGAAGACCAGGATGTCGAGCAGCGAGTTGGTGCCGAGCCGGTTGGCGCCATGCACCGACACGCAGGCGCACTCCCCCGCCGCGTACAGCCCGTCGATGACGGTGCCTCGCTCGTCGCCCAGGACGCGGCCGTCGATATCGGTCGGGATGCCGCCCATGGCGTAATGGGCCGTGGGCTGGATGGGCACCAGCTCGGTGAGGGGCTCGATCCCGAAATAGGTGCGGATGAAGCCGGCCATGTCCGGCAGCTTCTTGTTGAGCACCTCGGCTCCCAGGTGACGCACGTCGAGGTGAACGTAGTCCTTGCCGTCGATGCCGCGCCCGGCGGCGATCTCCTGGTAGATGCTGCGGCTGACCACGTCCCGGGAGGCGAGGTCCTTCATGGTCGGCGCATAGCGCTCCATGAAGCGCTCGCCCTGGCCGTTGACCAGGAAGCCGCCCTCGCCGCGCATCGCCTCCGAAAGCAGAAAGCCCAGCTTGTACATCCCGGTGGGATGGAACTGGAACATCTCCATGTCCTCGAGCGGAATGCCACGTCGGTAGGCGATCGATACGCCGTCACCGGTCAGCGTGTGCGCGTTCGAGGTGACCTTGAACATCTTGCCGAAGCCGCCGGTGGCGAGCAGCACCGCCTTGGCCCCGAAGCTGTGGATCTCGCTGGTCGCCAGCTCCAGCGCCACGATCCCGCTGACCGGCCCGGCGGGGCCGTCGGGCATGGCCAGGTCCAGCATGGCGAACTCGTCGTAGAAGGTGACCTCGTGACGGATGCACTGCTGGTAGAGCGTGTGCAGGATGGCGTGGCCGGTGCGGTCCGCGGCGAAGCACGAGCGACGCACCGGCGCCTCCCCGTAGTTGCGCGTGTGGCCGCCGAAGCGACGCTGGTCGATCAGCCCCTCAGGGGTGCGATTGAAGGGCAGGCCCAGGTGCTCGAGGTTGATGATCGTCTCGATCGCGTCATGGCACATAACCTCGGCGGCGTCCTGGTCGACCAGGTAGTCACCGCCCTTGACGGTGTCGAACCAGTGCCACTCCCAGTGGTCCTCCTCCGTGTTGCCGAGCGCGGCACACACCCCGCCCTGCGCCGCGCCGGTGTGCGACCGCGAGGGATAGATCTTGCTGATGACAGCGATCCGCGCGTCAGCGCCGAGGTCCTTCTTCAGCTCCAGCGCCGCGTACAGACCCGCGCCGCCGGCGCCGACCACCACCGCGTCGAGCTCATGGGTGCGCACGTGGGGCGCCGAGGTCATCGGCCTCACGAGAACGGCCCGACCTTGGGCCCGACCCCGGGGTTGAATGCCACGATGACGATGATGCCGGCCAGCAACCAGATCAGGGTCACCACCAGCAGCAGGCCGATGAGCACGCCGCGCACGCTGCGCAGCTGCACGTAGTCACCGATCACGATGCGCGCGCCGTTGACGCCATGCACCAGGGCCAGCACCAGCAGCAGCAGGTCGTAGATGCGCCAGAAGGGCGTGCCCCAGCGGCTGGTGATGAAGGCGAAGTTGATCTCCTGCCCGGAGAGCTGCACCAGCACGTGCATGATGAACATGTGGCCCAGCGCGAGCAGCACCAGGATCAGGCCGCTGATGCGCATGAAGTACCACCACGCGCGCTCGCGGCCGGGCTGCTCGGGACGCGGCCGCGCGGCGTGCGACGGGTTGCGACGTCGCTCCTGGGTCGCGTCGTCCGGGGTCCAGATGGTGCGGCCGACCGCCATCAGACGTGCCCCCACGGCGCGTACGGCGTGATCATGATGATGCTCAGCGGAATCATGGAGATCACCGTGGCGGCCACCACGCCGTAGGTCAGCGGACGGTAGTAGACCGTGGTGCGCGGCCAGAAGTCCATGATGATCACGCGCAACCCGTTGAGCGAGTGGTAGACCAGCGCCGCCATCAGCAGGATCTCGCCGAGTCGCGCCGGCAGGTTGTGATAGAGGGTTTGCGTGAAGTTGTAGACGTCGGGGCCCAGCGCCACGGTGGCCGTCTCGACGACGTGCACGAACAGGAAGATCAGGACCCCGATCCCGCTGGCCCGGTGCCCGAACCAGGCGAGCTGCGCCCAGGAGATCCGGTACCCGAACAACGTCACCAAGCTGCGTCCCCTTTTCGACCGATGGACACCGCCGCAAGAACGTACACGAGCGAGCGGCGCTCCGATTCTAACGCGGCCGACGGGCACCGTCGCCGAGCGATCAGGCTCTTCGGCTCTCCGTCGATCAGGCGCGAACGCGCTCGGCAACCGCCTCGCCGAACTCCCGGGTGCCGGCGCTGCCGCCAAGGTCATAGGTGACCGTGCGTCCCTCGGCAATCACGTGGCGGACCGCGGCCTCGACCGCGTCGGCGGCATCGGTCTCGCCCAGGTGGCGCAGCATCAGGGCGCCGGACAGGATCAGCGCGGTCGGGTTGGCCTTGTTCTGGCCGGCGTACTTGGGCGCCGAGCCATGCACCGGCTCGAAGACCGCCGCCTGTTCCCCGACGTTGGCGCCGGGTGCCACGCCCAGCCCACCGACCAGGCCCGCCGCCAGATCGCTGACGATGTCGCCGTACAGGTTCGGCAGGACCAGGACGTCGTACAGCTCAGGCTTCTGCACCAGCTGCATGCACATGTTGTCGACGATCCGATCCTCGAAGCCGATGCGCCCCTCGTACTCGGCGGCAACCTGGCCACAGCTCTCCAGGAAGAGGCCGTCGGAGAGCTTCATGATGTTCGCCTTGTGCACCGCGGTGACCTTGCGGCGGCCGTTCTTCAGCGCGTACTCGAACGCGTAGCGCGCGATCCGCTGCGAGGCGGCGCGGGTGATGATCTTGATGCTCTCCGCCGCGTCTGGCCCGACCCGATGCTCGATGCCGGCGTACAGGTCCTCGGTGTTCTCGCGGACGATGATCAGGTCGACGTTCTCGTACCGCGTCGCGACGCCCTTCATCGAGCGCGCGGGACGCACGTTGGCGTACAGCTCGAGCGCCTGGCGCAGCCCGACGTTGACGCTGCGAAATCCGGATCCGACGGGCGTGGTGATGGGCCCCTTGATGGCCACTCCGTTGCGACGGATCGAGTCGATCACGCGCTCCGGCAGCGGTGTCCCCTCGCTGGCGATGGTCGCCTCACCAGCCTGCTGCACATCCCACTCGAAGCCGATCCCGGTCGCTTCGAGGACGTGCCTGGCGGCGTCAGCGAGCTCGGGGCCGATCCCGTCGCCGGGGATCAGCGTCACGGCGTAGCTCACGCATTCCTCACTTGCTATCGCGCCGGTCAAAGCGCCGGCGGGTGCAGGCTCCAGTGTACGGGGCCTGAATCAAACCGCGCCGGGCACCGCCGCCCGCGTAGAATCGGGTTCATCCCCAGCCGGACCCGCGCGCTGAGAGCACCTGTGCGCTCGTGCGGCGTCGGTCCAGGAGGCAGCAGGAGAGTCGCTTGAAGCTCCAGGAGTACCGAAGCAAGGAGATCCTCGCGGCGCACGGCGTCCCGCTCCGTGGCGGCGAGGTCGCGACGACCCCCGAAGGCGCGCGCGCCGCGGCGCAGCGCATTGGCGGAGCGGTGGTGGTCAAGGCCCAGGTGCTGGTCGGCGGCCGCGGCAAGGCCGGCGGCGTGAAGCTGGCCGACAATCCCGACCAGGCTGAGCAGCGCGCCAGGGAGATCCTGGGGCTCGACATCAAGGGCATCACGGTGCGCACCGTGATGGTCGCGCCGGCCGCGGATATTGCGTCTGAGTACTACCTGGGCCTCATTCTCGACCGCGCGGCGAAGGCAATCACCATCATCGCCTCGGCGGACGGCGGCGTCGAGATCGAGGAGACGGCAAAGACGAACCCCGAGGCCATCCTGCGCCTCCCGCTCCACCCGCTGCTCGGGCTGCAGGACCACGACACCCGGCGGGCCTTTTATTTCCTGGGGCTGCCCGCCGAGCTGCGCCGGCCGTTCGCATCGGTCATGGAAGGGCTGTATGCCTCCTTTGTCGAGTCCGATGCCGACCTCGCCGAGATCAACCCGCTGGTGATGACCACCGACGGCGCACTCCTGGCGCTCGACGCCAAGATCGTGCTCGACGACTCCGCGCTGTACCGGCATCCCGACCTGGAGCAGATGCGCGACCTGGACGAAGAGGAGCCGTCCGAGATCGAGGCGCGCGCCGCGGGGATCAGCTTCATCAAGCTCGACGGCAACATCGGCTGCATGGTCAATGGCGCGGGGCTGGCGATGACCACCATGGACCTCGTCAAGCTGGCCGGTGGGGAGCCGGCGAATTTTCTCGACATCGGCGGCGGTGCGAAGGCGGAGCGCGTGGCCGCGGCCTTCCGGATCATCCTCTCCGACACCAACGTGAAGGCGGTCCTGGTCAACATCTTCGGCGGCATCACCCGCGGCGACGAGGTCGCCCGCGGCATCGTGGCAGCACGTTCAACCCTCACCCGCGACGTACCGATGGTGGTGCGCATCGTCGGCACCAATGCGGAGCAGGCGAAGCCAATCCTGGCGGAGGCGCAGCTGATCACCGCCGACTCCCTCGACGATGCGGCGGCCAAGGCGGTGGCGGCCGCGGCTGGACACGCGGCGTGAGCATTCTGGTCAACGCCGACACGCGCCTCGTGGTCCAGGGCATCACCGGGCGCGAAGGCACCTTCCATTCCGAGGCGATGCTCGAGTTCGGGACGAACATCGTCGCCGGCGTCACGCCCGGCAAGGGCGGCCAGACGACGCTCGACGGCCGCGTGCCGGTCTTCGACACTGTCGCCGAGGCGGTGGCCCAGACCGGCGCCAACGCGTCCTGCATCTTCGTCCCGGCGCCGTTCGCCCCGGACGCCATGCTCGAGGCCGGCGACGCCGGCATCCCGCTGGTGCTGTGCATCACCGAGGGGATCCCGGCGCTCGACATGCTGCGCGTCTATCACGTCCTGCAGCCGCTCGGCGTGCGGCTCATCGGCCCCAACTGCCCGGGAGCCACCTCGCCCGGCCAGGCCAAGGTGGGAATCATCCCCAACGACATCCATCGCGAAGGCTCGGTGGGGCTCGTCTCCCGCTCGGGGACGCTGACCTACGAGGTGGTGCAGGCCATGACCGATGCCGGCATCGGTCAATCGACCTGCGTCGGAATCGGCGGCGATCCGATCGTGGGCAGCAGCTTCATTGACATCCTGGAGCTCTTCAACGAGGATGCGGCGACCGATGCGATCGTGATGATCGGCGAGATCGGCGGCGACGAGGAGGAGCAGGCGGCGGCCTATATCGCCCGCGAGATGCGCAAGCCGATGGCGGCCTTCATCGCCGGCCGCACCGCCCCGCCCGGGCGCCGGATGGGCCACGCGGGCGCGATCATCTCCGGCAGCGCCGGAACCGCCGAGTCAAAGCGCGCCGCCCTCGAGGACGCCGGCGTGCGGGTCGCCGACTCGCCATCGCACATCCCCGCGCTCCTGCGTGAGGCGGCTGCCGGCTGATGCGCGCCGACGACATCCGCCTGCTGTTCGCCTACGACCGATGGGCTACCGAACGCGTGCTCGACGCGTGGGATCGGGCCGATGCCGGATCACCCGCGGCGACGCGGCTGATCGGCGAGCGTGGCCTGACGGCGATCATGGCCCACACCCTCGGCGCGGCGGAACGCTGGCGAGGCTTCTTCAGCCCCTACCCGCCGAGCTGCGGCGGGACTGGGAGGCGGAATGGCAGCAGCGCACGCGCTGGCTGGACTCCCTCGACGATGACGCGCTGGCGGCCGAGGCCCACGATCCCGACGACGATCCGGATGATCCGATCAACGGCATCCCGATCTGGCAGCTGATGACCCACGTCGTCAACCACGGGACGCAGCATCGAAGCGAAGCCGCGACGATTCTGACCGATGCCGACGCCTCACCGGGCGACCTGGACCTGTCGGTCTTCGCGCAGGAGCATCACGCCGCAGGCTAGGTCGCGGGTCGCTCAGGCGTCGTCACGCGTCAGCAGCTCCCACAGCACGCCATTGAGTGTGCGCGGGTGGACGAACGCGACCTCGCCCTCGGCGCCGCGCCGCGGCTGCGCATCGATGAGCTCGACCTCCTGCGCGGCCAGCGTCGCGAGGTCGGCGGAAAGGTCGCTGGAGCGGAAGCAGACGTGGTGCAGCCCCTCCCCGTGTTCCGCCAGGAAGCGGGCGACGCCACTGTCCGCGTCGGTCGGCTGGACGAGCTCCAGGCGGGCGGCGGGATCCGGACCGGTCGGCAGGAAGCACACCCGCGCGCGCTGCGCCGGCAGCTCGTGGATCCTGCCGGGTCTCAGCCCGAAGAGGCTGGCGTAGCGCGGCAACGACTGCTCGATGGAGCGCACCACCACCGCGACGTGGTCGATCTGACCCAGGCTCACGGCCGGTACTCACCCCAGACGCGGCGCAGTGCTTGGCTGATCTCGCCGAGCGTGACGTCGGCCTCGATGGCCACGCGGATGCGCGGAAGGACGTTCTGGGTGCCGCGTGCAGCGTCTTCGAGCGCGGCGAGGGTGGCGTTGGCGGCCCCGGCGTCGCGCTCCTCGCGGATCCCTCGGGTGCGCTCTATCTGGCGTCGCTCGGCCTGGGGGTCGATGATCTGCGCGATCGGACGCTGCTCGTCGCCCTCCTCGGCGAAGGCGTTGACGCCGACCACGATCCGCTCGCCGGCCTCCACGGCACGCTGCCAGGCATAGGCAGCATCGCCGATGGCGTTCTGCTGGTAGCCATCGACAAGCGCCGCGAGCGTCCCGCCGCGATCGTCGATCCCCCGCAGCTCGGCCCAGACGCGCTCCTCGATCGCATCGGTCAAAGATTCGAGATAGTACGAGCCGCCCAGGGGGTCGGCAGGGGCCCGCACTCCGGATTCGAAGGCCAACACTTGTTGAGTTCTCAATGCCAGCCGGGCCGTGTCAGGCGTGGGCAGGCCGAGCGCCTCGTCCAGCGCATTGGTGTGCAACGACTGCGCCCCGCCCAGCACAGCGGCCAATGCCTGCACGGTCGTGCGCACCACGTTGGTATCGGTCTGCTGCGCGGTGAGGGTCGAACCTCCGGTTTGAACGTGAAAGCGCATCTGCATCGAGCGTTGGTCGGTGGCCTTGAAGCGGTCGCGCGCCACGCGCGCCCAGACGCGGCGGGCCACGCGAAACTTGGCCACCTCCTCGAGGAGGTCGTTGTGCGCGGCGAAGAAGAACGAGATGCGTGGTGCGAAATCATCGAAGGCAAGGCCCGCGGCGAGGGCCGCGTCGCTGTAGGCGATCGCGTCGGCCACCGTGAAGGCGACCTCCTGGACCGCCGTGGCTCCGGCCTCGCGCATGTGATAGCCGCTGATGCTGATCGAGTTGAAGCTCGGCAGCTCGTCGCGGCAGTAGGCGAAGGTGTCGGTCACCAGGCGCATGGACGGCCCGGGCGGGAAGATGTAGGTGCCGCGCGCGATGTACTCCTTGAGGATGTCGTTCTGGACGGTGCCGCGCAGCCGCTTCGGGTCGACGCCGCGGCGCCGGCCGACCGTTTCGTACAGCATCAGCAGGATCGCTGCGGTGGCGTTGATCGTCATCGAGGTGCTCACCGTGGCGAGGTCGATCCCGTCGAGCAGCAGCTCCATGTCGGCGACAGTATCGATCGGCACGCCGGTGCGGCCCACCTCGCCGACGGCCATCGAGTCGTCGCTGTCGTAGCCCATCTGGGTCGGCAGGTCGAACGCGACCGAGAGGCCGGTCTGCCCGCGCCCGAGCAGGTAGCGAAAACGGCGGTTCGTCTCCTCCGCCGACCCGAACCCGGCGTACTGGCGCATCGTCCACAGCCGGTCGCGGTAGCCGCCCGCATGAAGGCCGCGGGTGTACGGGTATTCGCCGGGCTGTCCCAGCTGAGCGGACGGATCGAAGCCTGCCAGATCCCCAGGCCCGTAGACGGCTTCGACCTCCACGCCGCTCGGCGTCCGTACGGGAGTTGGCTCGGGGTCCTTCATCTCCCACCGATTGTACCGATGGTGGCCGGGCTCCGGCCGTCCGCCGGCGTGGCGGCTAGTCGAGCCGCAGCAGCAGCGCGCCCCGCGCGACGGTCTCGCCCGCCTGCACCGCGATCGTCGTCACCCGACCATCGCGCGGCGCCCGCACCTCGTTCTGCATCTTCATCGCCTCCACGCTGAGCAGCGGGTCGCCCTGTCGCACCTCGCTGCCCAGCGTCACCTCGACGCCCACGATGAGGCCGGGCAGGGTCGCGGTGATCTCGAGCGGTCCGCCGGGGGCCACGGCGGCCACCTCAGCCTCGGCCAGCACCCGCTCGCGCCAGGTGCGCACCGTGACGGCGATGCGACGACCACCCAAGGTCACCGTCCAGTCCGTCCCCGATCCCTCGACCAGGACGATCTGGCTGCGCCCGTCGCGGCTGAGCCGCGCGGTGCCGCGGGCCTGGTCCAGCCACGCGAAGCTCCAGCCGTCGTCGATCTGGCTGAGATGACCCTCGACCCGGATCTCGGTGACGCTCATCGGTCGATCGCCTCGCGTCGCGCCAGTCGGCCCCAGGCGGAGTCGTAGCGGACGGCGGGCTGCCGGGCCGCGGTCCCGCTGGCGGCGCGCGCCGCCGCACCCGCGGCCGCTGCCAGCGCGGTCTCGGCTGGACCGAGGTCTGGCCCGGAGCGCCAGCGATCGGGCACCAGCGAGGTGTCGTACTCCCCCGCCGCAAATCCGGCCTCGTCGACCAGCCAGCGGTGGAAGCCGAGATCGGTCTGCACACCGCCGATGAGGGTTTCGTCCAGCGCCCTTCGCAGCCGCGCCAGGGCAGCGGGCCGGTCGCCCCCGTGCACCAGCAGCTTGGCCAGCAGCGGGTCGTACTCCGGCGGTAGCGGGGTATCCGCGGTCACTCCGGCATCCACGCGCACGCCGGGTCCGCCGGGCAGCTGCCAGGCGCCAACGGTGCCGGCCACGGGACGAAAGTCGTCGTAGGGGTCCTCGGCATACAGTCGGACCTCGATGGCATGGCCACGCGGCTCGACCCGCAGCACCCCGTCGGGAAGCCGCTCCCCCGCCGCGATGCGGATCTGCAGCGCCACCAAGTCGAGCCCGGTCACCAGCTCGGTGACACCGTGCTCGACCTGCAACCGGGTGTTCATCTCCAGGAAGTAGTGATGCCCGGAGTCGTCCAGCAGGAACTCCACCGTCGCCGCGTTGCTGAAATCCACCGTTTCGGCGACTCGCCTGGCACTCTCGAACATTGCCGCGCGGAGCGCCAGACCCATAGCCGGCGCGGGCGATTCCTCGACCAGCTTCTGGTGGCGGCGCTGCACGCTGCAATCGCGCTCACCGAGGCAGACCAGATTGCCATGGCGGTCGCCCAGCAGCTGCACCTCGACATGGCGGGCCGGGGAGATCAGCCGCTCCGCGTAGACGGTCGCATCGCCGAAGGCGGAGCGTGCCTCTCGCGCCGCGGCGGCCAGGGCCGCGGGCACCTCCTCGGGACGGTCGACGCGGCGCATCCCTCGGCCACCGCCACCCGCCGCCGCCTTGAGCATCGCCGGGAAGCCAACTTCAGCCAGGCCCACCGTTGTCGGGTCACCCAGCGGCACGAGCAGTCCGGGCACGATCGGAACGTCCGCGGCGGCGACCGTGCGGCGGGCGGCCAGCTTGTCCCCCAGGGCGGCGAGGGTCGCCGGCGGCGGACCAACGAAGACGATGCCAGCCGCCTCGACCGCCTCCGCAAAACCGGCGTTCTCGGACAGGAAGCCGTAGCCGGGGTGGATCGCCTCGGCGCCGCTGCGGCGGGCAGCGGCCAGGATGGCCTCGACCGAAAGATACGACTCAGCCGCGGCGGCAGGCCCAATGCGCTCCGCGCGGTCCGCCATCTGGACGTGCAGCGCCCCAGCATCGGCGTCCGAGTAGACCGCGATCGACTCGATCCCAAGCTCGGCGCAGGCGCGGATGATGCGCACTGCGATCTCGCCGCGGTTGGCGATGAGCAGCCGGTCGAACGGCGCGCTCATGCGGCGGGCGGGGTGTCTTTGCGCACGGACAGCGCCACGCTAGAGCGGCAGATTGCCGTGCTTCTTCGACGGAACTGACTGCCGCTTTCCCTCCAGCATGGCGAGCGCCGAGGCTACCTTGCGGCGTGTCTCGGACGGCAGGATCACCTCGTCAACATAGCCGCGCGCCGCTGCAACATAGGGGTTCGCGAATCGCTCCTCGTATTCCGTGACCAACCGCTCGCGCTCCGCCTCAGGGTCGGCAGCGTTGGCGATCCGCTCGCGGAAGACGATGTTGACTGCCCCCTCGACGCCCATCACCGCGATCTCTGCGGTCGGCCACGCGAAGTTGATGTCGCCGCGGATGTGCTTGCTGCTCATGACGTCGTAGGCGCCGCCGTATGCCTTGCGGGTGATCACCGTCAGCTTCGGAACGGTTGCCTCGCAGTAGGCGTACAGCAGCTTCGCGCCGTGGCGGATGATGCCCCGATGCTCCTGGTCGACGCCGGGCAGGAATCCAGGGACATCAACCAGGGTCAGGAGCGGGATGTTGAAGCAGTCGCAGAATCGCACGAAGCGCGCGGCCTTGTCGGATGCGTCGATATCGAGCACGCCAGCCAGCACCTCCGGCTGCTGCGCCACGATCCCGATGCTGCGCCCCTCGATCCGAGCGAAGCCGCAGATGATGTTCCGGGCGAAGTGCTCATGCACCTCGCAGAACGAATCGGCGTCGACGATCCCGCCGATCGCCGCGTGCATATCGTAGGAGCGCTGCGCCGAATCCGGGATGAGCTCATCGAGCGAGGCAGCGTCGTTCGCCGGCTCGCGCCATTCGGCGTTCATCGGCGCAGGGTCCACGTTGTTCTGCGGCAGGTAGCTGAGCAGCCGCCGCGTCGTCTCGATCGCCTGCGCTTCGCTCTGGCTCAGGAAGTGCGCGACGCCGCTCGTCTCGTTGTGCACCCGCGCGCCGCCAAGGCCCTCGAAGTCGATTTCTTCGTGGGTCACCGTCTTCACCACGTTCGGCCCGGTGACGAACATGTAGCTGCTGCCCTCGACCATCAGCACGAAGTCAGTGATCGCCGGCGAGTAGACGGCGCCGCCGGCGCACGGGCCGAGGACCAGCGAGATCTGCGGCACGACGCCTGACGCGAGCGTGTTGCGCAGGAAGATGTCGGCATAACCGCCCAGGCTGACGACTCCTTCCTGGATGCGCGCACCGCCAGAATCCGACAGGCCGATGAGCGGCGCACCGTTCTCCATCGCCAGGTCCATCACCTTGCAGATCTTCTCGGCATGCGCCTCTGACAGCGAACCGCCGAAGACCGTGAAATCCTGGCTGTAGACGAAGACCAGCCGACCGTCGATGCGCCCGTAACCGGTCACCACGCCATCTCCCAGGTAGTGCTCGTCGTCGAGACCGAAGTCACTGGCCCGATGCATCACGAATGCATCGAGCTCCTCGAAGCTGCCCTCGTCGAGCAGCAGCTCGAGCCGCTCGCGTGCCGTGAGCTTGCCGCGCACATGTTGTTGCTCAATGCGACGCTCGCCGCCTCCCAATGTGGCGGCCTGGCGCAGCTCGACCAGGTGCGTGATCTTGTCGGCTGTCGACAAATCGGGTCGTCCTCCGCGATGTGGTGGGCCCAGCAGGGATCGAACCTGCGACCCGCCGGTTATGAGCCGGATGCTCTGACCACTGAGCTATGGGCCCGATGGATGGTGGACAACTTCGAGTATAGACGCTCGTCTTTGCACAAAGACATCGCTGCAGGTCAGGTTGTGGATAACTGAAATGGACTGCGGGCGGCCGGGGCGCGTATCATCGGCTGGGTCGCTGCAGCAAACGCGAACCTCCCCACCCGAGCCGCAGGCAGGTGAATCTTCCATTGACCAAGGTGATTGCGATTGCGAATCAGAAGGGCGGCGTCGGGAAGACGACCACCTCCATTAATCTCGGCGGCGCGCTTGCCGAGCTCGGGTACCGGGTGCTGTGCGTCGACATGGATCCGCAGGCCAATATGACCGTGGGCCTCGGAATCTCGCTGTCGGACGTGCGACTCTCGATGGCCGACGTGCTCTCGGAGGAACGCACGCCGCTCGATGAGATCGTGAAGCCAGCCGAAATGGCTGGACTCTCGGTCGCGCCGTCCACCCTCGAGCTCGCGTCGACCGAGGTCGAGCTCTTCACGGCCATCGGCCGCGAGATGGTCTTGCGCGATGCGCTGTCGGGTTGGGTGGAACGCCAGTTCGACGTCGTCATCATCGATTGCCCGCCAACGCTCGGGTTGCTGACGATCAATGCGCTGGTGGCCAGCTCGCGGGTCATCATTCCAGTGCAGACCCAGTACTACGCCATCAAGGGCCTGACCGCGCTGATCAAGGTGATCAACACCATCAAGCTCAAGCTGAACCACGACCTGGAGATCTCCGGCCTGCTGGCGACCTTCTACGACGGTCGCACCGTTCTCGCGCGCGAGATGCTCGAGAACCTGCGAGAGCTGGGTGACCATCGCGTTTTCACCACCATGATCAAGAACACGGTGAAGCTCGGCGAGGCGCCGCTCACTGGCAAGCCCATCACCGAGTACGCCACCAACTCGGCCGCTGCGCGCTCGTTCCGCGATCTGGCTCAGGAGGTCATTCAGCTTGGCTAGCAAACGCCCTGCATTCCGCGAGAATATCCACCGTCTCTTCGACGAGGCGCGCGACACCGACCTGGCGCCTGGCATCGTGTCGCTCATCGAGAGTCGCGCCACGCGCGCTCAACTGCGGGAGCTGACCCTGGATCGGATCCTGCCTAACCCGGCGCAGCCGCGGCTCTCATACGAAGAGGACTCCCTCACCGAGCTTGCGGACTCGATCCGTGAACATGGCGTCCTGCAGCCGATCCTGGTGCGTCCGGTCGGGCCGAAGTTCGAGCTGATCGCCGGCGAACGCCGCTGGCGTGCATCGCGTCTGGCCGAACGCGAGACGATCCCCGCCATCGTGGTCGAGTTCGACGAGCAGACCGCCCTTGAGGTCTCGATCATCGAGAACCTGCAGCGCGAGGATGTCTCGCCGCTGGAAGAGGCGGCCATGTTCCGCAAGATGACGGACCTCGGTTACTCCGTTCGCCAGCTGGCGCAGAAGATCGGCAAGGACAAGGGCTATGTCGAGAACCGCATGCGCCTGGCCGATGCGCCCGTCGAGATTCGCGAGCTCGTGTCTTTGCGCAAGGACACCATCAGCCACGCCTACGAGCTGATGAAGATCGGTGACGAGCGCACCCGCCGGCGCCTCGCCAAGAGGGTCGCCGCAGGGGAGCTGACTCTCGCCAAGCTGCGCCTGCTGACGGGGAGCGATCCCGGCGAGCCCACGGAGAGCGCGGCACCCAAGCGTCGCGGAAAGACGGTCGCGGGCAAGGTTGCCACGGCACGCGCCGCTGACGATGCGCTGCTCGACACGAAGGGCCGCCTGGCCGATGCGGTCGAAGAGCTGGTCGACCTGCTGCGACGTCGGGAGGTGATCGACGAGATCCCCGAAGTCAACCGCGACAACCTGGCGAAATACCTGACCATCACGAAGCTGAAGATCGAGAACGCGATCGCCATCATCCGCGCCACTCGCGAGGAGTAGCACCGGCATCGGTCAGGGCGTGTAGGACATGACCTCGCGATTGCCCACCAGGAAGTCGACGAGCTTGCGGCGCGCCTGGGGATCGATGCGACGCAGCCCGGCTACCGCCTGCGGCAGCTCGAAGATGGGGGCCGCGAGCTGACCGCCGGTATCGATGCCGACGACGTGGTCGGGACCGCCCCCCACCAGGAAGGCGCGCTGGAATCCCCTGGCATCGATGTCGGCCGAGGCACAGAAGGCAGCGATCGCGGTGCCCACGCCCATCCGTTTCGCGAAGTCCATGAACAGGTCGGATGACCAGGTGTCGACCTGGTCATCGGTCTGCGCCGATACCATCTCGCGGTAGGGCTTCTCGTCCGTCTCGCTCACACGCGCCTCCGAATCACGCTTGGGCCTCCGATTGTAGCGAGCCCGGGCCACGGTGGGCGCCGCGCGCGCGGCGCCGACGAGCCACCAAGCCGCCCTGCTATCCTCGGCCCATGCTCAATCGCTCAGCGGATCCGCGCACGCAGGACACGATTGTGTACGAGCTGCTGCGCACGCCTCCCGGGGGCAAGCTCGCCGCGGTCGTCGGCACGGCCACCTTCCGTGGCGGCATCTGCGACATACAGGCGCCGGAGGCGATATCGCTGGCGGTCCGCGAGCAGCTCGACCGCGCATTCGTCGATCGGGTACAGGCCGATGAGCGGCCTCGAGGCTACCGACGGACCGGGCGGGGCGGCGTCGAGATGCTGGTCCCCGGCATGGCCGAGCATTTCCTGGCCCGCATGCGCGGCCTGTGGCTCTCCTACCCCGACGGCTCGGTGGTCACCGCCCGAGCGGCGGAAGCGCCGAGTTACCAGGCACCGACGGCCACCGGCGAGGCGGGCGGTCCGAGCAGCGAATCGACGACACGCCGCTCGACCCTCAGCGAGAGCGACCGCATCCTGAACGCGCGCCCGCTGGTGCGGCCCAACCCGCCCGAGAGCGGCATACGACCCGGCGACGAGCCGTTGAACCGCACCGACTGCGGTTGGATCACCTGATACCGAGATTTACACACATTCCTCGCGAGACGCGTCGGCGTTCCGCATCTCCAGCCCGCCCTGGCTGAGCGGCTCGGCTATCATCGCCGCATGTCTGTGAAGAAGTACATGATCCTGCCGGCCGTCATCGCGGTCGTGGGAATCATTTACTGGCTCCTGAGCTACGAGACGGCAGGGGCGGTCATGCTGGTCATCTTTGCCGGAGCCATGGCGCTCTTCGGAGCGACGCTGCTGCCGACCGCGAATGACGTGGGTCCCACCGCGCCGGTCGATCCTGACTTCGAGGATCCCGGCCGCTGACACGTCGCCTCCGGACGCTCCTGGGCGGGCATCGAAGCGCCGGGCGTGTGTGGCTGCCCTGGCGGACGCACCCGCCAACACAGCGCCCGGCTCAGCAGTACTAACGTCGTGGCCGCGACCTCGTCAGGCGCGTCGCCTCATCTGATTCCGGTGTCGTAGCTGACATCGAGCAGCGGCGTCGCCAAACCGGTGCCAACGGTGAAGGAGATGGGCGCAGGAGTCGTCACCAGCCCAGTGGCCCGCGAGGGCACGAGCGTGTAGCTGCCCGGCTGCAGCCGGAGCTGGAAGCGGCCAGCGGCGTCGCTCCTGGCGGTGGCCACCTGCATCCCGCCAACATCGAGGATCTGGAGCGTCGCGCCCGCCACCGGCCGGTCGGCGCAGGCGGGATCGGGCGGGTTCCCCTCCACGGGGCACGTCGGACCGGCGCGCACTGAGCCAGTGACGATCTCTCCCGGCGACGCTGCGGGCGCGCCGCGACAGCCCGCCACGCCGATCGCGAGCGAGATCATGAGCGCGCCGAACAACGATCGGTACATCAGCCCTCCAGACGCACCAGGGAGCCCGGCGGTTCCACTGGCGCCAGCAGTCCCGCGGCAACCTGGCCGCCGACGCGCACGTGCTGGAGTCCGACGCAAGCCAAATCCATCCAGTTCCATACATCGCATGCAGTTGGCGCCGAGATATTGACCTCCGTCGTATCGTAGTCGGGGATCGATCTTCAGGCACTGACTCGGCCACGCTTCGGTGCGACCGCGAAGCCAGAAACACCCGCCGTTAACAAGAGGAAACGAGAATGCATCGAGCTGCTGTCCTTCTGGTCGTGGCACTCTTCATCACATCCTGCACGGCGGGAAATAGCGCATCGCCGGGCGGCGGCGGGTCGGGCGCGTCGGGTGGCGCGAAATGGGACCCGAAGAGCATCAGCGGAACGGTGGTGCTCTCCGGGTGGCAATCGTCCCCTGCCGAAGGCAATGCCCTGACGCAGACCCTCCTCGCGTTTCAGGCCGCATACCCGAACATCAAGGTGGACTACCAGCCCATCGCAGGTGATTACCAGACCGCGATGGCGGCCAAATTCGCCTCGCACGACGTACCTGACGTCTTCTACGTCAACGCGGACTACGCCCAACAGTGGATCTCTGACGGCTTCCTCGAGCCACTCGATTCGTACATCTCGAAATCGGGGGTGGACACCACCCAGTTCTATGACGGCTATGCATCGGTCTTCAAGGGCGCCGACGGCAAGTGGTTTGGCTTCCCCAAGGACGGCAACACCATTGGCCTGGCCTACAACAGTGACCTGGTCAAGACGCCGCCCAAAACCATGGATGAGCTCGTCTCGATGGCGCAATCGCTGAAGGGCAAGGACGGCCTCACCGCCCCGCTGTGCCTGAATCCCGGCCTCGACCGCGGTCTGGCCTTCCTGTACGCCCAGGGTGGCGAGCTGCTCTCGAGCGACGGCAAGTCAGCGGCCATCGACAGCGACGCCTCGAAGAAGGCCATCCAGTGGTACATGGACCTGTTCAAGGACGGGCTGGGCATGACCGCCAGCGACATGGGTGACGGCTGGTGCGGCGACGCCATCGGGAAGAAGCACGCAGCCATGATCTTCGAGGGCGGCTGGCTCGATCCTGCGATGCAAAGCACCTACCCTGACGTCAAGTATGCCTGGTCGCCGGTTCCGACCGGCACGTCGGGCAGCCCGGTGACCATCTCGTTCACCGTCAGCTACTCCATGGGCGCCGATTCGAAGAACAAGGACGCCGGGTTCGTCCTGCTCTCCTACCTGACAAGCAAGGAGGGCATGACCAAGTGGACCCAGGGCGGGGTTGCACTGCCGGCCCGCAAGGACGTCCCCGTTCCGGAGGGCAAGGATGTCCTGTCCCAGGAGAACGCCTACGCCAAGCCGGGCTCCGGCTTCATGAAGGGCTGGACTGATGTCCAGAAGGCGTTCCAGGATGCCTTCACCGCACAATTGCAGTCGAAGACCTACAAAGCCGATCCCGTGATCCAGGCGACGAAGTCGGCCATCGACAAGGCGCTCGCCTCCTGATCCCGAGGACCTGACCTGCTGCCTCGGAATGGCTTCGTTCCGGGGCAGCACATTCCATCGGCGCAGAAGGAGGCATCGATGGCGTCCATCAGCGATGCGCGTCCTCCGCGGCGCACGCGCAGCCGTGCGACGTCCGAAGCAATCGCGGCCTACGGCTTCATCGCGGTGCCCATGGTCCTGTTCCTCATCCTCAACATCGGTTCCTTCTTCTACGCCATTTACATCAGCGTCTGGAAATGGAACATCCGCTCGGGCCCGGAGAAATTCCTGGGGATCACCAACTACCAGAACGCGATTGCGGACCCGGTCTTCCAGAAAGCGATCCTCAACACGCTGTACTACACCGCCATCTGGGTTCCGCTGACCATGGCGGCGGGGCTGCTGCTGGCCGTGGTGGTCAACCAGAAGATCAGAGGCCGGACGTTCTTCCGCGCTGCCTTCTACTTCCCATCCATTGCCAGCTCGGCCGCCATCACCACGCTGTGGATCTTCCTGCTGGCGCCATCAGGGCTCTTCAATGAGCTTCGCGGTGCGATGGGCATCAACCCGTTCTTCTCGCTGTTCGGCTTCTCGCCGACCCAGAACTGGCTCGGCGACCAGTCCACGGCGATGAACTCGATCATCGTGCTGAACGTGTGGACGACCTCTGGCACGTTCATGCTGTTCTACCTCGCGTCGCTGCAGTCGATCAGCCACGAGGTCTACGAGGCGGCTGCCATTGACGGTGCCGGCGGCTGGCAGACCTTCTGGAGGATCACCTTCCCGCTGCTTCGTCCGGGGCATTACTTCGTCGCAACCGTGGCGGTCATCGGCGGGCTGCAGCTGTTCGACCAGGCAATTCTGTCCGGCGGCGTCGGGGGTGATCCGAACAACGCGATGATGACGATGGTGCTGTACCTCTACAACGCCGCTTTCCGCCAGTTCAACTTCAGCTACGCCGCGGCGATCGGCCTCATCCTGTTCGCCATGATCTTCACGCTGACCCTCATCCAGCGCCGCTTCTTCGGGCAGGCGCCGTCATGGTGAGGCTGCCGGCGTGACCGATGTGGCGCTCCCACGCGAAACGCCCGCCGAGGTGCGACCGGTCGGCGATAACGGCGCGATCTGGCGGCGCCGGCTGGCTTACGCGCTGATGATCGGCTACGCCCTGGTGATGTTCATCCCCTTCTCCTGGTCGATCATCACATCGTTCAAGACGCTGCCTGACGCCACGAACATGACCTTCATCCCCCAGCCGCTCACGCTTGCCGGCTGGGACTACGCGATCTCCGGGCTGCGCCCGTCGCTGCCGGTGCTGTTCCTGAACAGCACGATCATCGCAACCGTGGTGACGGTCACCAACCTGGTCCTGGGCAGCATCGCCGGCTACGCCTTCGCACGTCTCCACTTCCCCGGACGCGAGCTGCTCTTCCTCGTGGTGCTGGCCACGCTGATGATTCCCGACCAGCTGCGGCTGGTGCCGGTCTACCTCATCATGAACGGCCTCGGGCTGACCCGCGACGTCGGCCAGTACGTGGCGGTCATCGTGGTGCTCGCCATCGCCGGGACGAGCATCTTCCTGCTGCGCCAGTACTTCCTGTCGATCCCGCTCGACCTCGAGGAGGCGGCGCGCATTGACGGCGCCGGCTTCTTCACCACCTTCTGGCGGGTGATGCTGCCGCTCGCCGGGCCGGCGCTGGCGGCGGTGGCCATTCTCCAGTTCCAGGGGACCTGGAATAGCTTCTTCTGGCCCGTGGTCTTTCTTCAGAATGCCGGGCACTACACCCTGCCGATCGGCCTCCTCTTCTTCCGATTCTCCGGCGGCTTCGCCACGAACTGGCCGCCGTTGATGGCGGTGGTGGTGATGGCCACCGTCCCGATCGTCATCCTGTACGTCTTCTTCCAGCGCTACTTCGTGGAAGGCATCGCGGCGTCCGGGGTGAAGGGCTGAGTCCAGGCCAGGCCGCCGCCCGTCCGGCCCATCTCCCGCCGGCACCCACACTCGGCGGTGCGATGCGAGCGGCGGCGGTCGACTTCTTCTTCAATTCATGGCGCCTCGTACCTGCGAACATCCTCTGGGCGCTGGGAGTCGTTGCGGCGCTGCTGGCCGTCATCGCCTGGCCACCAGCCGCCCTGCCGATCCTGGTGGTCCTGGCCCTGCCAGGCGCGGCCGTGTTCCGCCTCGCCGCGCTCATCGCCCGTGGCGAGCCTGCCTCGTTCGGCGACGCCGTGGAGGCCCTGCACGATCGTCCACTTCAGCGCCTTGGCCTCGGAGCGCTGATGGTGCTGGGCGCGCTCGTGCTGCTGACCAACCTGGTTGGCGGCGCGCTCTCGGGGAGCATGCTCGGCTGGGGAGTCGCGACGCTTGCCGGATGGGGCGTCATTGCCGGCTGGTGCTGGCTGCTGTGCTTCTGGCCGATCCTGCTCGACCCGCATCGGCCGGATGTGGGTGTCCGCGGTGCGGCGAGGCTGGCCTCGCTGCTGGTGCTGGCCTTTCCATTGCGCATCGGACTGCTGAGCCTCGCGCTGGCCGTCCTGCTCGCCCTCAGCGCGGTGGCGTTCCTCGCACTGTTCACGATCTCGTTTGCCTACGCCGCGCTCGTCGCCTGCCGCTATGTGCTGCCCGCGGCGGACCGGCTCGATGCCGCGATGGCCGCGCGTCGGGAAGGTTGAGCCTGACGGGGGATCCTACGACCCAGCAGTCGCGCCAGCGCTAATGAGAGTCCCATAGAGGTTTGCGACAGGTGCTACCGGAGCCGCTGTCTCGAACTTCCCGGGGAAACGTCACGTAGCCAGCCGGCGGCTGTAACGACCAAGCAAGGACTGGTTTCGGCGTCTGGTTGGCCGAATCGCCAGGGGATGAGCGCATCGGCCACCCACACCGCCGTCTGGGGCGTCTGCTTGGCCGTTACAGCC
>JBBSHF010000009.1:0-38410 GCA_038253355.1 Candidatus Limnocylindria bacterium
AGCAGCTCGATGCGGTGTCGCTCCTCGAGCTTGCGAATGGCGGCCTGCAGGATGACGAAGCTCATCTGCGACAGATTGGGCAGCGGCTGGTTGCGATGGATGCGTCGCTCGAGGTCGACCTGGCCCAGCGCCGAGAGCCCCTGCGATTCGAGAATGTCGATCAGCAGGCCGGTCTCGACGGCGTACCCGGTGAAGAACGGCAGCGACTCGAGCAGCTCGCGACGTCCGGCGTACTCACCGGAGAGTGGCTGGATCATGCCCGACAGCTCCGGAAAGAACAGATTGATCAACGGCCGGGCCATCAGCTCGGTGACGCGGCCGCCGCCCTCGCGAACCAGCCGATCGCCCTCGCGAATGGGCCGCTGGTAGAAGCCCTTGACGTATTGGATCCGCGACTCGCGCAGCAGCGGGCCAAGCAGGCCGAAGACGAAGCGCGGCTGGATGTTGCTGATATCGGTGTCGATCCAGGCGACGATGTCGCCGGTCAGCTCGTGGAGGCTCTTCCACAGTGCCTCGCCCTTGCCGACGTGCGTGCCGGTCTCGGGCAGCACCTCGCTGTGGCGCACGACTCGCACCCCCAGGGCTTCGGCGATCTCGCGCGTGCGGTCGGTCGAGTCGGAGTCGATCACAAGCAGCTGGTCGATCAGCGGTGCCCGATCCATGAGCGCCGCCTTGACGCGCTTGATGACGAGGCCAACGGTCTTCTCCTCGTTGAGCGTTGGCAGGCCCACCGAGATGGTCAGCCCCTGCCGTTCCTTGAGCTCGATGAGCTTGCCGATGTCCTTGAACTCCGAGGCGTGGAAGGTGTTCTCGGCGAACCACTTGTCGACGAGGGACGGCAGCGAGCGGCTGCGCTCCACGAACGCATCGGCCTCGGCGAGCGTCCCCTCCGCGACGCGCAGCTGCTCAAAGGTGGCCATGCCCAGCTGCTGCTTGGTCTTGACCACGATCACTGTCGGGCGCGCCCGACTGGCCACCGCCTCGGGGACCGATCCGAACAGGTAGCGGCCGTCGGCGCCGGGTCGCGCATCGGACGCCTGCGCCGCGGCGCCCATGATCACCAGCTCGTGGTTCGACGCCTCGCGCACAATCGCCGTCTTGACCGATATCGCCTCGCGGATGAGTCCCTTGACGCGCCGCGAGCCACCGTGCTCCGCCACGAAACCCTCGAGGGCCTGGCGCTCGCGCCGCAGCGCCCGATCACCGATCCCCTTCGGCACCACGTGAAGCACCACCACCTGGGCATCGAAGCGCTTGCCCAGGTCGCGCGCCAGGCGCATCGCCAGCTCGGCGTGCGGGCCACCGCGCACCGGCACCAGGATCGAGCTGACATTCTCCAGCCCGCGCTGCTTGACCACCGCGATGTCGCACGGCGACTCGCGCACCACCGAGTCGATCGTCTGCGAGAAGACGGGCGGCTCGATCGGAGCGGCGCCGCTCAGCCGCGCCTCGATCGCCTCGGCATCGGCCCGCGCGGCCTGGCTCGGCGTTGGCGGTCCGCCCCAGCCGAAGATGACCAGGTCGGCCCGCTCTTCGCCCACCGCCTCGATCACGCCATCGGCCGCGCGACGACTGATGCGCACCATGGTTCGGATCTCGACCCCCTCCTCGTCACCGAAGCCAAGCACCCGCTGCAGCAGACGCCGCGCCGTGCGCGCCTGGGTGGCGCCCTCCGACAGCGAATCGCTCTCCGGCACCTCGACCACGCCCAGGGCGGTGATGCGCGTGGGCCGTCCGTTGCTCACCCCCGAGCCGATCCGCACCAGGTCGCGCGCGGTGCGCGGATTGGCGAGCGGCAGCAGGATCCGATACGGCTCCCGGCGTCTGGTGGGCATCAGGCGCCTGTCGCCGAGGCTGCCCGCAGCTCGCGCCAGCGACTGACCAGGTAGGGCTTGAGCTCCTCGAACTCGTGCGCCTGCGCCTCGATGACGCGCTCCGCCTGATCGGTCGTCATCTCCGATGTCTCCCCGATGAACCCCGCAATCCGCCCGAAGTAGAGTGGCGTCAGCGCGGCGAGCTGCTTCTCGCGCTGCGCGCCAGGGGCGTGGAAGGCGATCAGCGCGTCGTACAGGCAGCGGATCCACAGCTCAGCCGGGAAGTGGAAGCTCTCCCGATCGCCGCAGTCGATCGCCAGCACGCGCTCGAGCTGTTCGCGAGCCAGCATCTCTGACCACGCATCGCCATTGGTCAGCCGTGCCGCCTCGAAGGCGTCGATCAGGTGGGCCTGGCTGACGTTGACCACCTCGGGCGCGACGATGCGCTCGAATCCGTACTCCGGAATCGGATGCGAGCCGCGGACGCGGAGCCATCGGTCCTGGTAGTGGCCGGCCAGACGGAAGAGGGTGCCGACGACCTGCCGGAACATCGGTCCGAGATCGGACGCGGGATCCTTGGCGTCATGGATCTTGGCCCCCAGGCGTGCCTGGCACACGGCGAAGCCTTCGTTGATCGCGGCGTGCGTCATCCATACGTCGATCCCGAAGCGGGCGGTCGCCTCGTCAAAGGTGTCGAGCTCGAGGTAGCGACTGACCAGGTCGCCGCTGATCGCGAAGTCGCCGCCGATCGGCTGGCGGATGCGCACGCCGTAGAGCGCGCGGGTGAGCGGGTAGGTGATGTTGTTGGTGATCGTGCCGTCGTACTTGTAGCGCGCGTAGAGCGGCGTGACGTAGTCGTAGCCGCCCTTCAGGATCGGCCCGGCGAGGAGCTCCACCCACTCGGGCACAATGCTGCGCAGGTCCGAGTCGACCATGACCATCGCCTTGACGCGCAGCTCGCGGGCCACCTCGAACAGAGCGCGCACCGCGGTTCCCTTGCCGCTGATGCCCTGGTAGGTGAAGCTGATGCGCTGCAGCTTGTGGCGCGGGCTGACGAGAATGATCTTCTCGATGTATTCGGGGCTCTCGGTGCTGATCGCCACGCGCGGCGTGTCGTCCGGCGAGCCGCCGTCGCTGTTCACCAGGATCGGCTTCAGATCGGGGAAGTACTGCACCATGCCGGCCGTTGCGGCACGCACCACGTAGCCGATCGTCTCCGCGTTGCCGAAGCTGGGGATGCCGACCATCAGGTCCGCGCTGCCGATGCGGCGGACCTCGCCGAGGGCCTGTTCGTCGAGCGCCGACTCCGGCCGAGCGGCTGCATTGGACGTCAGAGTAGGCCTCCTGGGAGCGGACGTCGTTGGTCTGTCGCGGGCTCGGTGGGCATCAAGGGTAGCATGCACCACCCGGAGATCACTTCCGCTGCAGGTCCTCAATCCGCGCCGCGCGCTTGGGACGCTGGCCAAAAAGGCGGCCGATCATCGACGGGCCGGGCTCCGGCTCGACGGAGATCTCGAGCCAATCGTCGCACTGCCCGCCGAGGGCGTAGCGCGAGTTCACGTGCTTCGCCACGTAGTGGCTGAAACCAATGCTGTGCCACGCCGAGATCCAGTGGCCGATCGGCAAGCGCACCGCCGGCGTGACCCGCACGCGCACGTTCTCGTCGATCACCGATTCGAGCAGCCGTCGGCGCTCGCCGTACGGCACGTTGTGCAGCACCTGGCCGTCGAGCTCGAGCAGGTCGATGGCCACGAAGGCACGCCGCTTCTCGGTCTCGATGGGATCGGGAAGCACATCGGCGAGGCCTTCCTCCGCCAGCGCCTCGGCCAGATGCTGGGCGGCACTCCCCGCGCCGATGAACGGCTGCGCGGTCCAGATCCCGTCGAGCACCGCCTGCTCGGCGTCAACCGCCGGCGGCAGCACCTCGGCGACCTCGGCGAGCGTGTCATCGGCCGGCTCGCCGCGGCGGTCGACCAGCTCGACGCCTTGTCCGCTCAGCCGGGCAAGCAGCCGCTCACCGCGCCACGAGGGCTCGAAGAGCCAGTCGACGCTGGTGATGATCGCGTTCGAGCGAGTGCTGAGCTGTGGAATGAGCCGGTGGTCATCGCTCATCGGTCATGAAGGGTACGCGCTCGAGGCCGGCAAGGTTCACCCCACGCAGCCGGCGCATTGGTCAGCCGCGGGTGTAAAGTTGCAGCTCGCCTTCTTCGATCTGACCGCCGACCTGCGGACGGATCGCCTCCCAGGCGTCGAGGTCCCACTCGCCGACGAACGTGATGGCGGTCCCCTCCTTGCCCGCGCGGCCGGTGCGCCCGACGCGGTGCACGTACGTGTCGGCGTCCTCGGGAATGTCGAAGTTGAGCACGTATGGCAGGTCGGTGATGTCGAGCCCGCGGGAAGCGACATTGGTGGCGACCAGAAACTGAATCTTCCCCGACTTGAAATCGGCGAGGGTGTGATCGCGCTCGCGCTGCGACAGCCCGCCGTGGAGCGCCGCCACGTTCTTGCCGCGGCGCTTGAGCGTCGCCGAGAGCCGGTCGACGCCGATCTGGGTGTGGCGGAAGACGAGCAGGCGATCGAAGCCGAAGCCCTGCGCCAGCTCGATGAGCGCCGGCACCTTGTCCTGCTCGGCGACGAAGTAGACCAACTGCCGCACCGTCTCGATGGTGCGCATCTCGGGACGCACGCTGATCTGCTGCGCACCGCGGTCCATGAACCGGTCGCAGATGCGCAGGATGGCGTACGGCATGGTGGCGGAAAAGAGCGCCGTCTGGCGCTGCCGTGGACATCGGGAGAGGATCGTCTCGACATCGACGATGAAGCCCATGTCGAGCATCCGGTCGGCCTCATCGAGGATCACCGTGTTGACCCGATCCAGCCGCAGCTCGCCGCGACGAATGAGGTCCAGCACACGTCCCGGCGTGCCCACCACGACCTGCGCGCCGCGCTTGAGCGCATTCACCTGCCGGTCCATGCTCGAGCCACCGTAGATGGCCACGACCTGTACGTTCCTGAACTGCCCGATGCGCGCGATCTCGTCACTGACCTGCACGCACAGCTCGCGGGTCGGCGTCAGGATCAGCGCCTGGACATGGCCGGCGGCTGGATCGATCTTCTCGACGATGGGAATGCCGAAGGCCGCGGTCTTGCCCGTTCCAGTCTGCGCCTGGCCGATGAGATCCTTCCCCTCGCGGAGTGGCGGGATGGCGCGCGACTGCACTTCGGTGGGGACCACGTAGCCCATCTTCTCGAGCGAGCGAGCAATGGTGACCGGGACCTCGATCTCGCCGAACCGATGGCCACGTGCGGCGGCCAGGACCGCGGCGAGAAGCGGCGACGAGTCGTCCTCCTCGGGGATTCCCGCTGTGGCGGGCACCTCTGCGATGGGGTTGTCGCGGGGCCTGCTGCGTGGAGCGCGCCTGGTCGTGCGCGGACGGCGGCGGGTGGTGGATTCGTTTTCCTGCAAGAGCTCTCCGAAGAAACGTGAATGAAGGCTGCGGCTGCTGGATCTCGCTCCGGGCGGGCGCGATGCGCTCCGGCTGGAGCGATGCGCGGCTCAACGCCCGGCAAGGGCGCCGCAGCCGAGATCGTACCACGCATGCTCGTTGGAGCGAGGAGTCCGGGCTAGGGCTGCAGCGAGGCGCTGGCCGAGGCAGCCGGGATCGGGTGCCGCTCGGCGTCGGTCTGCTCGAGCTCCTGCTCCAGCGAGCCCCTGACCGCGTAGCCGTTCGGGTTGGCCTCGCGCCAGGCCCAGGCGTCGCCCAGCATCTCCTCGAGCTTGCTGTGCTGCGGCTGCCAGCCGAGCTCGCGACGCGCGCGACGCGACGAGGCGACGAGCACCGGTGGGTCGCCGACGCGCCGCTTGACCACGCGGGCCGGGATCGCTCGTCCGGTCACCTTGCGAGCCGCCTCGACGACCTCGCGCACGCTGAACCCCGCCGCCGAGCCGAGGTTGTAGATCTCCAGTGACGGATCGCCCTCACCGGTGGCCTCCAGAGCCAACAGATGTCCGTTGCCGAGATCGCGGACGTGGATGAAGTCGCGGACGCAGGTGCCATCCGGGGTGGAGTAGTCCTGCCCGTGGATCTGGACATGGCTGGTTCGGCCCGCTGCGACCCGCAGGACCAGCGGGATGAGGTGCGTCTCTGGCTCATGATCCTCGCCATTGCGGCGCGTGGCACCGGCGACGTTGAAGTAACGCAGGCTTATGGCGCGGAGGTCGTGGCTCGCCGCGAACCAGCGCATGGCACCCTCGAACGCCAGCTTGGTGGCGCCGTAGGGGTTGATCGGCTCGGTACGGTCGGCCTCCGCGATGGGGACCCGGCGCGGCTCGCCGTAGACCGCGGCCGTTGACGAGAAGACCAGGCGATTCACCCCGGATCGCTTCATCGCCTCGAGCAGCGCCACCCCCCCTGCCACGTTGTTGTAGTAGTAGGTCCCCGGGTCGGCCATCGACTCGGAGACGAGGGAGCGCGCGGCGCAATGCAGTACGGCGTCGATGCGTTCCTCGCGCAGCAGGCGTTCGAGCAGCGGACCGTCATGGATCTCGCCGATCACCAATTGCGCATCGTCGATCACCGACGCTCGATGGCCTGTCGACAGGTTGTCGTAGACCGTGACGGAGTGACCCTGCTCGACGAACGCCTCGACGCTCGTTGACCCCACATACCCCGCTCCGCCGACGACCAGAATCCGCAATCTCTTTATCTCCCTCTCGTTGCCACTTCGGCCCGGCGCCGGGTCAGCGGGCCGCCATGGCGTGCATCGCGCCCGGTGCGCCGACGAGCATCTCGGCGTTGAGCTCAGCACAGATCGAAGCGGCGCCAGCGTTGCTCGCCAGGCTGAGCTCGTCGGCCGATCTAAAGCGGCCGGACGCCTTGACCTCAAGGCGCGGACCCACGCTGTCGCGCAGCAGCGACACGCGCTCAATCGTGCGACGCGCGGTCGCGAAGCCGGTGGAGGTCACCACGTAATCGGCTCCCGCGCGCTCGGCCAGTCGGCAGGCGCGGCTCACCAGGTCGTCGCGCAGCGGCTCGGCCTCGATGATCACGCCAACGCGCGCCAGCGCCGAATGGGCCATGTCGACCACGGCCAGCATGTCGTTGTGGACCGTTTCATCGGCTCCCGATATGAGGGCGCCACCGTTCATGACGAAGTCGATCTGGGTGGCACCCTGCTCGAGCGACTTGCTCGCCTCGAAGGCCTTCACCACCAGCAGCTGTCCGCCGTGGGGATAGCCGACCACCGTGCCGACACGCAGTGGCGAGCGGCCGAGCAGGCGTCGCGCCGCCTTGACCAGCCATGGGCTGACCACGATTCCGGCGATGTCGTGCTCCGAGGCCAGCGCGAGCGCAGCATCCAGATCGGCAAGTGACGCATTCGGCCTGGTGAGCCGGTACTCCAGCCGTGCAGCTCGCTGCCCAGAGACGGTCATGACGGGGGTGGCATCCTTGTTCGGCGCGCCAGTCGGATGAGGACCATTCCGGACCGCCGATTGTAGCAGCGCCTAATCCGGTGCCTCGCGCCCGGCGGGGGCATTTCGGTGCGTTCGGGCACCACCGGTCTCGGCTGAGCGGGCCGCCAGCAGCTCGTGAGCCAGCTCCAGCAGCCCGGTGCGCGTATTGCGCTGCGGCTCCTCGAGGACGGCCTCGAGCAGTGCGCCGAGCAACCAGCCGATGGTCGGCCCGGGCGGGAGGCTCAGCTCCGCCACCAGGTCCGATCCGTCGAGCGCCAGCTGGCGCTGCTCGAGCGGAGCGCCGCGCAGCTGCTCGGCTACGCGCAGCTCGAGCTCGGTCAGGCCCGCGCCGCTCGGCTCGACCACCCCGGAGGCGACATTGTCGGCACGGCGCAGCGCGTAGAGATCGTCGAGCGCTCCGACCCCCACGCGACGGATGAAGCGACGCACGGCGGCATCGGTCCAGTCGGAGTCGTAGGCGAACATGTGGTGCTGGACCAGGTGCATCACGCGCTCGATCTCGGACCCGGCGAAGCGCAGGCGGGTCATCAGCTGCGCGGCCAGCGCGGCGCCGACCTGCTCGTGACCAATGAAGTGGCCCCCGGCCAGGGTGCTGGCCTTGCCCAGGTCGTGGAGCAGCCCGGCGAGGCGCAGAACCGGGTCGCGCCACGGCAGCGCATCGGCCGCGCGCAGTGAATGCTCCAGCGCATCGCCGTGCACCGGCTTGCTCTGCGGGATCCCGCGCAGTACGGCGAGCTCCGGCAGCAGCACGCTGAGCAGGCCGAGGTCCTCCATCAGGTGCATGGCCCGCGATGGCGGGGCGCTCGGCAAGCGGAGCATCTGCAGCAGCTCGTCGCGCACGCGCTCAGCGGAGAGCGTCGTGGCGGTCGGCGCCAGGCGGCGGATGGCGGCCTCGGTCGCGGGCTCGAGGCGCATCCCGAAGCGCGTCGCGAAGCGCACCGCGCGCAGCAATCGCAGCGAATCCTCGCTGAACCGCCGTTCCGGATCGCCGACCGCCCGCAGCAGACGGTCGCGCAGGTCGTGCCGCCCGCCGAATGGATCGATCAGCCGCCCGCGACGGCGCCGCAGGTCGACCGGCAGCCAGGCAAGCGCGTTGATGGTGAAGTCGCGGCGCGACAGGTCGTCGGCGAGGGACATCCCCCAGCGCACCTCGTCGGGCCGGCGCCTGTCACGATAGCCCGACTCGGAGCGGTAGGTGGTGACCTCCACGCGCGGCTGCCCGCCGACGGTCACCGTGCCGAAGCGGTTCTCCCAGATCGCACCCCGAAAGAGGGCGGCCGTCTGCTCCGGCGCGGCGGAGGTGGCCACGTCCCAGTCGAGCGGCTCGCCGCCGCACAGCAGGTCGCGCACGCTGCCGCCGACCAACGACGCCTCGTGTCCGGCACCCTCGAGGGTGCGCAGCACGCGGACGACGCCGCGCGGCAGCCGTCCGACGAGCGCCAGCCGGTCGGGATCGCGCGACGTGGCCGTGGTGCTCAGCTCCAGGTCGCCGCGTCGCCCAGGAACAGGTAGTTGCGCCAAGGATCGTTGCGCTCATCGGCCAGGTAGGTGCCGAACAGGTAGCGCACGTCGGCGCGAGGGGCGCGCGGCTCCTTGAGAAGCGCCATCCGCGATTCAACCAGCGTCTTGGCCCCCTTGCGATGGTTGCAGCCGCGACATGCGGCGACCAGGTTCTCCCACTCGTGGCGACCGCCGCGATGCTTCGGGATGACATGGTCGATGGTCAGGTCACGACTGACGGAGCCGCAGTACTGGCAGGTGTGGCGGTCGCGCGCGAAGACCTCGCGGCGGCTCAGCTTCACTCGAGGTCGCGGGCGCCGCACCAGGCTCACCAATCGAATGACCGATGGCGCCGAGATCGCCAGCGTCGGCGTGTGGATCACCTGGTGGTTGTTCTCGAGCAGCTCCGCCTTGTCGGCTCCGAGCAGCCGGAAGGCCCGCCTGATGTCGCAGACGTTGAGCGGCTCGTAGTTCTGGTTGAGCACCAGTACGGGTGCATTGATCACGGTCGGACCCTTCCGACGCGGATGATAGCAACGATTCGAGTCCAGCTCGTCGCTGCTACCCTGTCGCCATGAGCCTCCAGGGTCGGGTCGCCATCGTCAGCGGCGCCACTGGTGGCCTTGGCCGAGTCCTCGCGCGCCGGCTGGCCGACGAAGGGTCGTTCCTCGTCCTGCTCGGGACCGATGCCTCACGGCTCGACACGCTCGCCTCCGAGCTCGCTCTTCCGGCAGACCGATGCCTCACGCTGGTGGCCGACCTCCGGGACGTGGAGGCCACCCGCTCGGCCGTTGATTCCGCGGTCGAGCGCTTCGGCCGGGTCGACGTCATGGCGCAGCTGGTGGGCGGCTACGCCGGAGGCACGCCGCTGGTCGAGATCGATCCCAGCGAGCTGCGTGACATGCTCGACCAGCACGTGTGGACCACCTTCAACCTGGCGCGGGCCGTGGTGCCGCGCATGACCGCTGCCGGCTGGGGCCGCATCGTGGCGATCTCGCCGACCAGCATCGCCACGCCGGGCCCGAACATGTCCGCCTACACGACCGCCAAGGCGGCGCAGGACGCGCTGCTCACCTCCCTCGCGCGCGAGCTCAAGGGCAGCGGCGTGACCGCGAACCTGCTGGTCGTGCGCGCGATCGATACGGAGCACTCCGGCAAAGCCGGCTCGACGACTCCGCAGGCGATCGCCTCGGCGGTCATCTACCTGTGCAGTGACGACGCGGCCATGGTCAACGGGGCGCGCATCCCGCTCACCGGCGGCTGAGACAGCGCTTCACTGTCCGAGCGCGATCTCGGGCCCACCGAGCAGGCCCGAGTACAATGAACCGCGTATCCGGCGCGCAGCGCCGGCATCGGTCCATGCACGGTGAACGAACGGCAGATGACAACCATGGAAACCAGCACCTGGGCCACCAAGGTCGGCCTGGCGCGCATGCTCTCCGGCGGCGTGATCATGGACGTGGTGACCGCCGACCAGGCGCGCGTCGCGGAGGAAGCCGGCGCGGTCGCCGTGATGGCCCTCGAGCGCGTCCCCTCGGACATCCGCAAGTTCGGTGGCGTGGCGCGCATGAGCGACCCGAAGCTGATCGAGGAGATCAAGGCCGCCGTCAGCATTCCGGTCATGGCCAAGTGCCGGATCGGGCACATTGCTGAAGCGCAGATCCTCCAGGCGCTGGCCGTCGACTTCATCGACGAGTCGGAGGTGCTGACGCCCGCCGACGAAGAGCATCACATCGACAAGCACGACTTCAAGGTGCCGTTCGTGTGCGGTTGCCGCGACCTGGGGGAGGCGCTGCGCCGCATCGGCGAGGGGGCAGCCATGATCCGCACCAAGGGCGAAGCGGGCACCGGCAACATCGTCGAGGCGGTGCGCCACATGCGCGCGGTGCAGAAGGGCATCCGCGAGCTGGCCGGCATGCGCAGCGACGAGCTGTTCGCCGCGTCAAAGGAGCTTCGCGCTCCGCTGGCCCTGGTCCAGGAGACCGCCGAGCTGGGCGAGCTGCCGGTGCCGAACTTCAGCGCCGGCGGCGTGGCGACTCCGGCGGACGCCAGCCTGATGCGGCAGCTGGGCGCGCAGAGCGTCTTCGTCGGCTCCGGCATCTTCAAGAGCGAGAACCCCGAGCGCGTGGCGCGCGCCATCGTCAAGGCAACGACGCACTACGACAATCCGGAGATCCTGGCCGAGGTGAGCAACGGCCTCGGCGAGCCGATGCGCGGCCTGGAGCTGTCCGAGATCCCCGTCGAGGAGCGCCTCGCCGTTCGCGGCTGGTAGGTCGCATACACCGATGGCGTCGCAGGCGCCCATTCCGTTGCCGTACCAGGCCCCCTTCGGTCGGCGACCACGCGTCGGCATCCTGGCGTTGCAGGGCGCTGTACGCGAGCACGCCGACGCGCTGCGGGCCGTGGGCGCCGAGCCGGTCCTGGTGCGGCTGCCGCGCGACCTGGCCGACGTGGATGCCCTGATCCTGCCCGGCGGCGAAAGCACGACGATGCGCAAGCTGATCGACCTGTATGGCCTGCGCGCGCCGATCCTGGCCATGGCCCGTGCCGGCGCTCCAATGCTCGGCACCTGCGCCGGAATGATCCTGCTCGCGAAGCGGATCGACGACGGTGCCGAGCCGGTCTTCAGCCTGCTCGACGCGACGGTGCAGCGCAACGCCTACGGACGCCAGCTCGATTCCTTCGAGGCGGACCTGCACATGCCATCACTCGGCGAGGAGCCGCTGCATGCCGTCTTCATCCGCGCGCCCCTGGTCAGCCAGCTCGGGCCCGGCGTGGAGGTGCTGGCGCGCGACGAGGCTGGGCGACCCGTCGCCGTGCGCCACGGCCGCGTGCTGGCCACCGCCTTTCACCCGGAGCTCACCGGCGACCGACGCCTGCATCGGCTGCTGGTCGAGATGATCACGGCGAGCGAATCGCGAAGCCCGGTGTCGGACGCCTCGTGACCGTATCGGCCACCGGAGTCGTTCGGCCGGCGCGGATCACCGATCGTCAGGCGCTGCGCGATCTCTCGCAGCGGGTCCATCTCGCGCCGGACGGCTATCGGCGCAGCCTGGGCGTGCCGGCTCCGACGACCAGCCGCCCGCGATTTCAGCTCGCCACCCTGGTCCCGTCGTGGCTCCCCCTGCGCGCGCCGAGCGTCCACCTTGTTCTGGAGATGGACGGGGAGCTGATGGGCTCATGCCGCGCGCTCGAGGAGCCGCATCGCGACGACTGGGTGATCACCGAGCTCGAGGCGGCCGACTCGCCGGCCGCCGCCGAAATCCGCTATGCGCTGCTTGGCGCACTTGTGGAGGCCGGCGCCGACCGTGGCGTGGCCCGCTATCACGCCGCATGCTCGGACGTGCGCGAGAACCTGGAGCTCTTCGGCCAGTGCGGCTTCATGGCCTACGGCCAGGAGGAGATCATGTACCGACCCCCCGACTCGCTGGCCGGTGCGCGCTCCTGGCTGCGCAAGCTCGTCTCGCGCAACGGCCAGCGAATGGATGCGGACGGCTCTGACGTGTCGGTGCACGCGGCCGGCGCGCCTGATGCGTGGCATCTCTTCGACCTGTGGACCCACTGCACGCCGCCGGCGATCGCGCGCGTCGAGGGCTACGGCGCGGCTGACTGGGAGTCCGTGGGGCAGGAGGCCACGGTGCCGCGCAGCAGCCTCAGCCCGCTGATGCACATCTCCGGCGTGAACGCCTGGCTGCTCCCCGGCGATCCGCGCACGGCTGGCTTCGCGCAGCACGGTGCCTGCCGTACCGGCCCGCACTACCTGCGCATCCTCGTCCGCGACGGGACCGATGGGGCACAATTTCTGCGAAGCGTGCTCGGCAGCATGGGAAGCGACGCGATCGCTGCAGGAATCCTCGCGCCGGTGCGAACATATGAGGCGATGGGGCTGCGCGCCGTAGCCTCGGTCGGCTTTGAGCCGGTCGGGCGCGTCACGATGCTGGTCCGCGAGGTGCGTGGCACCGTACGCCAGCCTGCCCTGGTGCCCGCCATCCGGTGAGCGCCACTCATTCGACACAGAGCACAGGAGGCACAGCCCAAGACGTGCCACGCCGCGAGACGACCGATGACCTGGACGCGCTCATGGAGGCGCTGCCGGCGGAGATCTGCGACAGCCTGCGCTCCCTCTCCGACCGCACCGACCTGCTCGAGGTGGTGATGGACCTGGGCCGGCGGCCCGAGGCGCGCTTCGGACACGGCGAGGTGCAGCTGCTCGACCGCGAGATCACCGAGGCCGATATCGCCCACGTGGTCGACCATATCGGTGTCTTCGGCGACGACAACCGCGCCGGGATCGAGCGGACACTGCATCGGATCAGCGCCATCCGCAATCGGTCCGGGAAGGTCGTGGGCCTGACCTGCCGCATCGGTCGAGCGGTGTTCGGCACCATCGACATCATCCGCGACATCGTCGACTCGGCGCAGAGCATCCTGATCCTGGGACGCCCCGGCGTGGGCAAGACAACCATGCTGCGCGAGGTCGCGCGCGTGCTGGCCGATGAGTTCGGCAAGCGCGTGATCGTGGTCGATACGAGCAACGAGATCGCCGGCGACGGCGATATCCCGCACCCGGGCATCGGCGACGCCCGGCGCATGCAGGTGCGCACCCCCACCGAGCAGCACGCGGTCATGATCGAGGCGGTCGAGAACCACATGCCCGAGGTGATCATCATCGACGAGATCGGCACCGAGCTGGAGGCCGGCGCGGCACGCACCATCGCCGAGCGGGGCGTGCAGCTGGTCGGCACGGCGCACGGCAACACGCTCGACAACCTGATGCTCAACCCGACCCTCTCCGACCTGGTCGGCGGGATCCAGCCGGTGACCCTGGGCGACGAGGAGGCGCGACGCCGCGGCACGCAGAAGACGGTCCTTGAGCGCAAGGCGCCGCCGACCTTCGACGTGCTGGTCGAGATCGTCGAGCGCGACCACGTGATCGTCCATCGCAACGTGGCTGAGACGGTCGACGCCATCCTGCGCGGCCACATGGTGCCCCCCGAGTCGCGGTCACGTGGGGAAGGCGGCGAGATGCACGTGGCGACCAAGTACGACTACCGGATCAGCGAGACGTCCGCGGGCAACCCGGCCTTCGCCCCGATCGAGCCGACCGGCGGATACGGCGCCTTCTCGCGCGCGGGCGGCAGCGCGGGAGGTCGCTTCAACAACGGCGGGCTGCGCTCGCTGCCCGGCCGATCGGGCCGTGGAGAGCCGCGCGGGCTGCGCTCCCTCCCGGGCGAGCGGCTCGCCACCGAGCAGCCGGCGGAGCGACCGGGCGTTCAGCCGCGCGGCGAGGGCGCGGTCGAGAGGATCGACCGGCCGATCGGAGCCTCGGTGCCGCAGGCCGCCACGGCACGCAATCATCGGGCGATGAGCCTCTTCGCCTTCGGCGTCAGCCGCAAGCGCCTGGAGCAGGCGGTGCGCGAGCTTGGCGTGCCGGTCGGCGTGGCGCGGGACCTCGATGAGGCCGATGCGGTCGTGACCCTGCGCAACTACTACAAGCGCAAGCCGGCGGCGCTGCGCGACGCCGAGTCGAACGGCGTGCCGATCTACGTGCTCAAGACGAACACGATCCTGCAGATGGAGAACATGCTCGCCAGCCTGTTCGACCTGGAGGCCGATCCCCAGGAGGCCGCGCTGCGCGAGACGGCCGAGGCGATCGGCCTGGTGCAGGCCTCCGGCCGAGCCATGGAGCTCGCGCCGCAGAACGCCTACGTGCGTCGCCTGCAGCACCAGATGGCGGAACGCAACAGCCTGATGAGCCGCTCGCGCGGCGCGGAGCCGAACCGGCGAGTCGAGCTGGTGCCCGAAGAGGGCCGGGCGTGGCGCTGATGCCGGGGTCATCGGCGCCGGCACCGGGTCGGTTCATCACGCTGGAGGGTCCGGACGGCAGCGGCAAGACGACCGCGGCGCGGCACCTCGCTGACTGGCTCTCCGCCCGTGGCTTGGGCGTGGTGCTCACCCATGAGCCCGGCGGGACGCCGCTCGGCGAGGAGATCCGCCGTCTCGTCCTGCACCTGCGCGACGTGTCTGATGCCCTTGATCCACGCGCCGATGCGCTGCTCTTCGCCGCCGGCCGCGCTCAGCACGTCGCCGTGGTCATCGGTCCGGCGCTGAAACGTGGCGACTGGGTCGTCTCCGCCCGCTTCGCCGACTCATCGCTCGCCTACCAGGGCCATGCCTACGGCAACGACCTCGAGGAGCTGCGGCGGCTGCAGCACTTCGCGACGCATGGCCTGCAGCCGGACCTGACCATCCTGCTCGACGTGCCGGTGGAGGTCGGCCTGCGACGCAAGCGCCACGGGGCGTGGAACCGCTTCGAGGACACCCAGGGGATCGCCTTCTTCGAGAAGGTGCGGGCCGGCTACCTGGCGCTCGCCGCAGCCGAGCCGCAACGGATCCGCGTGCTCGACGGCTCGGGGACGGTGGACGCGGTCGACGTCGAGGTCCGCAGGGTCACCGAGGCGCTGATGAGTGGCTGGGCGGCGCCTGCGCGCATGGCATAATCGACTGGCCCAAACGTGCCCGCGCTCACGGAGGATCGGCTTTCATGAAGCTCGTCACCGCCATCGTCCACAACGAAGACGCCGGGAACCTCGTGGATGCGCTCCTCGAGAAGGAGTATCGGGCGACGCGGCTGCATTCATCGGGTGGATTCCTGAAGCAGGGCAACGCCACCATCCTGGTCGGCGTCGAGGACGACCAGGTCGACGCGGTTCTCGAGATCGTCAGTGCCAACTGCCACTCGCGGCGGCAGTTCGTCAACCCGATGCCCCCGATCATGGAGCCGGGCGAGTTCTACATGCCCTACCCGGTCGAGGTGGAGGTCGGAGGCGCCACCGTCTTCGTCCTTCCCGTCGAGCGCTTCGAGCGCCTCTGAAGCCCATCAACTGGCTGGCAGCCCTGCAATCATCCGCGGCCGATGTGGTCGCCGTATGGCGTGTCGCCGACGCGCTGCGACCCATGCGCCGCGAGCTTCGAGGGCGGGTGACGGTCGGAGCCGCCCCGCTGATCCTGGCGCAGCAGGAGGCGGTGGCCGATTCTCTGAGCTCGGTCCTCGACGCGCTGCCCGATGCCGCGCTGCGAGCGCCGGGAGGCGAGGAGGACTGGAACGTGGCGCAGGCATTTGCCCACACCACCGCCGCGCGCCGCTTCCTCGCCGCATGGGCCGCGATGGCCGCCGCCGGGGAGTGGCCGACTGAGGCTCCGCCTTCGGTCCTCCCATCGGTTCCCGGGCGAGCGGACCTCGATCGCGAGGCGCTGCACCTGCTGCTCGAGACGAGCCGTCGCTCGATGGCCCGTTCCGCGCAGGCGATCGCCGGGCACGAGCTCGACCGCTGCCCGCTCGACCATCCGCTCATCGGGCGGCTGCGCTGCGGGGAGTGGCTGCTCTTCACCGGCGTCCATGACCTGATGCACCTGGAGCAGCTGCATCGCCTGACCGACGGTGGCTGAGCGGCTGGCCCCGCTCATCCTCGTCGTGGTGCCGCCGTCCGGGGCGGCATTCGGCTCGTATGGCGCGATCCTGGAAACCGCCCAGCGCCTGCTCGCAGCCGAGCTGTCCACCCGGCTCGGCCGCGCGGGGGCGGCGGTCGTCCCGCTCGCGCCGAACGGCGACACCCGCTGGGGCCGCTGGTTCACGGCCGCCGCACGCGTGGCATTGGCTAACCACCGGGCCACCTCGATCGGCTACGCCGGCGCCGGCTCGCTCGCGCTATTCTCCGACGAGGCGCTCAACGAGCTGCTCTTCCCGACCCCCGGCGAGGTCGTGACGAACAACCGTTTCAGCACCGATGCGTTCGTCGTCGCCGGCGACCTCGACCGGGCGCTGCTCGCGCTGGAGGCCTGTCCGACGGACAACGCGGCGATTCGATGCCTGGAGGCGGCCGGCTTCGGGTCCCGCAGCGGCAGCCAGGCATGGTCGCGGTTCGACGTCGACGCGCCGCTCGACGTGGCCCTGCTGCGCCTGGCGATCCGGCTTCCCGAAACACGGAGGCTCGCCCAGCCAGTCGCTGCCTTCCTCGAGATGGCGCAGCTCCCCGGTGGCCGCGGGTTGCAGGTCCCGCACCTCGCGGAGATCGGCGAGGTGATGCGCGATCGCACGGCGCAGTTGGTGGTGGCCGGCCGCGTGCCGACGACGATCGCTGCCCACCTGGAGACCGAAACGGCGTGCCGGGTTCGGATGTTCGTCGAGGAGCGCGGCATGCGCGCGGCCCGCGACGGGGAACCACGCTCACTGCTCGCCGCGCTTGTGCGCCGCTCCTCGCCGGCCGAGCTCATCGACGAGCTCGCCGTACTCGGTGACGCGCTGATTCTTGACACGCGGGTGCTGATGGCAGCGCTCGGTGGCTCGTCGGACGCAACGGCCTGGCCGCCCGCCGAGGACCGCTTTGCCTCCGACTTCGGCGACGCCACGCGCGTAGCGACGCCATGGCTGCGTGAGCTGACGCAGGCGGCGGCGGATTCGAAGAGGCCAATGCTGTTCGGCGGGCACACGCTCATCAGCGACGGCCTGCGCCTGCTGGTCGACGCGGCCTGGTCCGGTCGCGCCAGGTAGCCTGCCGCGACTGCTAGACTGCTCTCGCACGATTGACAAAGCACGCGAGACCCCAGCACGAGCGTCGGTCTTGCGAGGAGCGCATTCATGAACCAAACCGGACTGATCTACGTCATCGGCTTCGGGTTCGCGGCGTCGACCTTCGTCTTCGGCACGATCCTGTTCTCGTGGCTGATCACCCATCGTCGGCAGCGGCCCCAGAAGGGTCTGCCGTACGAGTGCGGGATCGACACGATCGGCGATACGTGGAGCCGCTTCGGGCTCGCCTTCTACCTGTACGCCCTGCTGTTCGTGGCATTCGACGTGGAGATCATCTTCGTCTACCTGTGGGCCATCGTGGTGCGCGCCGTCCAGGGTCCCGGGATCACGATGATCGGCATCTTCCTCGGCATCCTCATGTTCGGGGAGCTGTACGCCTGGAAGAAGGGGGATCTGAAGTGGCGCTAGAAACACCCAACCAGACCGAGCGGGACATCGCCCGCGCGTCCGCGCCGCCCGGCGCCGCCGCTCGACCCATTGTCATCGCGGACTCGGCTAGCGACGACCCGCTGCTGCGCGAGTTCGGCATGGAGGAGCACCCGCACGGCGGTTTCCACGGCCTGCTCGAGGTGATCCCCACCAAGGCCGACTATGTCCTCGACCTGATTCGTGCCAACTCGCTGTGGCCGCTCCTCTCAGGCCTCAGCTGCTGCGCCATCGAGATGATGTCGAGCGCGACCAGCATGAACGACATCGACCGCTTCGGCATGTTTCCCTTCCGCGCCAGCCCGCGCCAGGCCGATGTGCTGATCGTGGCGGGCACGCTCACAACCAAGATGGCGGGACCCCTGGTCCGCCTGTGGGAGCAGATGCCGGAGCCGAAATGGTGCGTCGCCATGGGCACCTGCACCACGTCCGGCGGCCGTTTCAAGCGCAGCTACAGCGTGGTGCAGGGGGTCGACCGAGTCATGCCCGTCGACGTCTACGTGCCCGGCTGCCCGCCGCGTCCAGAGGGGCTGATCCACGGGCTGATGAAGCTGCAGGAGCTGGTCAAGCAGCGCCGTGGCCAGTGGGACACCTACGTCGACCGCGGCCCCCAGCGCCAGGCCTGGGAAGGAGACGTGCGCTGACCGCTCCGGCCCGGGCGGGCACCCTGGTGCGCTTGTTGCTCGACCGATTCCCGAACACCGTCAGCGATCTGTGGACCGATGCGGACACCGTCGAGGTCGAGGTCCCGCGTGACCAGATTGTCGACACCCTGCGCATACTGCGCGACCACGACGACTTCGGCTTCTTCTTCCTGGCCGATGCCGCGGCGGTCGACTACGGCCCGCAGAACTGGTTCGAAGTCGTCTACCACCTGTACAGCCACCGCCATCCCGCGTGGCTGCGCATCCGCGTCCGGGTCGACCGTGCGGATCCCCGCCTCCCGAGCATCACCGGCCTCTGGGAAGGGGCCATGTTCCACGAGCGCGAGATGTACGACATGATGGGAATCGTGTTCGAAGGCAACCGCGACCTGCGCCGCATCTTCATGTCGCCCGACTATCGCTCCTTCCCGCAGCGGCGCGACTTCCTGCTGCCCGACGACGCGGCCGACTCGTCGGGCGCCGGCGTGAATCCGCTGGAGCGCCCTGAGACCTGGGACCTGACCCGCTTCTCCGACGCGCTGCCGGTGGGACGCACCCATCCGGGCAGCGAGCAGACCGCCGTCGAGGCGGGCGAGGCGATGGTCGACGAGAGCCGTCCGCGATGACCGCCGTCGATCCCGAGACCCGCATTCGGGACCCGATCGAGCTCGATCGGCAGGAGGAAGAGCGCCTGCGCGCCGCCGCCGGCCTGGGTCCGCCGCGCGCGGCCGCCGTCGAGTATGCCGGCTTCGACCAGATCGGCCTCCCGGATCGGCCCCCGCAGACCGAGCGCGAGAGCGAGCTGTACTCAGTCCGGGAGGGCGAGATGCTGGTCAACATGGGCCCGCAGCACCCCTCGACCCACGGCGTCATGCGCCTGGTGGTCAAGGTCCGCGGCGAGGTGGTCACCGATCTGGACGTGGTCCTTGGCTACCTGCACCGCGGCATCGAGAAGCTGTGCGAAAACGCGACCTACACCACGGTCCTGACCTACGTCGATCCGATGGACTACATGTCGGCCATGCACAACGAGCACGCGCCGGCGATCGCGTTCGAGAAGCTGTACGGCGTCGAGGTGCCGAAACGCGCCGAGTACATCCGCGCCTTGGTGGTGGAGCTGAACCGCGTCTTCAGCCACGCCCTGATGATGGGCTTCCTGGCGCTCGACATGGGCGGCCTGACGCCAATCCTGTATGGCTTCATCAACCGCGACGAGACCGTCGAGCTGCTCTCCAGCATCAGCGGTCAGCGCATGCTCTTCAACTTCTTCCGCGTGGGTGGCGTGAACTGGGACGTCAGCGACGAGTTCATCTCGCGCCTCTCGACGTGGCGCAGCAACGTGGGCAAAGCAATCGGCGACAACGAGCTGCTGCTCACCCAGAACGAGATCTTCACCGCAAGGACGAAGGGCCTCGGCATTCTGACCGCCAAGGACGCCGTCAGCATGGGGGTCAGCGGTCCGAACCTGCGCGCCAGCGGCGTTCCGTTCGACGTGCGCAAGGCGCATCCCTATTCGATCTACAACGAGCTCGAGTTCGACGTGATCACCCAGCAGAGCGGCGACACCTACGCCCGCTACCTGCAGCGCGTGGCCGAGATCAAGCAGAGCATCCACCTCATCGACCAGATCGTCGAGCGGATGCCGCACGGTCCGGTGCAGGCGCAGGTGCCGGGCATCATTCGCCCCAAGCCCGGACGCGCGTATGCGGCCATTGAGAGCCCGCGCGGCCTGTACAGCGTGTATGCCATCAGCGATGGCGGCCCGAACCCGTATCGCTTCCGGATGCGTGATCCGAGCTACATCACGCTGCAGGTGATGCCCAGGCTGATGCCCGGCCACCTGCTGGCCGACACCATGGCCATCATGGCCAGCCTGGACCCGATCATGGGTGGGGTCGACAAGTAGATGGACCTCTCGCTGCTGCTCGGCGTGGGTCGCTTCGTGCTGTCCACGACCCTGATCCTGCTGCTCACCGTGCCGACCGCGTTCATCATCATCTACCTCGAGCTGAAGGTGATCGCCCTGATGCAGCTGCGCATCGGTCCAAACCGGGTAGGCCCGGCTGGGATCTTCCAGAGCGCGATCCACGGCTTCAAGGTGCTCGCCAAGGAGGACTTCACCCCCGACCAGGCGGACCGGCCGGTCTTCACCATGGCGCCCTGGATGGTCTTCATGGCCGCGGCCATGAGCATGCTGGTGATCCCGTTCGCACCCGGCCTGGTGGCGCTGGACAGCGACATCAGCGTGATCTACTTCTTCGCCATCATCGGCCTGTCGGTGGTGGGGCTGCTGGTCGCCGGATGGGCGAGCTACAACAAGTACTCGCTGCTCGGCGGACTGCGCAGCGCGGCGCAGATGGTCAGCTACGAGATCCCGTTGACCCTCTCGATCGTGGGCGTGGTGATCCTGACCGGCACCTTGAGCTTCACCAACATCATCGAATGGCAGCGGCTGCACGGCTGGGGCCTGATCTGGCAGCTGGTCGGCTTCCCGATCTTCTTCATCGCGTCGACCGCCGAGATCAACCGCACCCCGTTCGACATGGTCGAGGCCGACTCCGAGATCGTGGCCGGCTTCGCGACCGAATACTCCGGCATGCGCTTCGGGTTCTTCTTCTTCGCCGAGTACGTGAGCCTGTTCGTGATGAGCACCATCCTGGTGACGCTCTTCTTCGGTGGCTGGCTGGCGCCGTGGCCCTTCCCGGCACAGCTCGCCGGCTTCGGTGGCACGATCTACGGCCTCTTCTGGTTCATCCTGAAGACCTATTTCTTCGTATTCGTCTCGATCTGGGCGCGGGCCACGCTGCCGCGCGTGCGGGTCGACCAGCTGATGGGCATGGCCTGGAAGGTCCTGTTGCCGCTGGCCCTCGTCAACCTGTTCGTCACGGCCATCGCGGTCGTCGTCTTCAACCTGTAGGACCTGAGGAGACCCATGGCGATTCCCGGCACTGGCATTGTCAAGGGCTTTGGCACCACGCTGCGCAACTTCTTTTCCCCGAAGGTCACGCGTCAGTATCCCGAGACACGGCCGCAGCTCTCCGACCGATGGCGCGGTCGGCTGGACCTGATCTACGACCCGTTCGGCGACCACAAATGCGAGGTCTGCTTCCAGTGCGCCATGGTCTGTCCGGTCGAGGCGATCGACATGAGCGGCTTCGACTCGCAGGGCAACCACATCCGCTACGGCATGCCCGAGATCTACGACGAGCGCAAGGACCCGAATGCTTGGCGTCGCAGCGGCCTGCCGGCGCTGCCGATGCGGAATCCGGCACGCTGGGACGAGGCGATCGACACCTCGTTCGTCAACGGCCTGGTCGACGGCTATGCCGCCCGTCCCGAGGCGCTGGTCGCCATCTTCAACGCCGTGCAGACGCGCTACGGCTACCTTCCCGAGCGCGCGCTGCGCCTGATCAGCGACCGGATGACGATCCACTGGGCGCAGGTCTTCGGCGCGGCAGGGCTCGGCGGCTTCCGACTGCTGCCGTCGGAGGGTCACCTCATCACGGTCTGCGACTGCGCCGCCTGTCACTTCTCCGGCGGCGACTCGATCCTGGCCGCGCTGCGCGAGGAGCTGGGCATCGGGCCGGGCGAGTCGACCGATGACGGCCGCTTCACGCTCGAGACGAGCAGTGGCGTGGGCGCCGGAGCCATGGCGCCGGCGATGCGCGTCGACACGCTGGTCTACGGTCCGCTCAACGTCGAGCAGGCACGCCACCTCATCCACGAGCGGCGCCGCACGACCGCGGCCGAAGGCACACCGCAGCCCGCCGGGGCGCACTGACCGATGGCCAACGAGGCGACCGGGCTCTCCCCACAGATCCGCATCCTGCCCGGCGGCGAGCGCCGCCTGCTCGCCGACATCGGCCGGGTCGATCCCGGCTCGCTGGAAAGCTATCAACAGCACGGTGGCTACGCCGGCCTGACGCGCGCGATCGAGAAGCTCTCACCGGAGGGCGTGATCACCGAGATCGCTGATGCCGGACTGCGCGGACGCGGCGGCGCTGGCTATCCGACCGCCGACAAGTGGCGAGCGGCACGTGGCGCCGAGGGCGAGCGCAAGGTGATCGTCGGCAACGTGATGGGCGCCGACCCCACCGCCCTGGGTGACCGGGCGCTGGCCGAAGGGAACCCGCATCTCATCCTCGAGGGCGTGCTGATAGCGGCCTTTGCCACCGGTGCCAGCGAGGCCTACCTGGCGGTGCGCCGCGACTGGCCACTGGCCATCGAGCGGCTGCGCAACGCGATCAGTGAGGCAGAGGCGGCGCACCTGGCCGGCTACCTGGTGCTCGGCACCGATGTCAGCGTGCAGGTCTCCCTGTGGGAGGGATCCGGCGCGCTGGTTGCCGGCGAGGAAACGGCGCTGCTGGCGGCGCTGGCCGGCGACCGCGGCATGCCGATCATTCGCCCGCCGTATCCATCCGAGCGCGGCTTCATGAACGCGCCCACCGTGGTCCAGAACGCCGAGACGCTCGCGCACGTGACCTGGATCCTGGCGCATTCGGCCGAGGCGTTCGCATCGGTCGGGTCGGAGGCAAGCAAAGGGACCAAGCTGGTCAGCATCTTCGGCAAGGTCGTCGAGCCGGGACTGATCGAGGTTCCGCTGGGCATGCCGCTGATGGAGCTGCTCAATGCCGCCGGCGGCGGGACAGGCAGCACCAAGGCGCTGTTCGTGGGCGGGTCGGGCGGGGGCGCCATCGACGCCGCCAATCTGGAAACGCCCTACGACTTCGAGACGCTCGGCGCCGCGGGCGCCGTCATCGGCATGGGATCGATCCTGGTCACCGATGCCAGCGTCTGCATGGTCGACACGGCGCGCTTCTTCCTGGACCACTCCGCCCGCGAGGCATGCGGCAAGGCGGTCCCCTGTCGGATCGGCACCAAGCGGCTGGTCGAGGCGCTCGACCGGGTGCTGGCCGCGACTCCTCGTCCCGACGACTTCAGCCTGCTGCGCGACCTGTCGCGCAAGATGCGCGACACGGCCCTGTGCCACCTCGAGGCACATGCCCCCGGACCAATGCTCACCACCCTGCTGCACTTCGCTGACGAGTACCGGGCGCACGCCGAGCGCGGCATCTGCCTGGCCGGCTCGTGCGTCGGACCGAAGCTGCCGCCACTCCTGACGCCCCTGGCCGGCATCGAGCCGGTAGCATAACGACGATGACCTTCGAGACGACGAACGGCAACAGCCGCAACGGACACGGCAATGACAGGGTCGAGGACTACACCCCGATCTGGCCGATGGTGCCCGGCACGCGGAAGCTGGCCGTCACGATCAACGGCGAGGAGGTGCAGGCCGAGGAGGGGCAGACCATCCTGCAGGCCTGCCGAGTTCTGGGTCTCGACATCCCGACCCTGTGTTACGAACCGAAGCTGGCTCCGTACGGCGCCTGTCGCATCTGCGTCGTCGAGGTCGAGGGCTCCGACGACACGCCAATCTCGTGCGGCACCCAGGTCGAAGCAGGGATGGTCATCACCACCCACTCGGATCGGCTCATCGAGAATCGCCGGATGGTGCTGGAGCTCATCTTCAGCGACCACGACGCGTACTGCCTGCCGCCCTGCCAGTTCAAATGCCCCACGCGGGTCGACATCCCCGGCTATCTGAAGCAGAACACGCTCGGCAACTGGGAAGAGGCGACGCGCATCCTGAAGCGCTCACTGCCGTTCCCCGCCATCCTCGGACGCGTCTGCCCGGCGCCGTGCGAGACGCACTGCCGTCGCGAGGAGGTGGACACCGCCATCGCCATCCGCGACTCGCACCGCTACTGCGCGGACCGGGTGCTCGAAGTCGACGCCCCGGCGCCCATCCCGTGGCCAAAGGATCCGCCGACCGGCAAGCGGGTGGCGATCATCGGTGCCGGCCCTGCCGGGCTGACCAACGCCTACTACCTGCAGCTGCGCGGGCACCAGTGTGACGTCTTCGAGGCGGAGCCCGAGCAGGGCGGCATGCTGCGCTACGGCATCCCGCAGTACCGCCTGCCGAAGGGCTGGATGGACCGTGAGCTGAACCACGTCTGGGAGCTCGGCGCGACCCTCAAGCCGAACATGCGCCTCGGCCGCGACTTCCATCTCGCCGACCTGCTGCCCGACTACGACGCGATCTACGTCAGCATCGGCTGCTACCGCTCCAATGAGCTCGGCATTCCAGGCGAGGATGGCGACGGGATGGTCAATGCCCTCGAGAATCTCTACAACTCGACGCGCGGCATCGCCGTGCCGAAGCTGCACGGTGCGCGGGTGGTGGTCATCGGCGGCGGCTTCACTGCAATCGACTGCACGCGGACCTCGATCCGCCAGGGTGCCGCGGAGGTGAACCTGGTCTACCGGCGCGACCTGAAGGACATGCCGGCACAGGACGAGGTCCACGAGGCAATCGAAGAAGGTGCGCGGGTCATCTTCCAGGCCGCTCCGGTTCGCATCGTGACCGATGAGCACGACCGGGTGACTGGCGTCGAGTTCCAGCGCATGAAGCTCGGCGAGCCCGACGAGAAGGGCCGCCGCCGCCCCGAGCCGATGCCCGGTACCGAGTTCACCGTCGACTGCGATACCGTGCTGGGCGCCATCGGCCAGGGACCGCAGCTGTCGTGGATCGACTCGGAGCCCCAAGAGATCCGCGCCGGCCTGGAGGTCAGCCGGCGCGGCACGCTGGTCAGCGAGGATGACATCTTCCGCACCAACGTGCCGAAGGTCTTCGTCTCCGGCGACGTGCGCACCGGGTCGGCCACCGTGGTCGAGGCCATCGGCGAGGCACGCCGTGCCTCGTATGCCATGGACTACTGGCTGCGTGGCCACGACCTCGACGATCCCCAGGTGCGCCGCATCGTGTCGGAGCCGCAGCCCAGCTTCCTGACGATCGTGCCATTCACCGACGACGTCAAGGAGCCGCGCGCCATCATGGGCAAGGGCGACGCTGACCAGCGGCGCGACAATTTCAACGAGTACGAGTTCGGCTACACCCACGACCAGGCCATGGCCGAGGCATCGCGTTGCCTGCAGTGCACCTGCGAGGCGATCGGCCACTGCGACCTGCGCGAGGCGGCCATCGAGTACGAGACGACGCTCAACATGGCGATCGACGAGCGCTCGATCGACGACAACCCGTACGTCGGCGTCAACCACGGCTACGGGCGCGACGAGACGCACTCCTTCATCCTGCGCGACTACAGCCGCTGCATCGACTGCGGCCGATGCGCGCAGGTCTGCAAGGACATCGTGGGCGCCGGCTGCTACGACTTCATCGGTAAGGGCTTCGACTCGCTGGTCACCACCGCCGACTTCGTGTCGCTCAACGAGACGCCCTGCGTCTCCTGCGGCCGATGCGCCGAGACCTGCCCGGTCGGCGCCCTGATGCCGCGCCCGCGCGTCCTCGAGACCTACCAGCTCGACGTCAGCCGCTGCATCTTCTGCGGCATCTGCGCCGATGCCTGCCCCTACGACGCGCTGCGCTGCGGTCCCGAGTTCGAGTTCAGCGACTACCAGCGCGACCTGCCCATGCTCGACATCCTGGAGATGTCCGACCGGGAGCGTCCCACCCGCTGACCCCGATGCCCTCTCGGTTGAAGCTTCCATCCGTCGAATGTTCGATCGGTCGAGTGCGTGGCTCGTTCTCGGATCTGGGGTCTCGAAGGTGCAATTGTCGGTTGTAGCCGCGCTACGCAGATCGCGGCTGCCGGTCGCGAGCTGCTGTACCCGAACCGGCGCCGGCGAAGCGCTCCTTGCCACCGTCCGCAGCGGAAGCCTGCCACGTATCCATCCGATCTACCTCGGCATCGTCGGCCAGCGCCTGGTGGCGTTCATCCTCGACTCACCCAAGAGCCGCGACCTGGAGCTGGACGGCCGCTACGCCCTCCATGCGCACCAGGATCCGCAGGCGCCGAACGAGCTCGAGCTTCGCGGTCGCGCGCACCTGGTGACCGATGGAGCGGAACGCGCAGAAGCCGCCGCGGCATGGCATTTCAGGTCGGAGACGAGTATCGGCTGTTCCAGTTTGAGATCGAGCACGCGTTGCTTGGCGATCGTCCCGACGCCGACGCCTGGCCGCCGCGCTACACCTCCTGGAGGCGTGCCCGCTGAGCCCGCGTCAACGTTCGGCTGACGACGGATCGAATTCCCCGGCGCGGACGGCGCGAAGGTGCGAAAGTGTCACTCTGGAGCATCACCAGCGAGCTGAAAGCGTGCCGATGCACGTCGGGTGATCGAGATAGCGAAGGAATCGACACCGAAACTGAAGCCCGGCCGGGTCGAGGCATGTCGCCTGTTCGCGTATCTTGCGCAATAGGTGGACACGCTGCCCGGGGCCAAAGAAAAGGTGCGCCGAGTTCGATGGCGCTGGCTGGCGGCGCTCGCGGTCGTGGCGGCGATCCTCTTCGGAGCGCTGTGGATCGGCCGGAATGACCCGGCGCTGCATGCGGGGGCTCCGAGGTCATCAACCGTTTCGTCCGCATCGGCCGATCGGTCCTACGTGGTCATGGCGGCAGGGGATATCTCGTGCGGCAGCGCCACGCACGGCAGCTGTCAGCAAAAGGCCACCTCGGATCTTGCCCTGGCCGCGCATCCCGATGCGGTCCTGCTGCTCGGCGACGACCAGTACGAGTGCGGCGCGCTCAAGGACTATCAAGCGTACTTCCAACCCACCTGGGGCAGGCTGAAGCCGCTGATCCGACCCGCTCCCGGCAACCACGAGTACACGACCAGCAAGAATCCCACGAACGCCTGCTACAACCTGCCGAGCGGCGCCCCCGGGTACTACACCTACTTCGGGACGCCTGCGAGCCCTCTCGACAACAACTGCACGGTCAACTGCCGCGGCTACTACTCGTACGACCTGGGCAACTGGCACCTGATCGCCTTGAACTCCAACTGCTCACGGATCGGCGACTGCAAGCCGGGCGACCCGCAGGTGGTGTGGCTGCAGCAGAACCTTGCCGCGCATCCGAACCAGTGCGTCCTCGCCTACTGGCACCATCCGCGCTTCAGCAGCGGCGAACATGGCGACCAGACCTTCATGGCCGCCATCTACGACACGCTCTACCGGGCAGGCGCCGATATTATCCTCTCGGGGCACGATCACGACTACGAGCGATTCGCGCCGCTCGATCCATCGGGCAATGTCGACACCCAGCGTGGCATCCGCGACTTCGTCGTCGGCACCGGTGGCCGCAACCACTACAGGCTGAATCGACCCCGAACTGGCAGCCAGGTCCAAAACTCGACAGCCTTCGGAGTCTTGCGGCTGACGCTCTCCGATGGACGGTACGCGTGGAAATTCCTGTCGATCCCGGGAGATGGCTTCACCGACGCGGGATCCGGCATCTGTCACAACTGACGCCGCCCTCTGTTTACCGCCCTCTGTTCACCGCCCTCTGCCCACCGCGATCGGCCGCTGCGACCAGCGCGAGGGCGGGATCGAGTTGGCTCGGATTCCGGGCGCGCGGACCTCGCGAGGGTGCAGATGTCGCTGGTGATCTCGCTAACCAAGCCGGTGGCGATGCCGGCAGCTCAGCTGACCACGAACCGTTCGCAGTGAACGCCTCCGGAGCACGTTAGCGCGCCTGTGCCCGACACCTGCCAAGTCGGAACCGGTTTCGCAGCCCAGTTGGAGCGCTCAGCGCTCATCTGACGGAGGAGCGGCGCGTCCGTCGCCGATGCGCTTGCTGGCCGTTCCAAATGCCAATGCGGTGTGGCGGCTCATTCGAGCAATCTCGTTACGTCGTCCACATCGGTCGCACGACCGGGGATCGGAATCTGGACCAGCTCGATGGCCAGGCGAGCGGAATCGGGTGGCCGGTTGCGCCGTCCCACCTACCGCCGACGGCGAGGATCCCACTGTCGGCCAGATCTACCATCGCCGCGACATCTCCGATCAACCCAAGGTCGTCGGCGACGCGGTCCCACGTCACGCCGTCCTGCGACACCCACGTCGCAGCCGACGGCCGGTCTCGGCCAACGTTGCCAGCGATCACAAGGGCGCCGTCCGCCGCGAACAGCCTGGTGATCGAGTCGCCGTCGTGCGTGTGCAGACCATGGACGTCCCATTCTCGGCCGTCCGCCGAGGTCCAAACCCCCGGCTGTTGATTGATGCTGCCGATGACGACGAAGCCCGGCCCGCCGAGGACGATCCAGTCCATGGAGGCATCCGGGAGCAGGTCCGTGGCGTCGCTCTAGGCCGCCCCATCGGGGCTCCACGTGGCGCCGGGCCTGCTGTGGCGGTCAGATGTTGCGCTGGTGAGCACGAAACGGCCGAGACGAGCGAGAGCGGGCGCCCCTGCTCACCCAGACCTCCGTTTAACGGCGCCGAAGCCGAAAGCGGTGACTGGTGCTTACCAGGGCGGACATCTGACAATCTGGCGCTCACTGGTCGCTCACTGGTCGCTCACTGGTCGCTCACTGGTCGCTCACTGGGTGCTCAGCGCCGGGCGTGCGCGACCCGGCTCGGGGCGGGCTCGGTACGCTAGAATCGGGCAGGCCGCTTGCGTTTCGACGCGGGCAGCCGTTGTGCGCTCGAAAACTCCAACGGGAGCGTTCACCTGGATATCACCGGCGTCCTGTTCGTTGTGCTCGCCATCGGCGTTATTGGCGGCGGGCTGGCGGTCGTGACACTGCGCAACGTGATCCACTCGGCCATCGCCATGATGGTCTGCTTCGGCTCGCTGGCGGGCATGTATGCGCTGCTCGGAGCACCCATCGTCGCGGCGGCGCAGGTGCTCATCTACCTGGGCGCGATCAGCGTCCTGATCATCTTCGCCATCATGCTCACCCAGGCCGGAGACGCCAGCCTGCCGGCGCCCTTCCACCGCCAGGCACCGCTCGCCGCGCTGGCCGCGCTGCTGGTCGTAGGTCTCATCGGCTGGTCCGTGATCCAGACCGATTGGGGCACCGCCACACACGCCGTGGCGGTCAACCTCCAGGGCCTGGCCACCGCGCTGTTCACCGATTACGCGCTTCCGTTCGAGATCATCAGCTTGCTCCTGCTGGCCGCCATCATCGGCGCCATCTTCCTGGCCCGAAGGCCGGAAGAAGACGAGCGCAGCTGATGGGCCTCGGCAGCTACCTGGTCGTCTCGACGCTGCTCTTCGCCATCGGCGCCTTCGGCTTCATGGCACGCCGCAACGCGATCCTGATGCTGATCTGCATCGAGCTGATGCTCAACGCGGTGAACCTGAGCCTGGTGGCGTTCAACGCCTTTCGGCCGGCGGCATCGGTCAACGGCGCCATCTTCGCGTTGATGGTCATGGCCGTCGCGGCTGCCGAGGCGACCGTCGGTCTGGCGCTGATCATCGCCATCATCCGCACGCGTCAGACCGCCGAGGTCGACGAATACCACGACCTCAAGGACTAGGCCGTGGACCTGCTGATCGCCCTCATTCCGGCGCTGCCGCTGGTCGGCTTCGGGTTCAGCGTGCTGGTCGGTTCGCGGCTGGACAGCCTCCCGCATCACGGCCATGACGACCACGCGCATCCGACCAATGGCCATGAGGCACAGGTCACCGCACACGGCGAGCCTGAGTCGAACGCAGCCGTCGACGACGCCACCTTCAGCACGGTGCCCAGCGAGGAGCTGCAGGCAACCACGTCACCGCATGCCCGCCATGCCGACGACCTGTCCAACGCGCAGGGTGCCGACGGTGTCATCCCGGCGGAGCTGAACAACGGCCTCGGCCAGTCCGGGCACGTCACGCCGGGGGGCCCGCAGCCGCACTACCGCAGCTGGATCGTGCCGACCGGGCTGGTCGGCCTGGCCTGGGTCTTCAGCATGATCGTGTTCGTCAATGTGATCTTCGGCGGCAACACCTATCACGTGCGTGTCTACGAGTGGATCGCGTCGGGCAGCTTCCACATCGAGATCGCCTTCCTGGTGGACTCGCTGACCGCCATGCTCCTGCTGGTGGTGAGCAGCGTGGGCCTGCTGGTCCACGTCTACTCCATCGGCTACATGAATGGCGATCGAGGCTTCTGGCGCTTCTTCGCCTACCTGAACCTGTTCATGTTCAGCATGCTGCTGCTGATCATGGGCGACAACTTCCTGCTGCTGTACGTCGGCTGGGAGGCGGTCGGCCTGTGCAGCTACCTGCTCATCGGCTTCTGGTACAAGAAGCCATCCGCCGCGGGTGCGGCCAAGAAGGCCTTCGTCGTCAACCGGGTCGGCGATGTCGGCTTTGGCCTGGGCATCATCATGATCTGGACCCTGCTCGGCACGCTGACCTTCACCGATGTCTTCGCCCGGGTCGGCGGCCTCTCGGAGCTGCAGGTCACGATCATCGCGCTGCTGCTGTTCGCCGGCGCGGTGGGCAAGTCCGCCCAGTTTCCGCTCCACGTCTGGCTGCCGGACGCCATGGAGGGTCCCACGCCGGTCAGCGCCCTGATCCACGCCGCGACCATGGTCAATGCCGGCGTCTACATGGTTGCCCGCGCCAACCCGATTTTCTCCCAGGCGCCCATCGCGATGTGGGTGGTGGCCAGCATCGGGATCTTCACCGCCATCTTCGCCGCGGCGATCGCGCTGACCCAGAACGACATCAAGAAGGTGCTCGCCTACTCGACAGTGAGCCAGCTGGCCTACATGTTCACGGCGCTGGGCATCGGCGCCTGGGTGGCGGCCATCTTCCACCTGGTCAGCCACGGCTTCTTCAAGGGGCTGCTGTTCATGGGCTCCGGCTCGGTGATCCACGGGGCGGGCGGCGAGCAGGACATGCGGCTTCTGGGCGGCATGCGCGAGAAGATGCGCTGGACCTACTGGACCATGGTCATCGGCTCGCTGGCGCTGGCCGGCATCCCCATCTTTGCCGGCTTCTTCAGCAAGGACGAGATCCTGGGCGACGCCTTCAACCGCGGCTACCCGCTCTTCTACCTGGTCGGCCTGGTGGTCGCCTTCATGACCGCCTTCTACACCTTCCGCATGATCTTCATGACCTTCCATGGCCGATGGCGCGGCCCGCGCGAGGCCTGGCGCCACGTCCACGAGTCCGCCGGCACGATGGTGGTGCCGCTGGCCATCCTGTCGGTGCCGACCATCCTGGTCGGCCTGGCGCTGGGCCTGCCACCCGAGGGCGGCCTGATCCACGGGTGGCTCGACGGCGTCTTCGCACGCGCCGAGGAGGCCGGCATTCAGCCCGGCTCGATTGCCGCCGGGGGGCATCACGGCTTCGAGCTCTTCGGCATCGGCGGCCTGCTGCTGCTGGCCGGCGCGACGGTTGGCGTGCTGGGCATCGCCCTGGCGCAGCGCTGGTACGTGCAGCGTCCCGAGGCGCCGGCGCGCTTCGTCGAGCGCATTCCGTTCGGACTGGGGCCGGGGATGTATCGGGCCAGCCTGAACAAGTACTACGTCGACGATATCTACCAGCTCGTCTTCGCGCGCGGCGGCGTGATCCTGGGCGCGGCCCTGTGGTGGTTCGACGCCAAGGTCATCGACGGCGCGGTGAACGGTGCCGGCTGGCTGGCAAGCAGGATCGGCGGCCGGCTGCGCCAGGTGCAGACCGGTCGCGTCGAGAACTACGGTCTGGGCATGGCCGCCGGGCTGGTGCTGGTGCTGGTCGCCTACCTGGTGATGCGCTGATGAGCGGACTCCCCGTGCTGTCGCTGATCGTCTTCATGCCACTGGTCGGGGTCGGGGTGCTGCTCTTCGTGCCGGGGGACAACCATCGCCTCATCCGCTGGATCGCCCTGCTGGCTGCACTCGCCAGCTTCGGCTTCAGCCTCTTGCTGATGGGCTACCGCGCCGACGGAGCCGAATTCCAGTTCGCCGAGAACCTCGAGTGGATCCCGACCTTCGGGATGGGCTACCGGCTCGGAGTCGACGGATTGTCCATGGTCCTGGTGATGCTCACCACCGTGCTTTCCGTGGTCAGCATCCTGTACTCCTGGACGCCCATCCGGAAGCGCGTCAAGGAGTACTACGCCGCCATGCTGCTGCTGATGGTCGGCATGCTGGGCGTGTTCGTCAGCCTCGACCTCTTCCTGTTCTACGTCTTCTGGGAGATCAGCCTCATCCCGATGTACCTGATCATCGGCATCTGGGGTGGTCCGCGACGCATCTACGCCACCGTGAAGTTCGTGATCTACACGCTCATCGGCTCACTGCTGATGCTGGTCGCCATCCTGGCGGTGGCCATCGCGCATGCCAGCGGCGGACATCCGATCACCTTCAGCTACGTCGAGCTGCGCGGCTTTCCGTATGCCGACGGCCTGCAGGCGCTGGCCTTCATTGCCTTCTTCTTGGCCTTCGCCATCAAGGTACCGATGTGGCCACTGCACACCTGGCTGCCTGACGCGCACGTCGAGGCGCCCACCGCCGGGTCGATCCTGCTCGCCGGCGTGCTCCTCAAGCTGGGCGGCTACGGATTCCTGCGCTACAGCCTGCCGCTGCTGCCCGATGCCGCCAGGCAGTTCGCGCCGATCGTCATTGCGCTGGCGGTCATTGCCATCCTCTACGGCGCTCTCGTCGCGATGGTGCAGCCGGATCTGAAAAAGCTGGTCGCCTACTCGAGCGTCAGCCACATGGGCTTCGTCATGCTCGGCATCTTCGTCTTCAACATGCAGGGGATCCAGGGCGCCGTCTACCAGATGCTGGCCCACGGGGTGATCACCGGCGCGCTCTTCCTGTTGGTGGGGATCATCTACGAGCGCACCCACGACCGCGAGATAGCGCACATGGGCGGCCTCAATGCGCGCATGCCGCACTACGCCGCGATCTTCGGCCTCTTCGTCTTCGCCAGCATTGGCCTGCCGGGCCTCGCCGGCTTCATCGGCGAGTTCCTGGTGCTGCTGGGCACGTTCCAGTACAACGGCATCGTGGCCGGCATCACCATGTTCATCGTCATTGCCAGCGCGGTGTACATGCTGTGGATGTTCCAGCGCATGTTCTTCACCCTGCCCTCCGACTGGATGCGGCGCTTCTGGCCGGCACTGCGCGACCTGTCCCGCGTCGAGTGGCTGGCGCTGGCGCCGCTGATCATCCTGGTGGTCGCCATGGGCGTCTATCCGGGACCGATCCTGCACGCCATCAGCGAGCCGATGCAACGCATCCTCGACGCGGTGAACAGCTCCGCCGGCCTCACCTCGCTGCAATTGCCGTGGTGACCTGAATGACCTACCTCAACGATCTGTTCACCCTGCTGCCCGAGCTGATCCTGGTCCTGCTGGTCCTGGCGGTGATCACCACCGATCTCTTCCTGCCGATGCGCGACAAGTGGCTGCTCACCCCGCTCACCGTCGCCGGCCTGCTGCTGGCCGGCATATCGTGCTTCGTGGTGTGGGGTGTCAACGACACGGTGTTCGCCGGCTTCTACGTGGTCGACGACCTGTCGGTGTTCCTCAAGGCGACGACCATCGTCGTCGGCATCCTGTCGGCCCTCTTCGTGCCGTCGTACCTGCGCATCCGACGCCTGCCGCTGGGCGAGTTCAACGCGATACTGGTCTTCTCGCTGATCGGCATGTGCGTGCTGGCCAGCAGTGCCGACCTGATCACCCTCTTCCTTGGCCTGGAGCTGATGGTCATGCCGTCCTACCTGCTCACCGGCCTGGCCAAGACCGACCGCTACAGCAACGAAGGCGGCCTCAAGTACTTCCTGCTCGGCTCGTTCGCGTCGGCGATCCTGCTCTTCGGCATCAGCTGGACCTACGGCATCACCGGCACGACCCGCATCGACCAGATCGCGGCCGCGCTGACGGGCGCGCACCTGGGCCCGGCGATGCTGGTCGCGATCGGGATGCTGACCGTGGGAGCCACCTTCAAGATCGCCGCCGTGCCGTTCCACTACTGGACTCCCGATGCCTACCAGGGCGCGCCCACGCCCATCACCGGATTCCTGTCGGTGGGGCCCAAGCTGGGCGCCTTCGCCCTGCTGATCCGGCTCTTCGCCGAGGCGCTCGGGCCGATCCGTGCCGACTGGCTGGTGGTGGTGGCGATCCTGGCGGTGCTCACCATGACCGGCGGCAACATCGTGGCGATGGTGCAGACCAACGTGAAGCGCATGCTGGCCTACAGCTCCATCGCGCACAGCGGCTACATCCTGGCCGGGCTGGCGGCCTTCGCCGCGGCAGGCAGTGTCGCCGTGCAACGCGAGGGGATTGAATCGGTCCTGTTCTACGTCGCGGGCTACGCCGCCATGAACATCGCCGCCTTCGCCGTGGTCGGCATGCTGCAGCGCGACACGACCCGCTACGGCGGGCTCAACTCGTTCGCCGGTCTCGCCTCGCGCTCGCCGGGACGCGCGGCGGCCATGGCGATCCTGCTCCTGTCGCTGACCGGCATCCCGCCGACCGTCGGCTTCTTCGCCAAGTGGTACGTCCTGCTGGCCACGGTCGACGCCGGGCTGGCATGGCTGGCGGTGATCATCGTGCTCAACGCGGCGCTGGCGGCCTACTACTACCTGCGCGTCATCGTCTACATGTACATGCGCGAGCCGGAGGACGAGCCGGCGCCCATCGACGCGTCGGCCTTTGGCACCATCGGTCTGGTGCTCAGCGTCATCGGCGTGATCGCGCTTGGAATCTTCCCCGGCGCGATTCTGAACGTGCTGAGGGTATCCGCGGGAAGCCTGTTCTAGACCGGTGACCGGCCGTGGCCAGCGGCGCGACCCGCAGCTCGCCGACGAAAGGGTGCTGGCCGACGCCGCGACCCGGCTGCTCGAGCGGCGGCGGCTGCTGATCGCCACCAATCGCGGGCCGGTCACCTTCGCCACCGCCGCCGACGGCTCGCTGCGCCCGCGTCGCGGCAGCGGTGGCCTGGTCACCGCCCTGAGCCAGGTCGGTCGCCACGTGCCGGTGACCTGGGTGGCGGCCACCATGACCGAGGGAGACCGGCGCGCCGCGGCCGACCCGCGCCTGATCGAGCGTGCCGTTCCCGGCGACGGCATGCGGCTGCGCTTCGCGGTCGTGGATCGGTCCGTGTACGAGGCTGCCTACAACGTCATCGCCAACCCGCTGCTCTGGTTCCTGCAGCACCAGATGTGGAACCTGCCCGAGCGACCGGTGATCGACGCGGCGGTGATGCGCGCCTGGGAGAACGGCTATGTGCCCCTCAACGACGCCTTCGCGAGCGCCGTCCTGGCCCAGTCGCCGCGCAGCGATCCGAGCCCGCGCATCATGCTGCACGATTACCACCTCTACCTGGCGGCCGGGCCGATTCGTCGCGCGCGCCCCGGCGCGCTGCTGAGCCATTTCACCCACATCCCCTGGCCACCGTCCTCGCTGTGGCAGGTGATGGCGCCCACGATCCGCCAGGCGATCTGCGCCGGCCTGGTGGCCAACGATGTCGTCGGCTTCCAGACCGATCGCTACGCGCACAACTTCCTGCGCACCGTCGAGTCATTCCTCCCCGAGGCGAAGGTCGACTATGCGACGGGCAGCGTGACGCGCGCGGACGGTCACGTGGCCCATGCGCGTGCCTACCCGATCTCGATCGATGTCGACGCCACGCGCCGCGCCGCCGCCTCGCGGGCCGCGCAACGACGCCGCAACGAGCTGCTCGGCGCGATCCGCGAGCAGACCATCGTGCGGGTCGATCGGCTCGAGCCATCGAAGAACATCCTGCGCGGTTTCGCGGCGTTCGAGAGCCTGCTGTCGCGCTACCCGCGCTACCACGGCAAGGTCACCTTCCTCGCCTTCCTGGTGCCGTCGCGTACCAACCTGCGTGAATACGGCGACTACGGGCGCAAGGTCCAGGCGGCGGTCGACCGGATCAATGCCCGCCACGGCCGCGCCGGATATCGGCCCGTCCAGCTCTTCTACGAGAACGACTATGCGCAGGCCATGGCCGGCCTGTCGATCGCCGACGTGGTGCTCGTCAACCCGCTGATCGACGGCATGAACCTGGTCGCCAAGGAGGCGGTCGTGGTCAACGATCGTCCCGGCGTGCTGGTCCTGTCCGAGACCGCCGGTGCGTTCGACCAGATGGCCGATGGCGTCCTCTCCGTGGCACCCGCCGACGTGGTCGGCACGGCCGAGGCGCTGCGCACCGCGCTGCAGATGCCGCTCGCCGAGCGTGAGGAACGGCTGGCGCGGCTGCGCGCCGGCGTGGAGGCGGAGGACATCAGCTGGTGGCTCAGTCGCCAGCTCGACGATCTGGCCGACATCGTCGCGAACCGTCCCGCGAGGCGCGGCCGCCGCTAGACACTACAGCGGCGAGCAGCCGCACCACCTCGTCGGGCCCGGCGAGCACCGCATCGGCCGCGGCGAGCACGCTGGGCGGCACCTCTGCGGAGGCGTCGCTCAGCTCACCGCCTCCGACGGCGATGATCGCGGCGTCCACTTGCCCGGCGGCACGCAGCTCAGCGGCGGCGCGGAACATGTCGAGGTCCGTCACGTCGTCGCCAAACACCAGCATGCCGCGTAGCCCGAAGCGCTCGACCAGCTCACGCACTGCGCTCCCCTTGTCGCCTCCGCCGGCGGGCCGCAGCTCGACCGACATGCGCCCTTCGCGCAGCTCGATCGGCGTCGACGCGCCGCGGGCGAGGGCGCTCCTCAGCGCGCCAATGATCCGTTCGCGCGCATGGGCCGGATCGGCCGTGGCGCGATAATGGACTGTCGCCGAGTACCGCTTGTTGTCGACCTCGACGCCGCGCTCATGCGGCACCGACGCCAGCAGCTGGTCCAGGGCGGCCGATACCTCGGCCAGCTGCGGCGCGATGGTCGGGGCCACGGCGTCGGGAAGCAGCCACTCGATGCCGTGATTGCCGGCAACCAGTACCGAGGGCGAACCCACGATGCGGCGGGCGTCGCTCGCCGCTCGCCCGGTCACCACCGCCACCACCGCCAGGCGCCGCGTCAGGGCGGAGAGCGCGTCGCTGGCACCATCGGCCAGGCGCACCGCTGACGGGTCGCGAACAATGCCTGCCAGGGTCCCGTCGAGATCGGTCAACAGTCCGGCAGGAGCCGCCGCCAGCACCCGCCGTGCCGCGCCCAGGGCCCGTCCGAAGGCCGCATCGGTCATCTTGGTAGACTCCGGCACGTGAAGCGCATCCTTTCCGCCGGCCTGTTGGTGCCGCTGCTGCTGGCCATCGCCGGCGTGGCTCTCATTATCGCCAGCCAGCTCGACCTCGACGTGCCGAGCGCGGCGAGCAGCCTGCCGCCCATCGCCGATCCAACGCGTCGACCGACCCCGGGTACCGCACCGTCACGATCGGCCAGCGCGAGCACATCGGCCACCGCCAGCCCCACGCCGCAGCCGACGCCACACTCCAACGGTGTCGCCGTCCAGATCCAGATCGACACCTTCCCACAGGACATCAACCTCACCGTCAGGAAGTCGACCTCGTCGCAGACCGACAGCGACCCGCCGGCGGATGCCGCCTACATCCTGCAGTCCTCGTCGCAGCCGGGCCGCGGTACGAACTCGTACATGTTCGCGCATGCCCGTAATCGACCGATTCCGCTGTTCAAGAACCTGTGGAACGTACAGCTGGGCGCCAAGGTGCTGGTCAGGATGTCCGACACGGTTACGCTCGCATACCGCGTCACCGAGGTGCATCCCAACGTCGCCTGCCCGGACTCCAACGCGCCTCAGCCGCCCAATCCTCCGCTGGCGCTGCAGATCGCCAAAGACTGCTCCCAGGGCGGCTTCTGGACGGCGCCCACCGACCACGAACGCCTGACCCTCCAGACCAGCCAGGGCTACAACCGCAACTGGGGCGAGTTCGTGGTGATCGCCGAGCCGGTCGACGCGGGTTAGTGAGATTCCGTCAGAGATTTGAGACAACCGCTACCGGGGCCGCTGTCTCGAACTTCCCGGGGGAAACGTCACGTAGCCAGCCGGCGGCTGTAACGACCAAGCAAGGACCGCTTGCGGCGTCTGGTTGGCCGAATCGCCAGGGGATGCGCGCATCGGCCACCCACACCGCCGTCTGGGGCACCTGCTTGGCCGTTACAGCCAGCACCTGACTAGCGGTGCCGCCAACCGGCGTGGGGCACGGACTGCTGGACCGCCGTCTCAACTTCACCGGGGAACCTCAGTTAGGGGTGCTCG
>JBBSHF010000010.1:0-34493 GCA_038253355.1 Candidatus Limnocylindria bacterium
CCGATGCAGCGGATGCATCACCCCGCGCCACCGGCCACGTCCTGGCGCCATCCGATGCAGCGGATGCATCGCCCCGCGCCACCGGCCACGTCCTGGCGCCATCCGATGCAGCGGATGCATCGCCCGTGACAGGCCGCAGGCGGTTAGCCGAGCTGCGCGATCTCAGCATGCCGGAAGCAGCTCACCAGGTGGTCGTTGACGAGCCCGGCCGATTGCATGAGGGCGTAGGTGATGGTCGGCCCGACGAAGCTGAAGCCATGGCGCCGCAGCTCGCCCGAGAGCGCGCGCGAGGCATCGGTCTCGGTTGGGACGTCCGACGCCCAGCGCCAGGCATTCCGGATGGGCGCGCCGTCCACGAACGACCAGATCCATTGGTCGAAGGATCCTGCCGAGTTGGCCAGGCACAGGTAGGCCTGCGCGTTCGCGACCGCCGCGCGCACCTTGGCGCGATTGCGAACGATGGCCGGATCAGCCAGCAGCTGCTCCACGTTGGCATCGGTAAAGCGGGCGACCCGTGAGGCATCGAAGCCCGCGAAGGCGGACCGATACCCCTCACGCTTGCGCAGCACGGTGATCCAGGCCAGTCCGGCCTGCGCCCCCTCCAGCGTCAGCAGCTCGAAGAGCCGCCGGTCGTCATGCAGCGGCACGCCCCATTCGGTGTCGTGGTAGGCCAGGTACAGCGGATCGGGACCAGCGGCCCACGCGCAGCGAGACAGTTCGGCGGTCAGCTGCCCACCGCGTCGCATTTGCCGGGATCCCCGCTCTGGTAGCCGCTCTGGAAAGAGCTCTGGCGTTGGGCGGACGAGCCGTGTGTCCAGGTGTCCGGGTTGACGCTGCCCTGCGTCTCCTCCTGGATGCGGTCATCGCCCACCGCGCCGGCGGCGTCGAGGCTCGCGGCGATGTCCGCATCGGTCAGCTGGTTGATGAAGTGGGTCCCCACGGCGTGATTCGCCCAGACCCCGGCGAAGCAGTCCGCCTGCAGCTCGAGATGCACCGATTGGCCGCCCGCGCCCGTCTGGCTCGCGCCTCCGCCCAGCAGCCCCAGCAGGTCCTGAACGTGATGGCCGTACTCGTGCGCCACCACGTAGGCTTCTGCGAATCGGCCGCCCTTCGCGCCGAACTTCGTCTGAAGCTCACTGAAGAAGCCGAGATCCAGGTAGACCTTCTTGTCGGTGGGACAATAGAACGGGCCGACCTGCGTGCTGGCGGTGCCGCATGCGGTCTGCGTCACATCGGTATAGAGGACCGTGTCGATGTTCCGGTACTGCTCGCCACTGTCCTGGAACTCGGACTTCCAATAGGCCTGGATGCTGTTCACGTATCCCGTGATGCGGCAGCTCTCCGTCTTGTTGGCATTGGCGCCGGTCTGGCACGAGGCGAGATCGCTGCTGGGGTTGGGGCCGGTGTTGGCCGGCAGGCTCCCGGCCAGATCGCCCAGGTTGCCGCCCAGCAGCAGGTAGACCGCGACCAGCACGACGGTGCCCAGCCCGCCACCGATGGCAATCCCGCCGCCACGGCCGCCGCCACGCCGGTCCTCGATCTGGCCGGGATCAAGGCGCGCATTCGGGTCGAAGCTCATCGGTCGCCTCCGGTGAGCAGGAATGGTGCCGGCGGTGGGCCGCTCGGGGGCCCATACTGCCCGCGCGATGGGCGCCGCTACCGCGCCGACGACGACCGACAGCATCGTCATGAGGGAGATTCCGCGGTTGGCTGACGAGAATGCGCCCATCCGGGTGCTGCTGGTCGACGATCACCAGGTGGTGCGCCGCGGGCTGCGCGGCTTTCTGGAGCTGCTCAGCGACATCGAGGTGGTGGGCGACGCCGAGGACGGCGAGCAGGGCGTCGCCCTTGCGGACCGGCTGCTGCCCGATGTGATCCTGATGGACCTGCTCATGCCGAAGATGGATGGCCTGACCGCCATCGCCACCATCAAGCAGGCGCATCCGGAGATCGAGATCGTGGCGGTCACCAGCTTCATCGAGGAGGAGAAGGTGACCTCGGCGCTGGAGGCCGGCGCATCGGGCTACCTGCTGAAGGATGCCGACGCCGATGAGGTCGCCAGCGCCGTCCGCGCGGCGCATGCGGGCGAGGTGCACCTCGATCCAGCGGTGGCGCGGCTGTTGGCCCAGCGCATGCGCATCTGCAAGGTGGAGGAGCCGATCGAGCCACTCACCGCGCGCGAGAAGGAAGTGCTGTCCCAGCTGGCCAAAGGTGCCTCCAACAAGGAGATCGCCTACGAGCTGTCGATCACCGAACGCACCGCGCGCACCCACGTCAGCAATATCCTTGGCAAGCTGGGGTTGGCCTCGCGCACGCAGGCCGCGCTGCACGCGGTGGAGCACAAGCTCGTCTGAGTTCGGGGCCGGCACGTGGAAACGCCCCGGTGTGGGTTCCGGGGGCGTTTCGGCCTGGAGGGAGGCCGTGAAAGTGTCACGACCCGATGGGCCGGCGTGTGCCGACCCATCGGTTGAGCAGAGCTAGGCTTCCAGGCTGCGGCGGGGCTGCGCGGCGCCGCCGAGGACGGTTGCCAGGCCCTGGCGGATCATGGCCAGCGGGCTGCCATAGACGCGCACGCTGTCCACGACCAACAGGCTGATCAGAACGACCTCGATGGCCTTGGCGATGTAGGCCAGGGTGAAGTAGGGGCCCATGACCGCCCAGGCCACGATGGTCGTCGCCGCATAGCCCATCAGGCCGAGTCGCGGCAGCCAGCTGAACCTTGCGATGAACGGGTGCGGAGCGGCGGCACCGATCACGATCGCGACAGCCGCCGCGAGGTATCCGAGCGCGTTCAGCGTGAAGAGCAGGCCACCCAGCGTGGAGTGGATATAGGCCGTCGACAGGGTCAGCGCGACGATGGCCGTGGTGAGGACCACGCCCGCGGCGCGGCTCTTGGTGACAACAGCGTTCACTGCGGGACCTCCTTGGGTCATTCGTTCCGCGCCGTCTGGTCGACGTCGGTGTTGATGACGAGACTAGGCAGCGCCCGAAGCCGGCATATCTGCCAAGAGGCCTGAACGAAGTGAGGCAAGCGACGCATGTGCGGCGTCAGTCGGATGACGTAGACGCGGTGGCTGATCGCCGCATCTCGGCATCGGCCGGTCGATCGCGTATTCTCGGGGCATGATCCACTCACGCACGCGCGGCGGCACTCACTCCGTGCCGAGCAGCTCACCCCTGCAGCACGCCGTCGAGGAGGCAGCCCGCCTGCTGCGTGCCGACGGCGCGATGATCTATCTGGTCGACGCCGAGGGTGGGATGCTGCGCTGTGCCACAGACGCCGGGATCCACGACGTCGAGGCGCGCCGCATGATCCAGGAGCTGGAGCTACCGGTGGGCAGCGGCATGTTCGGCAGGGCCGTCGCCACATCCCGGGTGATCAGCACCGCCGACTACCTTGAAGATCCGGCCTTCCGTCACGCGCCGTTCGCCGAAAAGATTGCCCGAAAGGCGCGCGTGCGCGCCATGGCCGTGGCACCACTGGTCGCAGACGGGCAGGTGCTCGGCGCGCTTGGCGCCTATGTGCGCCATCCGCGACCGTTCGACGAGGCGCAGATCGGGCTGCTGCGGGCATTGGCGGAGCACGCCGCGGTGGCGCTCGCCAACCAGCGCCTGATGCGGCAGTTGGCGCACCAGGTCGAGGCGCAGACCACGCTCGGCGGTATCACGGCGCGCATCACCGCCATGCGACAGCCCGATGAGGTGCTGCAGAGCGTGGTCGACGCCGCGCGACGCCTGCTCGCCTCCGACGGCGCCCACCTGTCGTTGATGATGGAGGGCAAGGCCGCGCTGAAGCCGACGGTCATGGCCGGCGGTCTGGACGACATCACGCGCGAGTGGCTGGCGACCCAGGAGTTCCCGGTCCCCCGCGGGATCAACGGGCTCGCCGCGGAGCGGGGCGAGGTGGTCTGGACCGTGGACTACGGACTGGACGAGCGCATCCCTCACGAGCCCGATGACGACGATGCCGCCGAGCGCCTGGGCCTGCGTGGCGTGGCCGTCGCGCCACTGCGATCATCCGAATCGGAGATCATCGGTACCCTGGCGGTCTCCTTCGAGGAGCCCCATGACTTCCTGCCCGATGAGCTCGACCTGCTGCAGCGGCTCGCCGACCAGGGAGCGGCGGCCATCGCCAATGCGCGTCTGTACGAGGACCTGCGGGAGTCGGAGCGCCGCTATCGGCACCTGGTGGACTACTCGCCGGACATCGTATGGTCGGTGGATGCAACCGGCCGGCTGACCTTCCTCTCGGATTCTCTCGAGCGACGGACCGGCTGGAAACCGCGCGATCTGCTCGGCCAGCCGTTCCAGATCCTGACCGATGACGTTACCCGGGGTCCGACCGAATCGGCCTTCGCCGCGTTGCGCGCGCAGCCGGACCAGGAGCAGCGCCTGCGCATCGGGCTGCCGCTGCCGAATGGCCGGCGTGCGCCGGTCGAGATCACGATGATCGGCAGCGAGATCGACGGCCGCTTCGCGGGTGCTCATGGATCGGTCCGCGACGTGACTGAGCAGGAGCGGCTCGAGGCGAGCCTGCGCGAGCAGTCAGAGCAGCTGGCGCGCCAACTGGAGTCCCAGCAGCGGCTTCTCGAGATCAACCAAACGCTGCTGTCGACGCTCGACCCCAGTGAGGTCTTCGAAGCGATCGCCTCCGGTCTGAAGGCGGTGGTCGCCTATGACAACCTCAGCATCTATCGCGTCGACCGCGAGGCGCGATTGCTGCGCCCCGTCCTGTCGCGCGACCGGCATGCCGACCAGGTGATGCGCTTCGCGATTCCATTTGGCGCAGGGATGATCAACTGGGTGGTCGATCACGGCCAGCCACTGCTCGCCAACGATGCGCTCAACGACCCGAGGGCCATCCAGATCCCGGACACTGAGAGCGAACCCGAGGCGGTGGCCATCGTGCCGCTCCTCTCCGAGCGCGAGGTGATCGGCGCCCTGAACATCAGTCGCGTGGGAGGCCCTGAGGTTCAGTTCACCGACCAGGACTTCGAGCTCGTTCAGCTCTTCGCTTCGCAGGCCGCCATCGCGGTCACCAATGCGCGCCTGTACGAGGAGCTCCAGGAGTCGGAGCGGCGGTATCGGTACCTGGTCGATAACTCAGCTGACATGATCTGGGCATGCGACGAGCAGGGTCGCCTCACCTTCCTGAGCGACTCGGTTCAGCACCTCGCCGGCTACCGCGCCGATGAGCTGATCGGCAAGAACTGGGCGGTCCTTGCCGCTCCGGAGTTCCAGTCGCTCGGCCAGGACCGTTGGGCCCGCATGCAGGCGGACAGCGGCGGGGCGCAGCAGATGCGCGCGGAGCTGCTGCGGGCGGATGGCAGCAAGCTCCCCGTCGAGATCAACATGATGGCCAGCGTTGCCGACGGAACGTTCGCCGGGGCTCATGGATCGGTCCGCGACATCGGCGCGCGGGAGCGCCTCGAGAGCGACCTGCGACGCCAGGCGGCCGAGCTGGCGGCCAGCGGTGAACGTGCGAACCTGGCGCGCGAGCTCCACGACTCGGTGACCCAGGCGCTCTTCAGCATGGGCCTCACCACGCGCAGCCTGGAGATGCTGCTCGACAGCGACCCGTCGGCCGCGCGAGAGAAGCTCGCCGACCTGCGCGACCTGCAGCGTGACGCGCTGGCCGAGATGCGCACCCTGATCTTCGAGCTGCGTCCGTTGAGCTTGGAGCAGGACGGGCTGCAGCAGGCGATTCGCACCCACGCCTCCGCAGTGCAGGGGCGCAGCGGGCTGGCGGTCGAGGTCAGCCTCGAGCCGGATCCGATGCCCCGCGTCGCGCTCGACCAGGAGGAGGCGCTGTACCGCATCGCGCAGGAGGCCCTGCACAACGTCGTCAAGCACGCCAACGCGCACGCCGCGCGGATCTGCCTCGCTCGCGATGGGGATCGACTGAGCCTCACGGTGGAGGACGACGGCACCGGCTTCGAGCCCGATCGGGTGCCGCCCGGCCATCTGGGGCTGCATGGCATGCGTCAACGCGCTGATTTGGCGGGCGGCGAGCTGACCGTCACCTCCACGCTCGGAAAGGGCACGCGGGTGAAGGCGGTCATGCCGGTCTCCGAGGCCGCATCGGTCGAATGACGTAGGACGCCGCCGCCCCCTGACCGGTGCCGACGGGCTTTACCGCGCTCGAGATGGTGGCTCTGCGCCAGCCGAGCGTGGTGCTCATCGATCCCCGGCTGCCCGACGTCGACGCGGCGAGCGCGCTGCTCAACGAGTTCGTCGACGCGGTGCTGACCGCCTGCTGCTGCCCGATGTATGCCGCCGATGCATCCCGTGCATCACGTGACGCCAAACGCCGCCTTCTGGTGCTGACCGATGCATCCCGTGCATCACGTGAGGCCAAACGCCGCCTTCTGGCGCTGACCGATGCATCCCGTGCATCGGTCAACCAACCCCCGGTGACCCGTTCACCTGCCCAGCTGCATCGCGGCGCGGATGCTGCCCAGGTCCGCGGCCACCGCGGTGAGGGTGCCTTCCTCCCCCGCCACGATATCGGGGTCCTTCAGCCCGTGACCGGTGAGCACGCAGACGACCAGCTCGGACCGATGCATGCGCCCCTCGCGCGCCAGTCGTCGCACGCCGGCCACGCCGGCCGCCGACGCGGGCTCGCAGAAGATCCCCTCCAGGCTCGCCACGTCACGTTGTGCCGCCAGGATCTCGTCGTCGCTGACCGCCTCGATCAGGCCGCCGGACTCGTCGCGCGCCACGATCGCGCCCTTCCATGACGCCGGCCGCCCGATGCGGATGGCGGTCGCCACCGTCTCCGGGGCCGCGACCGGTTCGCCGCGCACGATCGGCGCGGCACCTGCGGCCTGGAAGCCGAGCATCCGCGGCCGCGACGTGGCGCGCCTGGCATCGGCGTAGCGGGTGAAGCCGCGCCAGTAGGCGGTGATGTTGCCGGCGTTGCCGACCGGCAGCGCGAGCGCATCCGGCGCGCGACCAAGCTCGTCGATGATCTCCCACGCCGCCGTCTGCTGGCCCTCGATGCGATCCGGGTTGATGCTGTTGACCACCACCGCCGCGCCCTCCTCGCCCAGGCGCCGCACGCCCTCGAGCGCCTCGTCGAAGTTGCCGTCGACGGTGATCAGCCGCGCTCCGCAGGCCAACGCCTGGGCCAGCTTGCCGCGCGCCACCTTGCCCGCCGGCAGGACGACGAAGCAGCTGAGGCCTGCCGCCGCCGCGTAGGCGCCGGCCGAGGCTGAGGTGTTGCCGGTCGAGGCGCAGATCACCGCCCGTGCTCCGTCGCTCGCCGCGCGGTTCACGGCCAGCACCATGCCGCGATCCTTGAAGCTGCCGGTCGGATTGGTCCCCTCGAACTTGAGCCACAGCTGGTCGAGTCCCAGCTGCGCACCCAACCGCCGCGCGTGGACCAGCGGCGTGCCGCCCTCGCCGAGCGTGACCGCAAACGTCTCGCCGGGTCCCGCTAGGAGATCGCGGTAGCGCTCGAGGAGTGGGACCGATTTGGGCATGCGGGCGAGTATAGGTCGCGCGTATCCTTTGGCCCGATCATGCAGGTACCGCTCTCGGTCCTCGAGTTCCGCGATCGCGCCGCCGCCTACTTCGGCGCGGTCGACGGCGTGATCGACGGTGAGCGCCACTTCACCTACGCGGAGTACGCCGAGCGCACGCATCGGCTCGCCAACGCGCTGCGCGAGATGGGCATCGCGCCGGGTGATCGCGTGTCGTTCATCAGCTACAACTGCCACCAATTACTGGAGGCTTACTACGGGGTTATCGAGGCAGGCGCCGTTCTGAACCCGGTGAACATCCGGCTGGCGCCAGCTGAGATCGGCTACATCCTGTCCCACGCCGGCTCGAAGGCGGTCTTCTACCACCACGACTTCACACCTATGCTCGCCGAGCTGCGCGAATCGCTGCCCGCGGACACGCAGTACGTCGTGCTCGAAGGCGAGACCGATGGCGTGGCCGCCACCGAGTACGAGGCGCTCCTGGCCAGCGCGTCGCCGGCCTACCACGCGCCGGCGATCGATGAGAACGCGGTCGCCGAGCTGTTCTACACCAGCGGCACGACCGGTCAGCCGAAGGGGGTGACCCTGACCCATCGGGCGCTGCATCTGCACGCGGTGTATGCGGCGCTGGCTCTGCGCGTGACCGATGCCGACACGATCCTGCACGTCGTCCCGCTGTTCCACGTCAACGGCTGGGGCGCGCCGCATTGGATGACCCTCGTCGGCGGCCGCCACGTGATGCTGCGCAAGTTCGACCCGGCCGCGCTGCTGCATCTCATCGAGGAGCATCGGGTCAGCTACCTCCTGGGCGTGCCGACCATCTTCAACGCGCTGGTGAATCACCCTGACCTGGAGACCGTGGACCTGTCGAGCCTCAGGGTGGTGCTCATTGGCGGAGCACCTGCCTCGCCGACCCTGGTGCGCACCATCCAGCACAAGCTTGGCACGGAGGCGATCGTGGGCTATGGCCTGACCGAGACGTCTCCGATCATCTCGCTCGCCTGGCCGCGGGTGGGCACCACCGCCGCGGAGGACCCCGAGCGTGCGGAGGAGCGCAAGGCGATGACTGGCTACGCGCTGGCGGGCGTTGCGCTGCGGGTGGTCGACGCGGCAGGGACCGATGTCGCCGCGGACGGCCAGCAGATCGGCGAGATCGTGGCGCGCTCGAACATTGTCACCGACGGCTACTTCCGCGACCAGGCGACGACCGACGAGAAGATTCGTGACGGCTGGTTCCACACCGGCGACATGGCGACCGTCGACGAGGCAGGCTACCTGCTGATCAAGGATCGCTCCAAGGACATCGTCATCCGCGGCGGCGAGAACATCAGCTCGGTCGAGATCGAGAACGCGCTGGGCTCACATCCCGCGGTCATGGAGTGCGCCGTGGTGGCCGCTCCCGACGACCGATGGGGCGAAGTGCCCATAGCCCTGGTCGTGCTCAAGGCGGACGGCAAGGTGACGGCCCAGGAGCTTCGATCTCACCTCCGCGGTCAGCTGGCCGATTTCAAGGTGCCGCGCCAGATCGAGTTCCGCGACTCGCTACCGAAGGGCGGAACGGGGAAGATCCTCAAGGGCGAGCTCCGTGAGCCGTTCTGGGCCGGCCGCGAGAAGCGCGTGAACTGACCGTCGGGGCGGCTTGCCGCTCGGGCAATTTCCGGCCTGCACGTTGTGGCCTGCAGGTTGTGGCCCTGTGAGTGGCGGCCTGTTGCGGCCTGTTGCGGCCTGTTGCGGCCTGGTTGCGTAATGGTGCTTGGTGGGCGCCTTATCTTGAGCGCTCCGCCGGCTACGACTGTTTGTGCTGCGTAACAGGCTCTGATTTGGACCCTTATCGCTTCCCGATCCTCTCGAGGGCCTGGTAAGGGTCCAGATCCGGACCATTACGCGTTTGGGCAGCTGTCAACGACCGGCGGCATTGGATAAGGGTCCAGATCCGGACCGTTACGGTCTGTGGGTGCGCCCGCGGGTCAGCTGCTGAGCGCCTCTTCAACGATCCGCTGCTGCTCATCCTGGTGCGCCGCGGGGTAGCCCTCCGCCGGACGTGACCGTTCCGGCCGCGAGATGTCGCCAAGCGGGACCTTGTACGGCACGAGGTGGCGGATACGCGGCAGCACGAACTTGCGTGCGCCCATGTTGCGCGGCTCTTCCTGGACCCAGGAGACGACCTCGACGGCGGGGTATCGCTCGAGCACCGAACGCAGCTCCGGGATCGGGAAGGGATAGAGCCGCTCGGTGCGAATGATCGCCAGGTCGGCCTGCTGCTCGCGCAGCGGCGAGCCAACCAGGTCGTAGTAGACCTTGCCGCTGCACAGGATGATGCGCTTCACCGCAGCCGCCGACTGCGAGGCGTGCAGCGGATCGTCGAGCACGGCCTCGAACCGGCCGGAGCTGAGCTCCGACAGGCGCGACGCCGCGGCCGGCAGGCGGAGCAGCGACTTGGGGGTCATCACGATCAGCGGACGTGCCTGGGCGTGGTGCGCCTGGCGTCGCAGCAGGTGGAAGTACTGTGCCGGCGTGGTCGGGTAGACCACCCGGATATTGCCCTCCGCGCCCAGCGCCAGGAATCGCTCCAGCCGGGCCGATGAATGCTCCGGCCCCGATCCCTCGTAGCCGTGCGGCAGCAGCAGGGTCAGCCGCGATGTCTGTCGCCACTTGGCGAGCCCCGCGATGATGAACTGGTCGACGATGATCTCGGCGCCGTTGACGAAGTCACCGTATTGCGCCTCCCAGGCGACGAGAGCGTTCGGTGCCGTCACCGCGTAGCCGTACTCGAAGCCAACGCACGCGTACTCCGACAACGGTGAGTTGTGCAGCTCAAAGGCGGCCGACGCGCCGGTGAGATGCTGGATCGGCACGTACTGCTCGCCGGTTTCCGCATCGTGCAACGCCTGGTGACGCTGGCTGAACGTGCCGCGCACGGTGTCCTGGCCGGTGAGACGGATGGGCGTGCCCTCGACCAGCAGCGAGGCGAAGGCAAGCGACTCGGCGTGCGCCCACTCGATCTTCGGCTCGTCGCCCTCGACTGCGACCCGCCGCCGCTCGAGCTGCCGCGCCAGCTTGGCGTTCACGCGGAACGCCGAAGGCCACGAGTAGAGCTGCTCGTTCAATCGTCGCAGCTCGACTGCCGTGACCGCCGTCTCCGGCTCATCGACGGTTTCGGGAGCCAACGCCTCGGAGCCGCGGTCGAGCCCGGGCTCGGCGGTCCCCTCGCGCAGCGATGCCCGTCGCGCGGCGAGGTCGCGGTTGAGAGTCTTCAGCGCAGCGTCGGCATCGGCCTGTGAGACGGCGCCGGAGGCGACCAGCTGTTCCAGGTAGAGCGAGCGGACGGACGGGTGCGAGGCGATGCGCTCGTACATCAGCGGCTGGGTGTAGGCCGGCTCGTCGCCTTCGTTGTGGCCGTAGCGCCGATAGCCGACCAGGTCGATCACGACGTCGTTGTGGAAGCGCTCGCGATACATCATCGCCAGGCGCACGGCGGCGAGGCAGGCCTCCGGATCATCGGCGTTGACGTGCACGATGGGGGCGTCGAAGCCTTTCGCCAGGTCGGACGAGTAATCGGTCGAGCGACCCTCGTTCGGGCCGGTCGTGAAGCCGATCTGGTTGTTCGAGATCAGGTGCACGGTGCCGCCGGTGGCATAGCCGGGCAGGCGTCCCAGGTTGAACGTCTCGGCCACCACGCCCTGCGCCGCGAACGCGGCGTCGCCATGGATCAGGACCGGCAGGGTGATGGTGTGGTCGACCGTCGCGATCGGCCTGGAGCGGTCCGTCTGGCGCGCGCGCGCCAGGCCCTCCACCACCGGATCGACCGCCTCGAGGTGGCTCGGGTTGGGCGAAACCTCGACGTGGACCTCGCCGTCGGGCGTCGCGTAGGTGCCCCACGCGCCAAGGTGATATTTCACGTCGTCCAGTCCGCCCTTCGGAGCATGGACCTCGGTGCCGGCCTTCCCCGCCTCGAACTCGGACAGGATTGACTCGTAGCTGATCCCCACGATATGGGCCAGCACATTGAGGCGTCCGCGATGCGCCATACCGATGACAACGTCCCGTGTCCCGGCCGCCGCCGCATCGCGGATCACGCGGTCGAGCATCGGTACCATGGTGTCGAGGCCCTCGATACTGAAGCGCTTCTGGCCGAGATACGCCTTCTGCAGGAACTGCTCGAGCCCTTCCACGTGGGTGAGCCTCTCGAGGAGCTGTCGCTGCTGCTCCGCGGTGAGTGCCTGCCGATGCTGCCCTGACTCGATCACCTTGCGCAGCCAGACGCGCTCCTCGTGGCTGGCGAGGTGCTCGACCTCGTAGGCGATCGTGCCGCAGTAGGTCGTGCGCAGGTTCGGCAGCGCCTCGGCCAATGTCGCGCCGGGAACGTAGATCCGCATCAGCTCGGCGGGAATGCCCGCCATGTTCTGCTCGTTGAGGCCCAGCGGTTCCGGGTCGAGCGACGGGTCGCCGGCCGGTTCGGTGCCCAGCGGATCGAGGTGCGCGGCCAGGTGCCCGAAGTTACGGTAGGCCTTCACCAGCGCCATCCCCGCGGCGACCGCCTTGAGATCGTCGTAGCTGGCTGCCCCTGACCTGACCGATGGCGCCTGCGGTGCAGTGAGCGTCGCGCCCGGCGTTGCGCCCAGGGGCGTGGAGAGATCGGCATAAAACTCGCCTTCGCCGTTCAGCAAGCCATCGATGCGCTTCAGGAAGGTGCCCGACTCGGCGCCCTGGATGATCCGATGGTCGTACGTGCTGCTGATGGTCATCACCCGCGCGTCGCCAACGGTGCGGATGGTGCCGGTGGCCACGATGGTTCCCTGCCCTGGCATAAGCCGCGGGACCGAAGCGGTGGTACCCAGCGTGCCGGGGTTGGTCAGGGTGATGGTCGCACCGGCGAAGTCGTCCGCCGAAAGCTTGTTGCCGCGTGCCTTTGCGACGAGCTCCTCGTAGCGGGCGTGGAACTGCCCGAAGTCCATGTCCTGCGCGGCCTTGATGACCGGCACGACCAGGAAGTGGCTGCCATCGGGCCGTTCGACGTCGACCGCCAGGCCAAGGTTCACTGCACCGGGGTCGACGCGGAATGGCTGGTCGCCTTCCTCCAGGTAGTAATGGGTCATGGCCCGCTGCTCGGCCGCGGCCTGCACGATCGCCCAGCCGATGAGATGCGTGAAGCTGACCTTGCGCGGCGCGATTGCCGCGTTGAGCTCGCCGCGCCGGGCCTCGAGGGTTCGCACGCCGATATCGCGGAAGCTTGTGGCGGTGGGAACGGCGAGCGAGGCCTTCATGTTCGCGGCAAGGCGCGCGGCGGGGCCCCTGATCGGCGTCGCGCCGCTTGGCGGCGCGACTGTCGTGTCGGTGCTGGGCGTGTCGGCACCGGGCGTGTCGGCACCGCTCGGCGGCGCGCCCGTCGTGTCGGCGCCGGGCGTGCTTGTTCCGTTGCCGCCGCTCGGCTGCGGCTCGGCGGGTGGTGCCGGGGTGAATCCTCCGGCGCCCGACTGGAACAGGCTGCGCCACTCCTGCTCCACGCTGGCCGGATCGCGGCGGTACTGCTCGTAGAGCTCGGCAACGTAGCCGGCGTTCACGCTGTCCAGTGCGCGGTCGATTCGGGACTCTGCGGCGGGTTCGTGGGGTGGCATTTCGGCTCTAAGGATAGGCGGCCCGCTGTCTTCCTTCACGCGGGGCCAGTAATGATCCGATGCTATGGTCCGATTTCTGCCCCCTGTCTCCGTTCAGCCGCCGTCGCAGCCCCTGCCCGACGGCAATGGTCCGATGCCGGACGCGTTAGCTCCCCGCCCTGACGGTTGGACGAGGTTAAGGTCCGGGATGCGCTCATTAGGTATCGGAACCGGTTTCGACGGGGCGCAGGAACGGCAGAAGGTGCTCGCGGGGGCGCATTACGTCGGCGTCGCGGTACGAACTAGCGCACCACCATGCAGCAGGCATTCAGGCGCGGCTCGAACGCCGCGACCAGCGAGCCGCCCAGCCCAGCCGCGAATCCCTCCAGCAGCGAGCGGTTCATCTCGTGACAGACGAGGTCGCGATGCTCGCGCGCGATCGCATCGAACGGGCAGTTGTTGAGCCGGATCTCGCCATCCCCGCGTCGAGCGGCGAAGCCCTCCTGGCTGAGTCGGGCCACGCCGGCGTCCAACAGATCGGAGGCCGACGGATCCTCGCCTGCGGCGAGACGCGCCTCCTTGCCGAGCTGCTCGCCGTGGTCGTGAGCGAGCATGCGAAGAGCATCGGTGGGTACATCCCGTGCGAAGGCCTCCGCGAGCCAGCCGGCGGCGAGCCGGTAGCGGCCTTCCGGCAGGCTGACCTCGATCTCGCGCGCGGAGCGGCGATACAGCTTCGAGGGTCGGCCCGCACCCGGGCCGCTGCGCCCGGTGAGGCGTCGAAACTCCGCGTCGAGGAGTCCTGAGGCCACCAGGCGATCGAGATGGAAGGCGACGAGTGAGCGAGTCATGCCGAGCGCCTGTGCGGCTGCGTCGCGAGAGACAGCATCGGCCTGCGAAGAGACATAGTCGAAGAGGCGGCGCCGGGCAGGCTCACTGAGAGTGGCGAGAGTGGCCAGCTCGTCGTCGAGCCGCGCGAACGGGATCATGCCGCCATTGTAAAACCTATGTTCGTTCGCGCAAGTATTGACAATCGGCGCTTGTCGGGCTAAAACTAACGAGTAGCGCCGTTAGAAGGACAGCAAGCGACATGTCGATCCTGCGACCACTCGTACTCGCCATCGGGACATTCCTGATCGGTGTCGGCGTCGTCGACGCCCTCGCCGCTGGCATCGCAGGCACCCACGACCACGTGGGTCATGGGCTCGTCCTCGCCGGCATGATTTCCATCATGGGCACCGTCATGTACGACGGGACCCGACCGCATCGGTCCAACAGCTGAGAAAAAGGAGCCCATTCATGCCCATCGGAGACTTCATCAACTTCATTCCACCCTGGGCGTTTCTGCTCATCCACCTCGTAGCATTCCTGATCGGGGCGTACTTCGCACAGCGGAGCTTCGGATCCGGCGCGCAGACGCTGGGTTGGGCATTCAGCCTCTTCGCCTTGGCCGAGATCAGCTATATGACCTACCATCTGGATTGGACCACCTTCCTGTTCGCCCACCTCATCAGCGAGGTTCTCGACCTGGTCGCCTTCATCCTGGTCTTCACGGCCGTCACCAAGACCGTTCTGAGCTCGGCACCGGCCGCCAGCCGATGACCGCAGTGCGCTCCATGGGCGCGCTGCGCTACGTGGGCGTGAGAGTCGCCCTCCTCTTGGTGGCTCTCACGCTCGCGGCCTGCAGTGCGTCGGCGCCGGCCAAGCCGGTTGCCACGAACCAAGTCGACCTGCCGCAGTCGTACAAGTTCTCGCCGGTCGACATCACGGTCGCTGCCGGCACGAAGGTGACGTGGACCAACCACGACGTCTTCACCCACTCTGTCCGACTGCTCGATGACGGCGGCAAGGTGATGGACATGAAGCCGGGTGGGAGCGTGTCGTTCACCTTCTCGAAGCCGGGGCTGCATCACTACGATTGCTCGTTCCATCCGCAGAACATGAAGGGAACGGTCCTGGTCACCTGACCGATGCGAGGGCCGACGGGGCGTCAGCGGTCGAGGATGCGGCGCAGTGCCGCGCTGTCCAGGTTGCGTCCGGTGATGACGACCGCCACACGGCGTCCCGCCAGCCCACCGCGCTGCCCGCGCAGCGCGGCGATCCCCAGCACGGCGCTGCCTTCGAGCAGCAGGTGCGGGACCTCGACTGCCCAACAGATCGCGTTGGCGATCTCGTCCTCGTCGAGAAGAACGACCTCGTCGACCAGCTGGCGGCACATGCGCCAGGTGATGCTATCGCGCTCGATGTTGCCCGCCACGCCATCGGCCAACGTGGGCGCAATGGGCATGGTCTGCGTCGAGCCGGTCTCGAGGTAGGCGTACATCGTGGGGCTCGCCGATGGCTGCACGCCCACCAGGCGCAGTCCGGGCTTGACCGCCTTCGCCCAAAGACCGATGCCGCTGATCAGCCCGCCACCGCCGATCGGCACCAGCATGGCGTCGCATTCGGGCCAGTCGTCCAGGATCTCGGCTGCGATGGTGCCCTGCCCGGCGATGACGTCCGCGTCGTTGTACGGCGGCACGTAGGTCGCCTGACCGGCGGTGTCGCGCCGGCGCGCTTCCTCTTCGGCGTCATCGGTGTCGCGGCCGAACAGCTCGACGGTGATGGTGTCGCTCTCCAGGGCGCGCAGGCGCTCGAGCTTGGCCGGCGAGATCGAGGCGCCGACCAGGATCGTGGCGCGCAGCCCATGGTGGTTGGCGGCCGTGGCGACCGCGATCCCGTGGTTGCCGCTGCTGGCCGTGACGAGGAGCGCATGCGGGTCGCCCAGCGCGACGATGGCGATGCGGTTGTGAGCGCCGCGGATCTTGAACGACCCGGTCGGCTGCGCGCTCTCCAGCTTGAGGCGCACCTCGGCCGCGCCGCTCTCCTCGACGAGTGGCCAGGAGGGCTCCAGCGGCGTATCCAGCGCGATGTCCCGCAGGCGGCTCCGCGCGGCGAGGACATCGGCCAGGAGGGGGAAGCGCGGCATGATCCGCGAGTCTACCCGAGGAGATCGTCGACCCGATCATAGGAACCGAATATGCTGGTCAACTATGGCAACCATCTCAGCAGTCGAGGGATTGCGCGAACGCGTGCTGGCCCGGCGGAGGAGTCAGGCGGCCGGTAGGGGATGCGGCCGCGGGCCGACGGGGCCCTGCTCAAGCATTGCGCGCAGCCGACGGCTGATGCGCATCAGCGAGCCGAGGCGATCCTCGACCCGCGCGCGCTCGATGGGCGTGGCCCAGTGGCGCAGCGTGTAATCGATCTCGTGCTTGTGGCGCGTCGCCGTGGTGAACAGCTCCTCGACCTGCTCGCGCAGCTCGCGGTCCGCGGAGGACCCCGCCAGGATGGCCCGATGCGCGTCGAGCACTTCGAGGAAGTACGAGGTCGAGAGGCGGTCGAGGTTGCGCTGCGCGCCGAGGCTCCACGGCTCGGGCGGTCCACCGTAGCCGTACCTGCGCCACTCTCGGGCCTGGACACCCTCTTGCATCGGTCTTCCTTTACGTATCTACGCGGTCGGCGTGCCCTTGCTCACCGAACGGTAGCGGCGTGCGATGGTGACCGGCAGCGGGCCGTCCGGGCTATCGGTACCTGTACCTATGGCGCCAAATCGATGGTCGGCCGTCGTACGATGGCGACATGCCCAAGCCGTTTGCGTCCACCGCCGACATCGTCCACAAGGTCGCCACGCTCGAGGTCGTGGCCGATGGCGTGTATGCCTATACCGCAGAGGGCGATCCGAACGTCGGCGCCATCGAGGGTAAGGATTGTGTGCTGGCGGTCGAGGCGCGCGCCACACCGCTGATGGCCGAGATCTGGCTCAACCAGCTGCGGCGGCACACCACCAAGCCAGTCCGCTACCTGGCGCTGACCCACTACCACGCCGTGCGCACGCTTGGCGCATCGGCGTTCGGTGCGAAGCAGATCATTGCGCACCGCAAGACGGCTGAGCTGATCGAGGAGCGCGGCCAGGCGGACTTCGAGTCGGAGGCGGGCCGCATGCCGCGCCTCTTCAACGGGATCGAGACGATTCCCGGCCTCACGCGTCCCACCGTCATCTTCGACGAGCGCCACGAGATCGACCTGGGCGGCGGCCGCGTGGTGGAGCTGCTGTACGTCGGCCGAGGCCACACCGAGGGTGACATCCTGGTCTGGCTTCCGAACGAACGCGTGCTGTTCGCCGGCGACCTGGTGGAGGCGCAGGCGGCGCTGTACACCGGCGACGCGTTCCACCTCGAGTGGATGAGCGGTACGCTCGACGCCGTGGCGCGGCTCGGCGCGCAGACGCTGGTCGGGGGGCGTGGAGCTGTCGTCCGCGCCCCCGCGGTGGGGGAGGCAATCGAGCAGAGCCGCGGCTTTCTGCGCACGCTGCACGAGCGGGTCAGCGCGGTGCGGACAGGAGGCGGCAGTCTGAAAGAGGCCTTCGAGGCGGCGCACGCCGCACTCGAGCCGCGCTACGGCGCCTGGCCCATCTTCGAGCACTGCATGCCGTTCAACGTGCAGCGCATGTGGGACGAGCTCGAGGGCATCGAGCGGCCGCGCATCTGGACCGCCGAACGCGACCGCCAGGTCTGGGCGCAGCTGCAGGACTGACCATCCAGACCGATGCGGCTCAGCCGATGCCCGCCCCGATCCTGATCGTGGGCGCCGGCCCGACAGGTCTCTCCACAGCGCTGGCGCTTGCGCGCTGGAACGTGCCGAGCGTGGTGATCGACGAGGACCCCACGATCGCCACCGAGGGCAGCCGCTCCATCTGCGTCCAGGCGCACACGCTGGGCATCTTCGAGCGGCTCGGCTGCCGCGCGGTCGCCGACGAGGGCGTCAGCTGGAACGTGGGGCGCACCTATTACCGTGATCGCGAGCTGTTCCAGGTCCGCCTTTCCGACGTCGGCGCCGAGGAGTTCCCCCGTTTCGTGAACATCCCGCAATGGCGGGTCGAGCAGATCCTGCTCGCCGCCGCGGAGGCGTCGCCGCTGGTCCAGCTGGCGTGGCGCCATCGCGTGGATGGGCTGCAGCAGGACGCCAATGGCGTGACGGTCGTCGCAAGCGGACAGGAAGGCGCCCAGCGCTGGCGCGGCTCGTACCTCATCGGCGCGGACGGCGGTCACTCCACGGTGCGTGAGCTGGCCGGCATCCCCTTCCCGGGCAGCGACCAGGCGGATCGCTTCCTGATCGTCGACGTGCGCGCGAAGCTGCCGTTCCCCAACGAGCGGCGCTTCTTCTTCGACCCAACCTTCAATCGCGGCCGCCAGGTCCTGATTCATCCGCAGCCGGACGATGTGTGGCGCATCGACTGGCGCGTGGCGAGCGACTTCGATGTCGAGGCCGAACGGGTAAGCGGCGGGATCGATCGGCGCATCCGGCAGATCGTGGGCGAGCTGCCGTACGAGATTGTGTGGGCCACCAGCTACACCTTCCACCAGCGCCTGGCGCCACGCTTCCGTGACGGACGCGTCTTCCTGGCCGGCGACGCCGCGCACCTGATGAGCGTCTTCGGCGCGCGCGGCATGAACAGCGCGGTGCAGGACGCCGACAACCTGGCCTGGAAGCTCGGCCTGGTCTGGCAAAGCCTGGCGCCCGATGCGCTGCTCGACACCTACCACGCCGAGCGCTATCCCGCGGCGGTCGAGAACCTGCGCATCACGGGCAACACCATGCGCTTCTTGGCCCCGCCCAACTGGCTGATGCGTCTGCGACGCAACCTGATCCTGCGGGGATCGCGCTTCGGCTGGCTTCGCCGCCGCATCGACTCCGGGCGGCTGTCGGAGCCGTTCGCCTATGCCGGCTCGCCCATCGTCGAGGGTGATGGGTCCGTCGTCGTCGATCGTCCAGTCACGGTCGACGGCACGCCCACACGCCTGCGCCACTGCCTGGGCGCGTCCTTCGTCCTCGTCTGCCCGCCGGCCGATCCAGGCGCCGTGACCACCGGCGCTGCATTGCGCGTGGTGGCCGACGCCTCGCTTGATGCGCCGATGTTGGTGCGCCCCGATGGTCATCTCGCGGCACGTCTGGCATCGGTCTCCGAGGTCGAGGCTGCGCTGAAGCGAGCAACGGCGGCGCTATCCTCGACGTGAGACACGATCGCAGGGCAGAATACGGGCGCGATCGCCGCGTCAGCCGCAATTCGCGCCCGAGCACCCGAGGAGGGTCAACAACCACGCGCAGCCCCGCACGGCGGCAGGTCACTTGGTGAGCCGATGGTGAGCCGATCTTCCGCGGCGTCCGAACTGGAGGCTGCGCGCCATCGCGTTGCCGAGCTCGAGGCGCGCGAGGCTGACCACGCTCGCTCGGCCAAGGTGCAGTCGGCCCTGTACCGGATCGCCGAGACGGCAAGCGCCGCGAAGGACATGCCGGAGTTCTATGCCGCGATCCACGAGATCGTTGGCCAGCTGATGTACGCCGACAACTTCTACATCGCGCTCTACGACGAAGAGCGGAAGCTGATCAACTATCCGTTCTACGTCGACGAGGTCGACACCGACATGCCCGATCCGAAAGCGTGGGATCCCATCGGCATCGACCAGGGCGCCGGCACGACCGGCTACCTGCTGCGTACCGGCCAGCCGCTCCTCCTCGACAGGGAGGCCCAGCAGCAGCTCATCGACCGCGGCGAGGTCACGCTGCTCGGGATCCAAGGCGAGGACTGGGTGGGTGCACCGCTGATCGCCAACGGCCGGACCATCGGCGCGGTCGTGACGCAGAGCTACCGACCTGATCGGACCCACGAACAGGCGGATCTCGAGCTTCTCACCTTCGTGGGGCAGCACATCGCCACCGCCCTGACCCGCGCCCGCGCCATCGAGGAGACGCGCCAGCGGAACGCGGAGCTGGCGGTCGTCAACGAGATCGGCGCCGCGCTCGCGAAGCAGCTCGACTTTGATGCGATCATCGAGGTTGTCGGTGGCCGCCTGGCGACGATCATCGGTGCTCCTGAGACGGTCATCGGCCTGTACGACCGATCGACCAACCTCATCAGCTTTCCGTATGATATCAGCCACGGCATACGCCTTCGCAGTGAGCCGATCGAGCTCGGGCAGGGACTCAGCTCCGTGCTCCTTCAATCACGTCGTCCGCTACGATTCGGAACGTTCGCCGAGCAGAACGAGCACGGCGCCGTATTGCCCAGCTACTACGGCGCTGGGGACAACGAGGAGGTAAGCGAATCGTGGCTCGGTGTCCCCATCCTTGCCGGCGAGGACGCTATCGGCGTCGTCCTCTTCAGTGATCAGCGCCAGAACGCGTTCACCGAAGCCGACGAGCGACTCGTCAGCACCGTCGTCTCGAGCATGGGCGTGGCACTCGAGAACGCGCGCCTGTTCGACGAGACGAAGCGGCTGCTGGGTGAGACGAATCAGCGGAACGCCGAGCTGGCGGTCGTCAACGAGATTGGCTCGGCGCTCAGCAGACAGCTCGACTTCGAGGCGATCATCGAGCTCGTCGGCGAGCGCGTTCGCAAGATCTTTGAGGCCACGTCCCTGTTCGTCGCGCTGTACGACGCGAACACCAACCTCGTCCGATTTCCATACGAGATCGCAGAGGGCCAGCGCTTGCACACCGGCCCGATCGAGCTCGGGGAGGGCCTGACCTCGCGGGTGATCCGCTCCCGGCGCCCGCTGCGGCTCGGGTCGCTGGCCGAGTCGCAGGCGAGCAACGCGATCATCGTGGGCGGGCCGGACTCCGAGTCATGGCTCGGCGTTCCGATCCTCGCCGGCACGAGGGTGATCGGTGTCATCGGCCTCGAGAACCTCAAGCCGGATGCCTACACCGAAGCCGACGAACGGTTGCTGGGAACGGTCGCGTCGAGCATGGGCGTCGCCCTCGAGAACGCTCGGTTGTTCGATGAGACGAAACGCCTTCTGACCGAGACCGATGAGCGCGCCGCTGAGCTGGCGATCATCAACAGTGTGCAGCAGGGTCTCGCCGCGAACCTCGACATGCAGGCGATGTATGACCTCGTTGGCGACAAGATCCAGGAGATCTTCGACGCGCAGGTCGTCGACATCGGGATCGTCGACCGCAAGGCTGGCCTGATCCATTACCCGTATACGATCGAGCGTGGCGTGCGCTTCCCGGATGAGGCGCAGCCAATGGATACCGGTCCCCGCGGTCATGTGCTCGCCACTCGGCAGCCGCTCCTCCTCAACCGGGGCATCCGCGCGTGGGCGGCCGAGCGCGGGTTCGAGCTCCTTGTGCAGGGCGAGGAGCCGAAGTCTGCAGTGTGGGTACCGCTGGTCATGGGTGACGACGGTCGTGGCGTGATCTCGCTCCAGAATCTTGACCGGGAGGACGCCTTCTCGGAATCCGACGTCCGGATCCTCAGCACTCTCGCGGCGAGCCTCAGCGTGGCGCTCGAGAATGCCCGCCTGTTTGATGAGACAAAGCGCCTGTTGGCCGAGACCGACGAGCGCGCCGCCGAGCTGGCGATCATCAACAGCGTCCAGCAGGGTTTGTCCGCGAAGCTCGACATGCAGTCGATGTACGACCTCGTCGGCGACAAGATCCAGGAGATCTTCGACGCGCAGGTCGTCGACATCGCCGTGCTCGACCGCGAGCGGGACACGGTCGATTTCACATACGTGATCGAGCGCGGCGTTCGCTTCCCGAACATATCGATGTCGCTGGTGGGGCCGCGCCGGCATGTCATCGAGACGCGCGAGCCACTGCTGATCAACGAGGATATCCTCGAGGCAGTCCGGGCGCTCGGTCAGGCGACGCTGCTGCAGGGCGAGGCCCCGAAGTCCGGTCTGTGGGCACCGCTCATCGTTGGCGACGAAGCACGCGGCGTGATCTCGCTGCAGAACCTCGACCGCGAGCACGCGTTCTCCGAATCTGACGTCCGCCTGCTGACGACGCTCGCCGCGAGCCTGAGCGTCGCGCTCGAGAACGCGCGGCTGTTCGACGAAACGCGACGCCTACTCGCCGAGACTGACCGTCGCGCTGCCGAGCTCGCCATCGTCAACAGCGTCCAGCGCGGCTTGGCCGCGGAGCTCGACGTTCGGGCGATGTACGAGCTCGTCGGCGAGCGGGCGAGCGACGTGTTCGACACGCAGGTGGTCGATATCTCCGTCCTCGACCCTGGCACCGGGATGCTGAACTTCCCGTTCACCCTCGAGCGCGGCGCTCGGTTCGCCGACGAGACGCGACCGGTGATGGGGTTCCGGCGACACGTGATCGAGACGCGGGAGCCGCTGCTCATCACGCACGACCTCCGCGCGCGCGGAGAGGAGCTCGGGCAACGATCCCAGCTGACCGGCGAGGCCGCGAAATCGGCGATCTTCGCTCCGCTGCTCGTCGGCGAGGAGATCCTCGGCGTGATCTCGCTCCAGAACCTCGACCGCGAGTACGCCTTCGAGGAGCGCGACGTGTCGCTGCTGACGACGCTCGCGGCGAGCCTGAGCGTGGCGCTGCGGACGGGCCGGCTCATCGACGAGACGCGCCAGCGGGTCGCAGAGCTCGGCACGATCAACAGCGTCGGGGAGGCACTCACGGCCCAGCTCGACCTCGAGCCGCTGCTCGCCCTGGTCGGCGAGAAGATGCACGAGGCGTTCAGCGCCGACATCGCGTACGTGGCCCTCCTCGATGACGAGACCCAGCTGATCGACTTCGCGTACCACATCGAGGATGGGCGCCAGGAGCCGCAGGCGTCGCTGCCCCTTGGAACCGGTCTCACCTCGCGGATCGTCCAGAGCCGGCAGCCGCTGCTCATCAACCGCGAGGCAGACTGGCAACAGTTCGGGTCACGCGGCGAGGGGACCCAGGTGCGCTCGTATCTCGGCGTGCCGATCCTCGTCGGCGAGCGCTCCATCGGCGCCATCAGCGTCCAGAGCACGCGGCAGGAAGGTCGCTTCGGCGAAGCAGACGCGCGTCTGCTGGGGACGATCGCGGCGAACGTGGGCGTCGCGATCCAGAACGCCCGCCTCTACAACGAGACCCGCCGCCGGGCCCATGAGATGGCGGCGCTTGCCGAGGTCGGCCGGGAGATGTCGGCCACCCTGGAGCTGTCGGCGGTGCTCGAGCGGATCGCCGACCGGGCGATGACGCTCCTCGACGCGGACACCAGTGCCGTCTACCTGCCCGATGAGGATGCTCAGACGTTCCGCGCCGTGGTGGCCCTGGGGGAAATCGCCGATGCCATTCGGGCCGACCCCGTCCGTCGTGGCAAAGGGATCATCGGCGACCTCCTGAACCGCGGCGAGGCAGAGGTCATCAACCAGCCGTGGAGTGATCCTCGCGTCAAGGCCGTCAGCGGCACGGACAGGGACACGAACGACCGGATGATGGTCGCGCCGCTTGTCGCGCGCGGCGGCGTCGCCGGGGTCATGGCGGTGTGGCGGACGCGTGGGACGACTGCCTTCACGGCATCGGACCTGAGCTTCCTGGTGGGCCTCTCGCAGCAGGCGGCGATCGCGATCGAGAACGCGCGGCTCTTCGCCGAGGCGCAGGAATCGCGCGCGGCCGCGGAGCAGGCGAACGAGGCCAAGAGCAGCTTCCTGGCCGCCATGAGCCACGAGATCCGCACGCCGCTGAACGCGATCATCGGCATGAGCGGGCTGCTGGTTGACACGCCGCTCGACGATGAGCAGCGCGACTTCGCCGAGACGATCCGAACGTCAGGTGACGCGCTCCTGACGATCATCAACGACGTCCTCGACTTTTCGAAGATCGAGGCGGGCCGCGTCGAGCTCGACACCACGCCGTTCGTCCTGCGCGACGCGGTCGAGGCGTCGCTCGACATTCTGGCGCCGGCGGCCGCCAAGAAAGGGCTCGAGCTCGTCTATGCGGTGGACGAGGATCTGCCGCTCACCCTGGTCGGCGACGCGGGACGCCTGCGCCAGATGCTCCTGAACCTGCTCTCGAATGCGGTGAAGTTCACCGAGCGCGGTGAGGTCGTCGTGACGGTGGGCGGGTCTCAGATCGAGGGAGCGAGCCGTCGTGGGCGGGGCCCATGGGATATCCGGATCGACGTCCGCGACACCGGCATCGGTATACCGGCAGCCGCCATGGGCCGGCTCTTCCAGTCCTTCAGCCAGGTCGATGCCTCGATCGCGCGGCGCTATGGCGGCACGGGCCTGGGGCTGGCGATCAGCCGCCGGCTGGCAGAGCTGATGGATGGGTCGCTGGTCGCGGAGAGCTCCGGCCTCGCTGGTGAGGGCAGCGCCTTCCACCTCGTGGTTCGCATGCCTGCCGGTGCACCCGATGCCGTCGCACCGGTCCGTCCCGCCCGGATCGATGCGGACTTGAGCGGCAAGAGCGTGCTCATCGTGGACGACAACGCCACGAACCGGCGCATCCTGGTCGCGCAGACCGCCCGCTGGGGCATGGTCCCGCGCGAGACCGGCTCGCCGCTCGAGGCACTCGCATGGCTCAAGCAGGGCAACCACTTCGACGTCGCATTGTTCGATCTGCTGATGCCCGAGCTCGACGGGATCGAGCTCGCCGAGCGGACCGCGGCCTTCCGGGCGGACGGTGGCGCCACGCCGACACCGGTGGTCATCCTGTCTTCCATCGGCCTGCGCGATCGGCAGAGCGGCTCCGTCGCGTCGTGGTTGGCCAAGCCGGTCAAGCCGTCCGCGCTGCACGACGCGCTGGCCACGGTGCTGTTCGGTCTGACGCCGATCCTTCCGGTTGCGCCAACGGCGACCGATGATCACGACGGCCTCTCGCCCGGCCAGCGACATCCGCTGCGCATCCTCCTCGCCGAGGACAACCCGGTGAACCAGAAGCTCGCCATTCGGCTGCTGGCCCAGCTGTCATACCAGGCCGAGGTGGCGAGCGACGGGTTGCAGGCCATCGCGGCGTTGGAGGTGGGCGAGTTCGATGTCGTCCTGATGGACGTGCAGATGCCCGAGCTCGACGGCCTGGGGGCGACGCGCCAGATTCGCGCGCGCTGGCCCGACCGGCGAGTGTGGATCGTGGCTATGACGGCGAACGCCATGACCGGGGATCGTGAGGCATGCCTCGCCGCCGGCATGAACGACTACCTGAGCAAACCGATCCGACCGCTGGAGCTGGCCGCTGCGCTGGAGCGCGCGCCGGCTCTCGAGTCCGCCCGGCGAGCGGCGCGCAAGCGCAAGGGACGAGCGCGTGCCCGAGCCTGACCAGCCGATCCTGGACGAGAGTGTCCTCTCAGAGCTCCTCGCCTCCGTTGGCGGCGACACCGAGTTCGTCGTCCAGCTGCTCGAGACCTACGTTGCGGACGCTCAGCTGCAGATCGCCGAGATCGACGCGGCGGTTGCCGTGAACGATGCCGCCGCGCTGGTTCGCCCGGCCCACACCCTCAAGTCGAGCAGCGCGACGGTCGGGGCGCAACGCCTCGCGGCGCGATCCCGCCGTCTCGAACAGGCCGGCCGCTCCGGGACGATCGATGACGAGGCCACGCGCAGCAACGTCGCCGCGCTCCATGACGAGTGGCCGGCGGCCGCCGACGCGCTGCGGCTGTGGATGGCCGCAGGGTCGAGCGAATGAGCGAGGCGGGCATCGCGCTGGTCGTCGATGACAGCCGGGTCAACCGGCTGATCCTCGTCCGCCAGCTCGAAGGGCTGGGGCTCGAGGTGCTGGAGGCGAGCAACGGACTGGAGGCGCTGGAGTTGCTGCGATCCCAGCCGACGGCCATCGATGTCGTCCTGCTCGACGTGCTGATGCCCGAGCTCGACGGGTATGAAACGCTCGCCGCGATGAAGGCGGATGAAGCGATTCGCCACATCCCGGTCATCATCGTCTCGGGGGTGGAGGAGCTCCAGAGCGTGGTGCGCTGCATCGAGCTGGGCGCGACCGACTACCTGGCCAAGCCGATCGAAGCCAGCATCCTCCGCGCGCGGATCAACGCGTCGCTGGCCGCCAAGCGCCTGCACGATCTCGAGCTGGAGTATCTCGAGCGGCAGACCGCGCTGGCTGCGACCATCGAACGCCAGAAGGCAGAGCTCAGCCGCTTCCTGTCGCCGCAGATCGCGGCCCTCGTCTCGTCGCCGGAGGGTGAGCAGCTGCTCGCCGGCCATCGGCGCCAGATCACCGCGGTCTTCTGTGACCTTCGCGGGTTCACCTCCTTCGCAGAGCAGGCCGAGCCGGAGGAGCTGTTCGGGGTCCTGGGCGACTACCACCGCATGATGGGCGCAGCGATCGTCGAGCACGAGGGCACGCTGGAGCATTTCGCGGGCGACGGCGTCATGATCTTCTTCAACGATCCGGTGCCGCAGCCCGACCATGTCGAACGGGCCGTGCGCATGGCGTTCGCGATGCGCGAGCGGTTCAAACCGCTGGGAGATGACTGGCGCAGGCGCGGCTACGAGCTTGGGCTCGGGATCGGGATCGCCGTTGGTTATGCGACGCTGGGACGGATCGGCTTCGAAGGGCGCTATGACTACGGCGCCATCGGCAACGTGGTGATCCTCGCCTCGCGTCTGAGCAGCGGTGCGGCGGCGGACCAGATTCTCCTCAGCCAGCGGGCCTACGCCATGGTCGACGGCCTGGTTGAGGTCGAGCCGGTCGGTGACCTGAGCCTGAAAGGGTTCAGCCGGCCGGTGCCGGCGAGCAACGTCGTCGCGGTCCGTGACCCCGGGCACTGACCTCGCGATCCTGCTGGTCGGTCTCGCCGCGGGACTCCTGGGGGCCCTGGCTGGCGTGGGCGGCGGCATCCTTCTGATCCCGGCGCTGACCATTCTGTTCGGTATCGATATCCGGCTGGCCATCGGGGCGAGCATCGTGTCGGTCATCGCCACCAGCTCGGGTGCCGCCGCGGCGTACGTGCGCGACCGCCTCACGAACCTGCGCATCGGCATGTTTCTGGAGCTCGCAACCACGTCGGGCGCCGTCGCCGGCGCTCTGCTCACCGCGATCGTGGCGCCAACGCTGCTCTACATCGTCTTGGGCGTGGTCCTGCTGCTGTCCGCCGCCGCGCAGGTCGTGCGGCTGGGCGAGGAGCTGCCGCCCCCGCGGCCCCCATCCCCGCTGGCGCTGCGGCTCGGGCTGGGTGACGTCTACCCCGACACGCGGCTGGGTCGCGAGGTCCCCTATGCGCCGCAGCGCATTTCGCTCGGCTTCACCCTGATGGCAGTCGCGGGCCTCGTGTCGGGACTCCTGGGCATCGGCTCGGGTGCGCTGAAGGTCATCGCCATGGACAGCGCCATGCGGCTGCCCATGAAGGTGTCGTCCGCGACCAGCAACTTCATGATCGGGGTGACCGCGGCGGCCTCGGCCGGCATCTACATCGGCCGCGGCGACGTCGACGTCCGGATTGCGGCGCCGGTGGCGCTCGGCGTGCTTGCCGGGGCCTTCATCGGCGCCCGCCTGCTCGGGCGCCTGGCCAACACCACCGTCAGGCGAATCTTCGTGCCGGTCTTGGCTGTCATCGGCATCGAGACCATCGCCCGCGGCCTGGGGCTGGGACCATGACGCCGGCGCGCCTACGGGTCGTGGTCAGCTGGGTGCTGTTGACCGGCGTGAGCATCAGCGCCAGCTTGATCGCCATGGGGTTTGCGGCCTCGTTCGTGGTGGGTTGGCAAGGCTCGCTCATCGGTCGCCCGCATGGCGGCCATGCGCCGATCACCGATTTCGGCCCCCTCGTCGACGGCCTCGCCGGCCTGCGGCCGCAGGCGATCGCGCAGCTGGGGCTGATCGCGCTGGTCGCGACGCCGATCCTGCGGGTCGCCACCTCCCTGGTCGGCTTTGCCCTTGAGGGCGACCGCTCCTACATCGTCATCACGGCCCTGGTGCTCACCATCCTGCTGGCGAGCGTGTTCTTCATCCGCTGACCCGATGCGCTATCGCGCGAGGTTGACTGCCAGCACCGGATCCGAAGTTGGCCTGTCGACGCGTTGCCGCTCGACCGTCACCGCGAATGTCTTCGCTCCTGCGAGGCCCGCCTGGAGATCGGCGACGACCACGGCATTGGCCTGTGGGCGGAAGGTCCCCGCCGGCGCGGCGGCGCCCGACGCGTCGATGACCCACATCTCATATAGCCGTCCATCGCTGAGCGGCGCAAGGTCGGCGGCGAGCAGAGTCGCCCCGCCATCGGTCCGCACCAGGTACCCTCGTCCAGCGGCGCCCTCGACCCGTACGAGATCTCCGCCGCGCCCGATGACGCCTGCCACTTGGCGCAGCACCTGGTCCTGATCCGCAATCCTGCTCTGCAGGTTGAACGCCAGGACCACCAGCAGCAGCACGATCGGGATCGCCGCCAGCGCCACACCGCGCGCCAGGCCGGGACGCAGCCAGGCCAGCCAGCCGCCGCCTCGCTGTTCGCGGATCGGGTGCCGCGGCGGCTGGGCGCCGATCGGTGGCGCCATCACCGGGACCTGCGGAGTCTCGGCCACGCTGGCCATGATCCGCTCACGCAGCGCAGGCCGCGGTGCAACCGGTTCGACCGATGCTGGCAGCACCGCCGCCACCGTGGCCAGCGACTGCGCCTCGTCGTGATCGCGCTGGCAGTCGCGCAGGTGACGCGTGACGGCCTCTTGCTGGGCGCCATCAAGCGCGCCCACGGCCCACGCCGCCGCAAGGTCATCTGTCTGCCGGCAGGTCAGCTCACTCATCGATACCCGCCAGGTTCCGCGGTGCAGCCGTCGAATCATCTGGCCGCTGCAGCATCGCACGCAGCTTCCCGAGCGCCAGCCGCAGCCGACCGCTGGCCGTGCCCGTCGGGACGCGCTGCAGCTTGGCGATCTCGCGATACGTGTGACCCCCGAAATAGGCCAGCTCCACGGCCTCGCGCTGCGCGGCGGGCAAGCGGGCCACTGCCGTCCGCAGCTCGTGGCTGCCGATGCGCTCCAGGACCTCGGTGAGGGTGGGATCGGCAGCAGTTCGCAGGAGCGCCTGCTCGTCGGCATCGTCCACGTCCATCATCGGCCGCTTGGCCCTCATGCGGTCGATGGCCCGGTTGCGAACGATGGTGAGCAGCCAGGAGCGAACGCTCCCTCGATCGGCGTCGAAGAGCTGGATCTTGCGCCACACGGCTACGAATGCATCGTGCACGACATCCTCGCCGAGATCCCGGTCGCCAACGACGCGCAGCGCCACGCCCAGCGCCAACGAGGCGTAGCGGTCGTAGAGCTCTCCGAGCGCATCGGTCTCTCCGTTCTTGATTCTCGAGACGAGACGCCGATCGAGCTGCACGTCGGCGGAGACGTCATCGGGACGTTTGTCTCGTGTCACATCTACGGCTGAGTCGGTGGCTGGCATCACTTCTCGCATGATTCGATGAACCGGAGGTCAGTGTAGGCGGGTGCGTGGGAGCCGACCATGACTCGTCGGTGAGTGCCGGCTTGGTGCGTCGGCTAGAATGTGCGCCTGATCGCTGGGGTGTGGCCAAGCGGTAAGGCGCCTGATTCTGGATCAGGAGATCGAAGGTTCGAATCCTTCCGCCCCAGCCAAACCCACAGCATGTGGGATTCGTGCTCTCGACCATACCACGGGTGGTGGTATTGAGCCCGATCGCCAGTCCTCCCAAAGGAGGACATATCATGGCGTGGGCACCTGACTCCCCTGACTCGAGGGCACCTGACTCTTGGCTACCCGGCGCGTGGGCACCTGACTCTGAACGCGGCTCGCTGACACTGGCGCGCGGCGTCGAGCTGTTCCTGACCGCCAAGGCGGCCGAGGGAGCGTCGCCCAAGACGATCGAGTGGTATCGGATGGTGCTGGGCCGCGCGGTCCGCAATCTGGGTGCGGATCACCCGCTCGACGCCCTCAGGCCCGAGCAGCTGCGCGACTGGTTGGTGACGTTACGCGAGACGCTGGCGCCGGTGTCGGTGGCCGGCTACGTGCGCGGCCTCAAGGCCTTCGGCAACTGGTGCGCCACCGAGGAGCTGGCCGAGGCGCGCGCGCTGCGGATGCTGCGTCGGCCGCGGGTGCCGCACAAGCTGGTCGAGCCGCTGAGCGACGATGCGCTGCGCCGTCTGCTCGATGGTGCGTCGACCCGCGACCGGGCCATCCTGCTGCTGTTCTTCGACACCGGCCTGCGCCTGTCGGAGCTGGCCGGGCTGCGCAGCGCCGACCTGCGCCCCGACGGCAGCGTGAAGGTCATGGGCAAGGGTGCCCGCGAGCGCATCGTGCCGGTCGGGACGACCGCGCGGCAGGCGCTGACGCGCTACCTGCGCCAGGCAGATGGCGCGCCCGATGGCGTGATCTTCCGCTCGCGCCGTGGCGGCGCGTTGGGCTGGCGTGGCATCCAGCAGGTCTTCCGGCGCCTCAAGCTGCGTGCCGGCATCCCGGGCCGCTGCAGCCCGCACACGCTGCGCCACACGTTCGCGCGTGCCTACCTGGTCAACGGCGGCGACGCGTTCAGCCTGCAGCGCATCCTGGGTCACGCCACGCTGGACATGGTCAAGCGCTACGTGACGCTCGCGGACACGGATTTGGCGCGGCGCCATCGCGCTGCCTCGCCAGCGGACCATCTCATGAGCACCGGCGCGTCATCGACCCGCTGAGACTTGGGCGCGGGGTCTTCCGATACGCTCCCTGGCGAAAGGCGGCCCGGCGCCGCCTCATCCGCTCGGGTGGATCCGAAGCACCCGAATATGTCGAACATAGAACGGGCCGGACCATGGCTTGCTTAAGAGCAGACCGACCGATGTGCTGGTGCACATCGTGGCGAGACAGACAGGCGACGTTGTCGGCCCATGGGGTCAGGTCGGCGAGACCGTTACCTCCAGATCCTCGACGCGGGGGGTTGGGGCCATCTCGAGCGCCAGCTGCTCCGTACGATCCTCGTCCTCTGGGTGGAAGTCGCTGTCCACCACCCTCAGGATCTCTTCGGCGACGTAGAGCCTGTACCGTTGGCGCCCGGTGATCTCGCGCACGATCCCCGTCGCTTCCAGTTTCGCGATCGTCTTGGTCGCCGCCGGCCGCGTGACGCCGAGCACCTCCGCAGCTCGCGGAATGGTGATGGCCGCTGCCGAGAACAGTTCGTCCAGCAGCTTGATCGGCAGAGCCGATCCGCGTGCGGTCATGAGCTTCGCGGAATACTGATCGCGCAGTTCCAGGAGCCGAGCCCCCCGCTTGACGGCGTCCTCTGCCTGATCGGCGACGCCGATAAGGAAGAACTCGACCCAGGGCTCCCAGCTGCCCGTCTGGCTGACGCTCAGGAGCAGCGAGTAATAGTCGGCGCGGTTCCGGTCGAAGAACGCGCTTAGGTAGAGGAGCGGCTGCGGCAGGATTCTCTGCTTCACCAGAAGCAGGCTGATCAGGAGGCGTCCGACTCGGCCATTTCCATCACCGAAGGGGTGAATGGCCTCGAACTGGTAGTGGATGACGGCCAAACGGACCAGGTCCGGCAGTTTGGTGTCGGCGTGGAGGTAGGTCTCGAAGTCTTCCATGGCGCGCCGCATCTCCATTGGCGGCGGCGGCACGAAGATCGCGTCCTCAATCTTCGACCCTGGTCGGCCGATATGGTTCTGGTAGGTCCGAAACTCGCCCGGCGTCCGCTCATGGCCGCGCACGCCGGTCATGAGGATCCGGTGAAGCTCCCGCATCAGGCGGAGGCTCAGCGGCAGTGTCTGCTCTGGGGAGAGACCCCAGTTGAGCGCCCGAACGTAGTTCGATACCTCCACAACATCCGAAGGCCCCGCCGGCGGGCGTGCAGCTGCTTCGAAGGCAACCAGATCGCTGAGCGATGCTTCGGTCCCCTCGATACGGCTCGATAGCACCGCCTCGCGGCGGACGAACGGCCCAATCAAGACGTATGGATTCGGGAGTCGCATGCCGATTCCGCCCAGCAGGCCCAGCGCTCGCTCAGCTTGGCCGTTGAGAACGAACAACTCGCCGCGAGGGTCGATTGACGGCGGCAGCGGTGGCGGAACGTAGGCCCAGACGCCGGTCGGGAGGCGAAGGAGGTGATGCTGTTGCTCGACACTGTACTCTTGGCGCTGCACGTATAGCTCGCTATCGGCTTGCCATTACTAACGAAACGAATCAACCGCATTGTAACATAAGGAACGTCGGAGTGAATGATGCGTTTCGTAACGCCGGCAGCCTTCACGCCACGAACGTTCGCCGTCTTACATCGTCGGACGGCGCGTCCGCCGAAAGGCGATCTAACGAAACAGATGTGCATCATCGCAAGCGCTAACGAAACCCTTAGTGCGTGCGGCTATCGTTACGGGTAGGCCGAGGCTGGAAGATCAGGAGCTGCCGCTCCGTGACTCCGGCGGGATCCAAGACTTCCTAACGCCTGATTAGGTCGTCGGGGACGCGGTTGGCTACCGGAGGAACTGCAACCTCGATCGTAGCCGAGGGTGTGCATTCCGCTCGCAATCGACGGTACGCCACCTCGAGCAATGGCCCTGGATTGACCTGACGCCGTGACGACCTCGCCATCGAATCGTGATCACAACGATCGGGCCGCCACCACCGCTGCCGCTAGGACGCCGATGGTGGCGAATAGCACCAGCACCGCGTAGATCGGGGTGGCCACGAAAGCCCAGGCCAGCAGCCAGCATGAGGCCAGCGCCGACGATGAGGACCCGTCGCCGGCCGATCCGGTCGGCATGCGTGGTCAACCACAGCGAAAGGACGACGTCGCCCAGCAGCGTCGGCGTCAGGAGCAGCCGGGCCTCGCTTCCTGAGAAGCCAAGTGCGTTCAGGTAGGGACGAGTACCACGGCCAGGAAGGCGTAGCCGAACATCAGCACGACCCGCAGGGCGACGTCGCGGTCCATGGTCCGGCCGGTTTTCCGGCAGGCTCACGCCCGCGCTGCGAAGACCGTCGCCCGATGTGTCGTCGGAAGAAAGGCATACACGCGATGTCGGTCGGCGTCGAGCCCGAGCGTGTGCGCCCCGGGCTCGGTCGCCACAGACTCGACACGCTCAAACCGATCGACGTCGAACACCTCGACGAGGCCGGGATCGCCGATCGCGACGTAGAGGCTCCGCAGAACCCGGTCCAGCATAATCACGTCCGGCGAACCGGCGAGCGCAAGCTCGGCCACGATCGCGTACGAAGCTGGCGCCATGACGAACAGGCGGCCCGCGTCACAGGCGCAGTAGAGCCGCCCCGCCTCGTCGACCTCCAGGCCGTGCGGCCCCGCCGCCCCCACCTCGATCGTGCGCGCGACCCGAGTCGGCTCCGCGCCGTCCACGACCACGATCGACGCCGGATCGGCGATGTTGACGAAGAACGCGTCAGCCATCGGGTCGAAGACCGTCCAGCGCGTCCGGCCGGGGACAGGGATCGAGGCGATCATCGTGGCGCGGTCGGCGTCGACGACCGACACGGTGTACGTCGTCGGATCGGCCGGGTCGCCGACGTTGGCGGCCAGCAGCGTCCGCCGGGTCGGATCGAAGGCGAGCCCGTTGGGGCGAACACCGACCGGCACCTTAGTAAGCGAACCTGGGCTTCGGGCATCGAAGATCCCGACCGTGTCCTCGCCGCGATTCGAGGTGAAGACAAGTCCTGACTGCTCGTCGACCAGCGCGCCGGCGACGCCGGTTAGCTGGCTGACCGAGTCAACATACCGCCCCTTGTCGAGGTCAACCACGTCGAGCGCATCGTTGGCCGTGTGGGCGACGTACAGGCGCCGCAACCCGCGGTGGACCGCGGCGTGGTCGAAGCCACCGGCGCTGCGATGCTCCGGAAGGTCGACATAGCCCTCCAGGCGGAGGGTCACCCGTTGGCCACCTGCTGCTGGGCCCAGGCGTAGAGGGCGTCGTAGACCGGTAGCTCGAGCTCGAGCTGGCGCTGGTCGTCCACGTCGAGCAGCGCGAAGCCATCGGCGATCGCCTGGAGGCCGCCTGACTGCGGAGTGGCGTCGCGGTCGTCCGAGACATCCGCGCCGTGGACGACCTTGGCCATCAGCTGCACCGCGGGGTCACTGATCTTGTATTCCTCGACGAGCGTCTCGAACGAACAATTGCCGTCGCGGTGGGTATACGTCGCCCCCGGGGCGTCGAACGATGTCGCACCTTCGCGCGCCGCATAGCTGAGGACCTCGTCGCGCGGGACGTACACGATCTCGGCCTCGGGGTCGATGAACTTGCGGATGAGCCAGGGACAGGCGATGCGGTCGGTCTTGGGGTGCTCGCGGGTAACCCACTTCATGGCGTCGTTCCTCCTTCTAAGCTGGTTCGCGGCCCAATAGCAAGGCCCGCTGCTTGAACGCATAGAGGCCGTCAAAGAGCGGCCCGCTGACCTCGAGTATCTCGCCGTCCGCGAGGGTCATCGACAGGCCGCGGATGAGGACGTCGAGCCCTGCCGCCTCGGGCGCGTCATATCGTTCGTCGCCGAGGTCGGCGTCGTGGACGATCTGCCCAATCTCGGCCAGCGCCGGGTCGCCGAGTTCGTAGCGACGCAGGAATGTCTCGAAGCTGCAGCCACCCTCATGATGAGAAAGCTCCGCGCCGCGCATGTCGAAGGCGGTCGCCTCGCCGGGCACCTCGTCGGCGTCGGCAACGAAAACGAACTCGGCCGCTGGGTCGATGAAGCGCCGAATGAGCCAGGCACAGGCAGCCCG
>JBBSHF010000011.1:0-34363 GCA_038253355.1 Candidatus Limnocylindria bacterium
CCTCTGACATTTTCAGTGGAGTTGCGGCTGAGGTGCCATCGCGCGAGCAGACGAAGATCGGCGCACGAGCGGATCATCGGTCGGTGGATCCGGCGCGCGATGAGTGACCCAAAGCGCTTCCACGGCATGCAGTCATTCGTTTCGGACATCCGCCCAGCGACCTGCGGCGACGCCTGATCGAGCTGGTGCTCGGCGGCACCAAGACCCCGACGACCGGGCTGCGCGTGGAGCTTGAGCATGACGAGGAGGTCATGCCCACCGTTGGCATGCGCGAACCCGAGATCGACGAGCGGGACCGGTTCGTCGGCGTGATCGAAACGACCGAGTGCCGCGTGCTGCGCTTGGCGGAGGTAGACGACCAGTTCGCGCGCGACGGGGGCGAAGGGTTCATCGATGCTGACGATTGGCGTACCGCCCGCGAGCGCTTCTGGGGCGGCTGCCTCGATGACCTCCGGAGCCGGCTCGCCGATCAAGCCTTACCCTGACCGATGAGATCCTGATCATCTCCCAGCGCTTCCGGGTCGTGGAGCGGTTTGAGTTGCCCATTCATCGAGGCTCATGACGACGGAGGAAGATGCCCGCAAGTGATTCCTAACTGATTCCGTTACGAATGGCCGAAGCGCCAGCCGCGAGCCGCGAGCGCCGCCGCCAGCCGCGCCGCCGCGCCGCCGCGCCGCCAGATGTTCTCCTGGTGAGCACGGATCACCGAAAGCTACTCTTGGGGCCGCCAGATGCTCACCAGCGCAACATTTGACGGCGCCAGGGCCGATTTCGGCCCCGCCGAGGCCAATCCGGCCCCGTCCAGGTCGACTCCCGCGACCGGTGCTCACCAGCGCGACATCTGACAATTTCAACCGGGGGCGGCACGCCCACCTTCACGGCCGCGCGCCGTTGGCTGATCTACGCGAGAGGTGCGTCACCACTTCGCCGGCCAGTGCCTCGAGACCACGCCGGTGCACCATCACCCGGTGCGCGACATTGCACACCTCCGGCCGATACAGCAGGCTCACCTTGTGCGGCAGCGGGGTCGGCGCCCAGACCACGAGCAGATCGGCCCAGGCACAATCCTGCAGCGCGTCGTTGAGGTTGGGCAGGTGCTGCGTGCCGTCGACGAAACGAAGCTCCAGCGGCGCGCCGGCCAGGGTGCGCTCCAGCTCGACATACGCGGGTGGGCGCCCCCCCCACGATCAGCAACCGATGGACGCCGGCCGCGGCACAGGCATGGGCCATGCGGCGCAGCGCTCGCCGGTTGTTCGACCCGGTGCAGATGGAGCAGTGCGCAGGCTCGACCTCGACCGAGCGACGAGCGTCGTGCGCCACCGCGGCCATGCACTCGGGCTTCGAGCAGTGAGCGACGATCGCGGCATTGAGGGCATCGCGCGCGCGGTTGAGCTTCTCCGCGGCGATGCGCTGCTTGCCCGGCCGGGTCAGCCCGGCCGCTTCGAGGACCTCGCGCGCGGCCGCGCGCGCATGGGTCGAGCCGAAGCCCTCGTTGCGCAGGAGGTCGTCGATCGCCAGGTCGGGCATGCGCCATTATCGGTCCATGCCTTCACAGACCGATATCGCCGCGGCCGGCGACGGCACGCGCCTTCTGCTCAGGAAGTGGCCGGCGCACGGCGATCCGTGGGCGAGCGTGCTGCTGGTGCACGGCCTGTCGGAGCACAGCGGTCGCTACGAGCAGCTCGGTGAGTGGCTCGCCGAGGCCGGATTGCGGGTGCACGCCTACGACCACCGCGGATTCGGCGGTTCGGGCGGGCGCCGCGGTGACGTCCGTCGCTGGGCCGAACTGCTCGATGACCTGCAGCAACGGGTCTCGGCGGTGCGTGCCGACGGCCTGCCGCTGGTCCTCCTTGGCCACTCGATGGGCGGCCTGATCTGCGCCGAGTACGCGGAGAGCCAGCGGCCGCAGCCCGACGTCATGGTGCTCAGCGCGCCGGGACTCGACTCCGGCCATCCGCGCCATCTGCACTGGCTGGCAGCGGTGCTCGGGCGCGTCCTGCCGTTGGTCTCCGTCTCTGGCGGCCACGACTTCTCGGTCCTGTCGCGGGATCCGGCGGTGGGCGAGGCCTTTCGCACCGATCCCCTGGTCGTCAATCGCCAGACGACGCGTTTCGGCCTGGAGGCGTTCACGGCGCAGGCGCGCACGCGTGCGGGGATCCGGCGCATCCACGTTCCGACGCTGGTGATTCACGGCGCTGACGATTGGCTCGTGCCGCCATCGGCCTCAGAGGGGTTGGCGAACGTGCCGGGGGTGGAACGGCGCGTCTATCCCGGCCTGCGCCACGAGCTCCACCACGAGCCGGAGGGTCCACGGGTGGTCGCCGATGTCATCGCCTGGCTGCGCGAGAAGGTCGGTCCCGTTACGCCGACGGGGGCGCGCGCCCAAGCCTGAGCAGGGTCACGCCCAGCGCCAGTGCGCCGACCGCCGGAATGGCGAGCCAGAGCAGCAGGCCCAGGAATGCCAGGCGCAGCGTGCCGGCGGGAACGACCTCGGCGCCGGTGCGGCTGGTGAGGGCTTCGAGCCTTGTGGCCAGGCTTTGCACGTCGACCTGCACGTGGCCCAGGTCTTTCCCGCTCGTGTCGAGCGCCGTGCCGATCGAGCGCAGGTCGCTCGACAGGCTGCGTAGCTGGGTGGAGAGATCGCCGAACTGCCCGGCCAATGGCAGGAGCGGCTGCGCTCCCAAGAGCGAGAGCGACATGGCGGCGCCCAGCTCGCCGCTGGTGGTCGACGCCTGCTCCGTCAGCTTGCCGGCATTGGCGGCACCCGCGCTGCCCTGCTTCACGCCGTCCTGCAGGCTGGTCAGGGCCGTGGCGGAGCTCCGCGCGGCCGCGGCTGCCGCGTCGAGCGTCGACGAGAGCGAGTCGATCAGGCGCTCGATGCGACCCGTTGCGTCGAGCCCTACCGCAAGCGCGATTGCCATGAGCAGGACACCCGCGACGCCGTAGGCGATCAGACCATGGCGGCCGCACGCATCACCCCTGGACCGATGCTGATGGTCGCTTCGCGCGTGCTCAGTCAGTCACCGCCTCGTGCCCCGGATCGGTTGCGCATCCGCCCATGCCCGAGCATCAGGCGCGACTGGTGCGAATGGGGCGATTGCGATTGTTGGATGCCAGCTTCTTGATGAGCCATGCGAACAGCAGGCTGATGATGAGTCTTCGAAGCATGCGGTCACCCTCACTCTGGTCGTTGCCCGGTGGTAGTTTGCGCGTGCGGGCGTCTGTCGCGCCCTCTGGCGGGATCTCCAAGCACCGAGCGTGCCATCGCGTTCGGCTCGAGTGACCGAGCGACTGGGGGTGGACTCCGGCCGCCGATGTCCGAATCCCGCGCCTGTGCGCGGCGGACTCGCTGCTTCGTGGCGACGGACCGTCACGTGGAGGTGATTGGAGCGGGAGACGGGGTTCGAACCCGCGACATTCAGCTTGGAAGGCTGACGCTCTGCCAACTGAGCTACTCCCGCCCGGAGTTCGCCAGTTTCGTGCTCAGATAGAGCGCTAAATTGGACTGGCTGTCGGAACCGACAGTAGCACAGCGCTCGTACAGCGGGTAGCGGGGCGGCTCGGGCCGGTGGCGGCGCGCGGTGCGCCAGTTGAGCCCGAACTCGCGGGCCAGGGCGCTGATCGAGCAGCCGTGACGGTGCAGCACCTGCAATTGCATCCAGGTGTCCTCAGACTCCACGCGTCCCTCCTGCCGGTTCTCGAGCTCAAGCACTCGGAGCCTGACAGGGGGGCCTTTCGGTTGCTCATCTGCTTGTTCAGCGATGCCGGCGGCTTCGGACGCCTCCGACGCCGAGATCGACCTGGCCTGGACCGCCAGCAGCGATGACACCGCCGCCGTGCAGGGCTACCGCGTCTACCCCGACGAGCTGCTGATCGCCACACCTGTACATGCTCCCTTCCGAGCGCCCGCAGAGGCGCACCCGCTTTCTCGGATGAGCGTTATTCCATTCCGGCGCGATTCGGCGGAGCGAATCGGTCGTTAGTGTCGTCGATAGGCTAAACTGCGCTTAGCTTATGAACGACACAGCTCCTAAACACAGCGAACTCTTCGAGGTTGCGAGCGGACAGGCGGGCTACTTCACGACTGCCCAAGCGGGATCCGCGGGCTTCAGTAGGGCGCTTATCCGCCACCACGTGCGAACGGGACGCTTCATTCACGTCGCGCGAGGGCTGTACCGACTTCGCGACTATCCGTCCACGCCACGTGAAGAGGTGCTTGCCGCGTGGCTGCGCCTCGCTCCCAAGGCAGTGGTCTCTCACGAATCGGCGCTCGACATCCTGGGCCTCTCAGACGTTATTCCGGACGCGATACACCTCACGGTGCCGCGTACCTTCCGCAAGCTCATCCCCCTGCCCGGCGTGACCGTCCACACGACGGTTCGTCCTGTCAGACCCAGCGACATCGTGACCAGAGATGGGCTCCGGCTCACCAACGCTGCGCGCACCATTGCTGATGTCGCCGAATCAGGACTCGCGCCGGACCAAGTTCAGCGCGCGGTAGGGTCGGCCATCGAACGGGGCCTTTCTACAACTCGACAGCTTCGAGTAGCCGCGTCCGATCGCGGGCGCCGAGTACAGAGCCTGGTGGATGGCGCGATCGCCCAAGCAGGTCAATGAGGTACGGCTCCGCTGGGGCGTTTCGGCGGGCGCTCGAGACGCGGTTGCTGGAACACAGCCGGCAGACCGGCTTATCGCTCGCTCGGCTTCGAAAGTCAGTGGTGTTTGCGCGGCTGCTGGCTCGGCTGCTCGCCCTCGCCCCTGACCGGTGGATGTTGAAGGGCGGTCTCGCGCTCGACTACCGGCTGGGTATCCGTGTCCGAACAACCATGGATATGGATCTGACTCGGCAGGAGGGCGAGGAAGCGGCTGCAGCGGACCTCATCGCGGCTCAAACGGTGGACCTCGGGGATGACTTTACATTCGTCATCGAACGCACTCGACGGCTCGATGAGGTCGAGGGCGCCAACGCTGTGCGGTATCACGTCCGCGCCTCGCTCGCCGGGCGCGTGTTCGAGGAGGTCGTTGTCGATGTCGGATTCGACCACCCGCCCCCGGATTGGCAGCCAGACGTGGTCAGGGGACCTGACTTCCTCGGGTTTGCGGGCATCCCGCCGGTTGATGCGCCGACCCTTCCGCTGGAACTCCAGATCGCCGAGAAGGTGCACGCTTACACCCGCACCTACGGGACAGATGCTTCCTCGAGCCGAGTCAAGGATCTGATCGACATGGTCCTGATTGGCAGCGGGGCGTCAATGGACGCAGGCCTACTGTCGCGCGCGCTGGCGGAGACCTTCGAGCGGAGAGGTCAGCATGACCTACCATCGGCGCTGCCAACGCCTCCGTCGGATTGGGCAGTGCCTTATCGGCGCCTCGCCAATGAGGTTGGACTTGACAGCGACCTGGAGTCGGGCCACCGATCTGCAGCTGCGCTGCTCGATCCGATTCTGGCTGGTGTCGTGCGTTCAGGCCGATGGGATCTGAGCCGCCAGGCATGGCGTGGACCGACAGGATCACGTCGCGGCGAGTCGTGAGACGACACGGATAGTCAGGTCGGGCCATTCGAGCAGCGCGCGCTTGGTACCCTCAACGCGCTTTGACTGCCGACCACGCGGCCACGTCGGGAACCGAGCATAGGTCGGTCGACTCGAGCAGGACGACCTGCTGCGGATCGAGCTCCTTCATCGCCTTCGCGAGCTTCACGATCGGCATCGGGCAGAGCAGACCCTTCGTGTCGAGCGCCATCTGCTCCCACCCCCGCCGTACCGCGCGCTCCTGCCCGAGGACGTCACGCGGTACCAGGAAGGACGCGCCGGCGTCCGGCCGGGCTGTGAACGTCTGGGAGGACGGGACTGAGATCGAGTTCGGACCCGGGGACGTTGCAACGGCGAGGATGCGGTTCCAGGTGCGTCGGGGGCACAAGCAGCAGTGGTGAGCCGACGCCGCCGAGCCCGCTGCGGTGCTGTTGTACAACCGGTACTTGTACGCCCCTCGTGATGCGCACCCACGAACCCCGTCGGGCGCCGCCATCCCGAGATGGCCCGTGATGCGAGTCATGACGGCTCAGCCGGGACGGCGTCACCCTCGGTCCCCAGCACCAGGCAGGAGGTCAATCGGTTCGCGTTGTCGCGGACGATCTCCTCGCTTAGACGGAGGATCTGCCGCACCCGCTTATCGATCAGCTCGTAGCGGTTGAAGCGTCCCTTGGCCTGGACCGCGACGTAGCCGCACCAGCGCAGGCAGGCGAGGTGGCTTGAGACGCGGCCCTGGCCGATGCCGAGCTGCGTCTGGAGCTGAGTGACAGTGCGCGGCCGCTCGGCGAGCAGCTCGAGGATCCGAATGCGCGTCGGCTCGGCGAGCCCCTGGAAGAAGGCCGCCAGGACTTCGTCGCGACTGAGCTCGCTCGTCCGGGTGGCGGCGATGGGCAGGTTACTGGTCATGCGCCTCCTCGTATCCGACTTGCCGTATGCGTGACTGGACGATAGCATACGGAGTGGCGTATGCAAGGGTGAAGGAGCAGGATGGCCGAAGAGTTCGACGCCATCGTCATCGGCGCCGGTGAGGCCGGTGCGGTCGTGGCCAGCCGGGCGGTCGCGGCTGGCCACCGGGTCGCGATGATCTACCGCGAGCCGTATGGCAGCACCTGCGTCAACGTCGGCTGCGTGCCGTCCAAGTTCGTCATTCATCGCGCCAACGTGGCACACACCGTACGGACGTCGGGGCGATTCCACGTCGATGGCCATGGTGATCCAGCCGTCGACCTGGCCGCCATCGTGGCCGACAAGAACGCGCTCATCGCCGAGCACCGCGCCGAGGCACTGGGCAACGCTCGCCAGGCAGGCAACCTGATGCTGATCGAGGGCGAGGCACGCTTCGTCTCGCCGCGCGAGGTGGCGGCGGGGGAGCGACGGCTACGAGCCGAGCGGATCTTCATCGCCACCGGCATGCGCCCGCTGCTGCCTGACATCGCGGGCAGCAGCGAGGTGGAGATCCACACCAACGAGACGATCATGGAGCTCACTGAATCGCCTGAGCACCTCATCGTGCTCGGCGGCGGCTACATCGGCTGCGAGCTGGGCCAGGCCTACCGCCGCTTCGGGTCTCAGGTCACGATCATCCACGGGCCGGAGCTGCTGTGCGCCGACGAGGAGCCCGATGTCAGTCGCCTGCTGGGGCGCGGACTGCGCGCCGATGGTATCGAGCTCGTCACCGACCACCGCGCCGTGCGCCTCGAACGAGCCGGCCACGCGGTCCGCGTCGTCGCCCGCGACGAGGATGGCAGCGAACGCATCGTCGAGGGCTCCCACGTGCTGATGGCCCTCGGCCGCCAGCCGAACAGTGACCTGCTGAATCTGGAGGCGGCCGGGGTGGCGACCCGCCTGGGTGGCTCGATCGTGGTCGACGACCGGTTGCGGACGAACGTGCCAGGCATCTGGGCGATCGGGGATGTCAATGGCGAGCAGCCGTTCACGCGAGTCTGCCAGGAGGAGGCGAAGATCGCGTATGCCGACGCGTTCGCGGGCACCGCTGTGCGCATCGACCGTCTCAGCCTGGGGCACGCCATCTTCACCGATCCCGAGATCGGCAGCGTCGGACTGACCGAGGCCGCCGCGCGAGGCGCCGGCTATGAGGTGGCTGTGGGCCTCGTGACCTTCGACAAGATCGAGAAGGCCGAGCTGATCGGCGCCGAGACCGGCCTGGTCAAGTTCGTGGTTGACCGAGCTAGCCGCCGTGTGCTGGGCTGCCACGTCATCGGTCCGCAGGCCGCCGACCTGGTGTGGAGCGCCGCGGTCGTCATCCGCCGGCGCGGCACGCTCGATGAGCTCGCGACTGCGGTCGGCATCTTCCCGACCCTGGCCGAGGGTATGGAGGGCACCGCCCGCGGTCTGCTGCGGCGCCTCGCTCCGGAAGTCGCCGACGGGCCGCTGGCGACTTCACCCACGCCGCAACCAACACAGGAGGTAGCAATGACTGCAAGGGGAAACTTCACCTGCCCGGCCTGCGGGGCCGAATTCGATGTGCAGGAGCGGCTCGGCGAACGGGGCGAGGCCGTCGCGACCCGCGGCGAGGAACAGCCTGTCACAAGTGAGCAGCCGGTCGAGCAGCCGGTCAGCTTCCAGTGTCCGGCGTGCGGCGCCGACTTCGAGACTCAGGAGCGCCTGCCCGAGGAGGCCGAGGCGATCCGAGCCGCTGACCGCACGGCCAAGTTAGATGACCCGCCCGCAGCTCACCTGACCACGATGGTGAGGGGTCACCGAGCATGATCCAGCACGTGGGTATTGCCGGGTCGAATCCTCTTGAGCCTCCGACCTTAGTGTTTCGGACCACGTCCGCCCAGTTCTCACGAAGTTTCCAGCCTCAGAGTTCGTTACCCCTCATGCGGATTGGTCAGCCGATTCGCACTCGCGTCGCCCAACGATGGGTATGGGTGCGAGTACGGCCGCCCCGTCACCTGCCGGGGACGCCATCGCAACCGAGACGGTTTCGGGCAGCGTGACAGTGAGCCCGAGTTCCGCGGCGTCGGGGGTGAGCTGGACGGCCGCGAAGGCGGGGCCCGTGACCTCGACTCGTGCGTAGACCTCGCGTCGCATCTCAGCTTGCTGGGTATCGGCCGACGACGGGCTCCGAGTCGACGAGATACCGTCGTGAGGCCACCGCGTCAGTTGAGTGTTGCGAGGGGTTCAGCTGCCTGCCGATGCCTCCCTCGGCGAGAGCGCATAACTGGGCCCGTTACGCTCGAGTCCCCACGCAGGGGAGCACAGCGCTGAGGCGTAGAAGCTTGGAAGGCTGACGCTCTGCCAACTGAGCTACTCCCGCCCGCAGGTCGCCAGTTTCGTGCTCAGATAGTGTGCTTAACTGAACTGGCTGTGAGAACCGACACTAGCACAGCGCCCCTACTGTTTGTGCTTTCAGACACGGTAACTGCGATGACCGACCTTGGTTCTGACCACCCATCCTACCTGACTCCGACGTGCCGCCAAACGGGACGATTAACGCCGTAGAGGGCCTGCGGATCGACGATGCGGTCGACAGCTACAAGCGCCCCCGGATGTCGATCACGCGATGGTTCAAACGATGCCGGCATCGTGCCGATCCCTGCGTCATTCAGCCCACGAACGACATCGATCGATGCCTTGGCGAGCTGCGACTCAAGTGCGTCGGTCAGGGCCGACAGCGACGTGTCGCAGACGGTCGCTACGGCCGTCTTGGTGGCCGTGCCGACCCATGCGGCCAGTTCAGCAGGAAGCTCATCCGATTCGAATGGTCCGAGCAGATCGACGGCGATCGCTCGCAGCTCGCACTCCAGGCGGCTGCGGGCTCGGACCCGGGTCACGCGTCGGCCCAGGTGCGCCGAGACTTGCCCAGCCCGGCTGGGCATTCGCGGGATCGGACGAGTGTCGACCTCGGTGCGATCTACAGGCTTCATGAGGCAATCATCGCGCTGCATTGAGGACCCGCCGCGAAACTTCCGTGAACAGGGCGTGAACGCCGTACTTGCCGTGGCTGTCCGTCTCGAGGTAATGGCCCGCTGCCGCCTGGGCCACCCACCACGACGCAGCCTCGCTACGCGCTGGCAACGCATACCAGACCTCGAGCATCCGACTGCGGGGCGACGAGAAGCGTGCGGCCGATCCTGCTTGCCTTGACCGCGCTCGGTTGGACGAGACTTGGACCCATCGCCGGCCGCTCGGATTGTGACCGAAGCCAGAGAGGGTGCTATCGCCGCGCGCCGGCATCATCGCCTCACGTTGGGGATGGCCCTGCAGGAAAGCCGTACCTCACGCCGCCACGGGTCGGCGGTGCGAGACGTAGGCGCCGACCGGTTGGCGGAAGCCGACCGCGAGGCGGTTCCAACCGTTGATCGCGACGATCGCCAGCGTCAACGCGACCTGCTCGGCCGGAGCGAACTGCCGTGCGACCTCCTCGTAGACGTCATCGGGCGCCCCGGACTGGGGCAACAGCGTGAGCGCTTCGGTCCAGGCGAGGGCCGCCCGCTCCCGAGGGCTGAACACCGGTGCCTCGCGCCAGACCGCGACCAGGTGCAGCCGTTGCGCATCCTCGCCCATCGCCTGGGCGTCCTTCGTGTGCATGTCCACGCAGTACGCACAGCCATTGATCTGCGAGGCACGGAGCTTGATGAGCTCGCGCATCTTCGGGTCCAGCGTGCTCGCCTCGACGACGCGCTCGAGCTGGCTCATCGCTCGTGAGGCCTCTGGAAGTTCGTGCCTGTAATCGAGTCTCATGGATCTCGCTCCTTCAATACCCGGTGAACTCTTCGGTCCGGATGTCATCGTCGTCGACGCCCGAGTCGACGAGCATCGTGCGGAGCCCGTGGACCATGCCGGGCGGGCCGGTGAGGTAGTAGATGGCGCCACTGACGCCGATGAGGTGGCGCTTCAACATCGACTCATCGATGTGACCGCTTTCGCCATCCCAGGGCTGCTCCGGCGTGCCCGTGGCCGACATGATCGGCACGAACGTGAGGTTTGGGTCCTGCTTCGCGAGCTCGCCGATCTCTTCGAGGAAGGCCGCGTCCTCAGGTCGACGGTTGGCGTAGAAGACCACGACCGGATAGGGCAGGCCGCCGTCCCCGATCGCCTGGATGAGGATGCTGCGGAAGGGCGTGATGCCGATCCCACCGGTGAGGACGACCGCCGGCCGGGAGGCGTGGTGCAGCCGCAGGTCCCCGAACGGGCCTTCGATCTTGACCGTGGTCCCGAGCGCCATCGTCTGAAGGACTCGCTTGAAGGCGGTGTCGCGCAGGCGCGTCGTGATCATGATCACGTCTTCGTTGGGCGCGCTGGATATGGAGAAGCCGCGAGTATCGCCCTCGGCGTCGGTCTCGGCCGGGTCGAGCAGAGTGATGTCGACGAACTGGCCGGCGCGATACGTCCAGCCGGTCGGCTTCGCGAACCGGAACGCCATCGTCCGCTGGGCCACCAGCTCGCGGCCCAGCAACGCCGCCTCAAAGATGGGCCAGGCCGCGGTCGCAGTCACGGTCTCAGCTCCGCTCGAGGGTGGCGTCGACGGTGATCGTGGCGCCGGCGAGCTGGACGCTCGGCGATGGCCGTACGTTGTGCGGTGGCCATGTCAACACCTCCGTATCGTGGTTACGCCTGATTCGAGGCACACGTCCACCGTACGGCTCTGCCGTAAACATGCCCGGTGACATACATGAATGGCGGATGAACGATGCCGACCTGCCATTCTCTACGGTCCGGCCGCTTCGCGGGCCGCGACGCGGCCGACGGCGAGGAGCATCTGGCTCGTCTCGGGTGCGGACACGTTGTGCGTCACTCCGGGATCCAGCACGATCAGTGATCCCTCGGGTAGCGGGCGTCGACCCTGGTCGGAGCCGGTTGTCATCGTTCGCTCATGTCTGCGCCGAAGATCGCGCCGAAATGGCAGCGCTCTCAGCGATTGCGCTGATGGACCACGGCCCGCACGCTCACGCACGGCTCGCCACGGGCAGCCGGGTGGCGACCAAACCGATGAGGTCGGCGACGCGGCAGCTGAAGCCCCATTCGTTGTCGTACCAGGCCACGACCTTGACCAGCGTCCCGCCGATCACCATCGTCATCGACGAGTCGATGATCGACGAGCGGCTGTCGCCGCGGAAGTCGGAGGAGACGAGCGGCTCATCGCTGACGCCGAGGATGCCCTTCATCGGGCCGGCCTCGGCCGCCCGGAAGGCTGCGTTGAGCTCCTCGACGGAAGTCGGTCGGCCGACGTCGGCGGTGAAGTCGACGACACTGACCGTTGGGGTCGGGACGCGCAGGCTGAAGCCGTCGAACTTGCCCTCAAGCTCGGGCATGACGACGCCCAGACTCCGTGTCGCACCGCTCGTCGTCGGGATGATGTTCAGGGCGGCAGCCCGAGCCCGGCGTGGGTCCTTGTGGGCCGTGTCGAGGAGGCGCTGCGATGTGGTGTACGAGTGGACCGTGTTCATCAGGCCGCGCTCGATCGTGACCAGGTCGTGGACGACCTTGACGGCGGGGACGAGGCAGTTCGTCGTACAGGAGGCGTTGCTGATGATGTGGTGGCGCTCCGGATCGTAGCGATCCTCGTTCACGCCGAGGACAATCGTGATGTCGTCGCCTTTGGCTGGAGCGCTGACGACGACCTTCCTGGCGCCCGCGTGGATGTGCGCCCGCGCTTTGTCCGCTTCCCGGAACTTGCCGGTCGATTCGAGGACGATGTCGACGCCGAGGTCGCCCCACGGCAGCGCCGCCGGATTGGATTCCTTGAACACCTTGATGTCACGACCGTCGATGATCAGGGTGTCCTCGGTATGATCGACCGTCCCGGCATAGGCCCCGTACGTCGAGTCGTGCTTGAACAGAAGCGCGTTCATCCCGGCGTCGACGAGGTCATTGACCGCCACCACCTCGACCTCCGGCGTGCGCTCGATCAGCGCCCTGAGCGACTGTCGACCGATGCGACCGAAGCCATTGATCCCGACTCGCACTGTCATGACCGGATGCGCTCCTGACTGTTCCATGTGCGCCCGGATTCGAGGCGCTGGGTTCAGCGTACGGCTCAGTCGTGAACAGGACGGGCAATGCCCGTGAACGCCGGATGAATGGGCGCCGCTCGGAGTTCGGTGAAGAGCCGAGTCCCCCTCGGGCTGGCGAGCGGCCACGGTGATCCGCCGATAGGGTATCGGCGCCGAGTTCGGCCAGTGCGCCTTCTAAGCCGGCGCGCTCCTAGCCCTTCCTGGGGCGGGCCGCTGCCGGCAGGTGCGGCTGAATCGCATCCTGGGCCGTTTGCCAATCGCTCCGGAACTGGACGATCCCGCTGTCGGTGAGCGGGTGGTGGACCATCTGGCGGAGGATCTTGAGCGGCACAGTGACGATGTGGCAGCCGGCGAGGGCCGCTTCGGTCATGTGGAGGGGGTTGCGAATCGAGGCGGCCAGGACCTCCGTCTCGAGCCCGTGGATCTCGACGATGCTGACGAGCTCTCGGATGACCTCCATTCCATCCTGGTTGATGTCGTCGAGGCGGCCCACGAACGGCGAAAGGAGCGATGCGCCGGCCTTGGCGGCCAGCAGCCCCTGGTTGGCGCTGAAGATCAGCGTGCAGTTCGTCTTGATGCCCTCGGCTGCGAGCCGGGCGATGGCTTCCAGGCCCTCTTCGCTCATCGGCACCTTGACGACGATGTTCGTGGCGAGCTTCGCGAAATGGCGCCCCTCGCGGAGCATGCCTTCGACATCGTTCGCCACGACCTCCGCGCTGACCGGGCCGGGCGTGAGCCCGCAGATCTTCTTGAGGACGGCGTCATAGCTGCCACCCACCTTCGCGAAGAGGCTGGGGTTGGTCGTCACCCCATCGAGGACGCCCCATCGGGCGGCTGTCTCGATGTCATCAATCGCTGCCGTGTCGAGGAAGATTTTCATGGTCGATCCTGTCTGTTAGTGGAGACTGGCGCGCTCCTCGCGCGCGAGAGCGGGTGGCCTCTGATCACGCCTCCGTGAGCAGATCGTCGCCCTCGACCTGGACTGACCTCGAGCGCACAGGCCGCTGGGCCGGTCCGCGGAGCACGGCGCCGGACGTGATGTCGAACTGGCTGCCGTGGCAGGCACCGGTGACCGTGGTCCCCGCCAGGTCTCCCCTCGCGAGCGAACAGCCCGCGTGGGTACAGGTGTCATCGAACGCGTACAGGTGACCGTCGGCGCTAGCCACGTTCACCTTAGTCCCTGCGACGTCGAACACGCGCATCTGCCCCGGCGCGACATCCTTCGCGTCACCCACTCGGACCAACATGACTTCACCTTCTACCTCCCAATCAACGTGCGCGAGAGACGCGGACTCGGCAGCCCCCGGCGGTCTCGCGTCATTCGCGACGAGACATCCATGGACCATCGGCGGCCATGGCCGCTGGCACCAGCGACTCTGGCGCCTCCGCGTGAAGTTCCGCGACGGCCATCGGTTGGCTCCCTTCTAGAAACGTATCCGCGAGACTTGAAGGACCGACCGAATTGATATGAACGCCACGTGAAGAGGTCTCGAGGTCGATCGCTCGAGCTGTTGCGCTTCTATCGCGGCCATGTCCGTCGCCGGGTGGTAGCGCAAACCGCCCTTCGCTGGCCCACGGGCGACGCTGGCTGGACGCGGTAACCACCGGTCGCTGGACGGATGTGAACGCAACCTGAAAACGCCGCATCGTTCACGGCGTGTTCATCTGTGTTCCGGCTGGGTTTCAACGTGCCGAGATACGTTGGCCCGGTGGCATCGACCACCGCTCCGTTGTGGCGCCCCCTCGTCGCCGGTCCACCGGGTCGGGTGCGCCGCGGGGGCACCGTGCAACTGCTCGTACGATCAGGAGGTCACCGATGATCCGCGCGTCCGCCACTGTTCCGACGTCGACGACGGATTCGGCGGCACAGCGCCAGCCCTGGAGCAACGCGGCGTGGAACCCGCTCGACGCTGAGCACGCTCGCCTTGCGGCTGACGGAGCGTGGCCGCCGACAGCCCGCCGGGACGGGGAAGCGAACGACACGGCGTCGAAGCTAATACATCCGCCGATTCCTCCGGCCGATAAGCGGTCCGAAACGTTCCGGGCGGCCTTCGCGGGACACCGTCGAGATCGCTGCGTTCCCCGCACGGCGCCTGGTTACGGTCGACTCGGTCAGGTGATGGCCAACATCGCCCAGCGTATGCTGGGCGCTCAATGCCGACCACTCCGGAGCCCTCTCCGCTCGCCGTCGCGGCCCTCGCGTTCGTTCATGACGGCGTGACTCCGTCGGATCTCGTGGCTCGATTCGCGGCCGTCGATGCGGCAATCGACGAGCGCACCGCGGAAGCCCGCCTCGATGAGCTTTGTGGGCTCGGCCTGGCGCGCGTGGTGCAGGGATCCAGCGGGGGCGGAGACTACTTTCCGACGCCTCTCGGTGAGCGACTATTGGGCCTGTCATTCGTTGGCCGTCGCGAGCACGCAGACCTCCTGGCCGAGATCGAGCAGATGCGGACCGACCTCCTCTCCACGATCGCTCACGAGCTGAGGACGCCCCTGACCGCCGTCCGGACGAGCGTTGGGTTGCTCCTCGACCCGACGATCGAGCCGAGCGCGGACCAGCATCGGACGCTCCTCGAGACGATCGACCGGAACGCGACGAGGATGCAACGCGTGGTCGGCGACATCCTGGATCTGGCTCGATTCCGAGCGGGACGCGTCCAGCTGCAACTCCGGCGTTTCGACGCTATTGAGCTCGCCCGGTCCGCGATCTCGTCGGTCGCCCTGCTGGCGGAGTCGCGCGGCCAGGAGATCGAGCTCAAGGTGCCATCGAAACCCGTCTGGGTCTTCGGCGACTACCGTCGGCTCGAACAGACCCTCGTCAACCTCGTCTCGAATGCCGAAAAGTACTCACCCGCGGGGGCTCCGATCAAGGTTTCCGTCGCAACGACCGGGCCGGAGATCTCCTGGACGGTCAGCGACAAGGGGCATGGCATCAAAGCGGCCGACAAGGCGCGGCTGTTCGAACGCTTCTTCGTCGCGCGGCGTGACCGATCGGAGGCGACCGCGGGGATTGGCCTAGGCCTCCCGATCTCGCTCTTGATCGTGCAGGCGCACGACGGCCGAATCGACGTGCACAGCCGGTCCGGTCGTGGCAGCACGTTCAGCATTGTCCTTCCAGCGGCCGGACCCGAAGCGGTTCCCGAGGAATGAGGATCCTTATCGTCGACGACGAGCCGGACGTCGTCGAGTCAGTCCGCCTCGGGTTCACGCTCCAATGGCGCGAGATCGATGTCGTGGGCGCGGCCAGTGGCGAGGCGGCCCTGGACTCGATCGAACACGAGCGTCCGGACCTTGTTCTGCTCGACATCGGCTTGCCCGACATCGATGGCTTCGAAGTGCTCCGTCAGATCCGGGCATTCTCCGATGTGCCGGTCGTAATGCTCACCGCCCACGATGATTCGATGGACAAGGTCAAGGGCCTTGAGCTCGGCGCGGATGACTACGTGACCAAACCGTTCAACCATCTCGAGCTGATGGCCCGGGTTAAGGCCGTGCTGCGGAGACTCGACATGCCGGCGCCCGCCAGTCGGACCCCGTCATTCCGTTCCGGTGATCTGGAGGTCGACTTCGCACGTCAGGAGGCGCGCCTGCGAGGCGAGAGACTCGAACTCACGCCGACCGAATACAAGCTCCTCTATCACCTGGTCCGCAACGCCGGCCATATCCTCCAGCACGGGACGCTGCTCGCCAAGATCTGGGGTCGCGAATACATCGACGAGGTGGACTACATCCGGGTCTACATCCGCCGACTTCGCGAGAAGCTCGGCGACAACCCTGACAACCCGAGATACATCCGGACGGAGCGCGGTCTGGGCTACCGGTTCGTGGCCGACGAGCCCGCCTGACCTTCCGGGAATCTCGCCTGCCGGAGTCCACGAGGTCCGACCACACATCGGAGCTGGTATGTGAAGGCCGAGGACCATTGCGCCGGCGGTGATGTGGACGGCCAGCGATTCTGTCACTACCAGCGGCAATGCGTTGAGTTGGTCGGTCGCCTGAGAGCTCGCAATACGTCGAGCCGGACGGGCTGACGCGGGCTAGGCGAACAGGAGTCGCGCCAACGTCTCTGCGTACCAGCGTTCGAAGCGTGCGCCAGACCAGCCTCGGTCGGTGACCAGCAGGCGGTAGGTCTCGGGGCTGCCGATGGCGTAGAGCATGTCGACCGCGTCCGCGAAGCGCAGCCCGTCGCGGAGGCCGCCCGCCCCGGCCACGATTCGCAGCAGGTCGCGCTGTCCCGCGAGGCGCTGGGCTTTCCCATGCTCCCAGAGCACGGCGATGTCTGGGTCCGCGCCCGCCCCGGCCTGCAGCACTTGATCGATCGGCGCCCGTCGCTCCAGGATCAAGCGACCGTTCCGGGCCAGGATGCGCAGGCGAAGCTGGAGGTCGGCCTCGGCGCGCACCTCCTGCACCCACGCTCGGTCACGGATCGGCACGGGCGCGTCGTCCCCGGCGATCGAGACATCGACCAGCGCCGACAGCAGCGTGCGCTTGTTGAGGAATGCCGCGTAGACGGTTGCCGGCGAGATCCCCACGCGCGCCGCGATGGCCTGCAGCGTGGTGCCGACATAGCCGCGTTCGATGAACAGCTCTCGCGCCGCGTCCAGGATCGATCGCCGGGTCGCGCGTGCCTGCGCCTGGCGAAGCGGCGAGTCGTATGCGCGCCGAGGGTTGACAGTCCTGCTCATGCGGCTATAGTAGCTCTCGATTGGATCTAGTGACACTATAGTGAATCGGCATCCGGTCACCAGCGAGGAACTATCCGTGCCCATTGTGCAGATCGAGCATCCCGTCGGCAGCTTCGCAGCGTGGAAGGCGGCCTTCGACCGCGATCCGGTCGGGCGCGAGGCATCCGGCGTCCGTCGCTATCGGATCTTCCGGCCCGTCGACGATCCGAACTACATCGCGGTCGACCTCGAGTTCGAGGACGCTTCCCGGGCCGTGGCGTTCCGCGCGGCGATGGAGAACGTGTGGCGATCGTCACAGGCGGCAGCGGTGCTTGGAGGAGGCACTCCTCGAGCGCGAATCGTCGAGGCGGTGGAGGAGAAAGAGTACTAGTTCCGGCGCTACTTCTCGATCACGATCGCAACGAAGCTGGCCACTCGGTCGAGGGCCGCGTCGAGCACGGGTCCGATGCCGTGCCGGACTCGTGGGTACGTCACGAGTTCGGCGTTCGGCAGCCTTGTCACCGCCCTGCGCAGGAGCTGGACATCGGCGAACGGATCCGACTCGCCGGAGAGCAGCAGCACCGGGCAGGTGATGGTCGGCCAGTGCGCGGTGCGTTCGTCCCAAAGCTGACGCCTGCCCGGCGGATGGAGTGGATAGGCGAACAGGACGAGGGCGGCGACGTCGACCTCGGTGGCCAGCAGCGAAGCAATCCGGCCACCGAAGGAGTGACCGCCGATGATCGTCCGCGCCGGATCCAACGGCGCCAGCGCGGCGCGATAGGCTGCCAGGGCTGGATCTGTTTTACCGCGCGGCAACGCCACAGCACGCGCCGCGATACCGCGTTGCTCCAGCCCGGCGACGTACGGGCCCAGCCGCTCGATCCCGCCGGAGGCCCCCGGCCCGAGCAGAACAGTCGGCCGCGGAGGCACCCGCTAGAGCCCCTTGGTGGCCTGCATCAGGCCGCCGTCCACGAAGACGGTGGTGGCGGTCAGGTAGCTCGCCGCGTCGCTGGCGAGGAAGACCGCTGCCTGGGCGATCTCTTCGGGCTGGCCGATGCGACCCAGGGGGATCTCGTCGAGCAACGCGTCACGCAGGTTCGGGTCCGCGAGCGTCGCGCGGTTGATGGGTGTCGCGACCGCGCCGGGGGCGAGGTTGACCACCGAGATGCCGTGCGGTGCCAGCTCCAGGGCCGTGGTCCGCATGAGCATGCGCAGGGCGCCCTTCGACGCCGCATAGGCGCAGTTGCCGGGGAACGCCAGGTCTTCGTGCACCGAGCTGACATTGATGATTCGTCCGCTGCCGGCGCGAATCATGCGCTGCGACGCCTCGCGCATGCACAGGAACGTTCCGCGCAGGTTCGTCGCGATAATTCTGTCGAACGTGTCGACCGGATAGGCGTCGATGGTTGTCGGCACGCTCTCGATGCCCGCGTTGTTCACCAGGATATCGATGCGTCCGTACCGCTCGTCGACCTGCCGAAACAGCTCGGTCACTGCCGCTTCGTCCGCCACGTCCGCCGGCAGCGCGGTCGCGTTCGCCCCGGCCCGGCCGGCCACCTCGTCGGCGGCGGCGCGGCCGGCCTCCGAGTGAAAATTGACGATCACCTGTGCGCCGGCTGCACCAAAGGCCACCGCGATGGCGCTGCCGATCCCCGAGCCGGCGCCGGTTACCAGGGCAACCCTGTTCGCCAGGAGACCCGGCGCGAAGGTCGGTTGGGGCAGACTGCTCGTCGGCGTCATGGGTCTGATTATCCGCTCAAGGTCGTGGCCGCCGGGTACCGAAGGAGCATCCCATGAACGACACGTCGGCGATTTCGTCCGCGACGATCGTGGTGATGGGCGTCACGGGCAGCGGAAAGTCGACGGTGATGCGCGGCCTCGCGGAGCGCCTGGGCTGGGCAACGGCGGAGGGCGACGACTTCCATTCGGCGGCGAACGTGGCGAAGATGCGCAGCGGCCGGCCGCTCAGCGACGAGGACCGCTGGCCGTGGCTTGCGGCCATCGCCGCATTCATCGGCGAGCAGGAAGCAGCTGGTCGTAATGCCATCGTCACCTGCTCCGCCCTGAAGCGTGCGTACCGCGACCGGCTGCGGCAGGGGCATCGGTCCGTCTGGTTCGCGCACCTGGTAGCGCCCCCGCAGATGATCGCCGATCGCCTGGAGCACCGCACGCACCACTACATGCCCGCGTTACTGCTCTCGAGCCAGGAGGACACGCTCGAGCCCCTGGCGGCCGATGAGCCCGGCTCGGTCATCCAAGCGGGCGGCACGCCCCGAGCGACGGTCAATGAGCTGTTGGCGCGCTTCTCGAGCCGCTCGTCGCAAGTCGCTCGCTGACGACTGGCGCGAATCTCTGGAACGTCGTACGGAAGCGGTGCTTGCGGCGCGTTGAGACCACGTTTGCGGGTGGCGCAACCATCGGCTAAGAAGTCTCGAAATCGGCTGCTTGGATGGCTGCCAGTTGCTGGGGCCGCAAACGACGGCCAGATTGACTCACGAACCTTTCTCTGGGTGGCCGATGGTTGCCGGCGCGGCAACTCGCCGGCGCGGCAACTCGCCGGCGCGTGAACGTTGCAAGGTGAGGCTGGATGGGCCACGTCACTCGGCGCGGCCCATCCCGGTTCGTTCAGCTCGCGGCGGCGCTCACCTCCGCGATGAGCGCGCGCCCCTGCGCGATCAGCGACCTCGCCTGCTGCTCGTCGATCGCCTGGCCATTGAAGGCCGATGCGTTGAGCAGCGCCTTCATCTGGCCGGCCAGATGGTCACGCTGGGTAGTCCAGTCGGTGACCTGCGCCTCGAGTGACGCGTAGCTCGAGTCGTCGGACGCGGAGCCGCCGGCCAGCGCCATGGTCGAGACCTTCAGTGCAGCCATGCTGAACTGGCCAAAGCTGGCGTTCAGCTGCTTGTACGTCTCGGCCATCTGCAACCAGGAGGCGCGGTGCGCCGCCAGGCTGCGGGGCAGGGCCCAGGTGTACATCGGCTCAGCCACGACTCGTCCGTCATGGACGTAGTCATCGGTCAGACCAAGCAGTGACATCATGCTCGGCCGGATGTCGGTGTGATCGGTCCATACGTCGCCACGCTGTCCGAGGTTGCGCACCCCGGGCCCGACATAGCCGACCCAGGTCGACGCGATCTCATCCTGGATGTCGCCGTGGTTCCAGGCGAAGCTCTGCAACGTGCGTGGCGGGATGGTCAGGCACGGGCTGGAGCAGTTCGGCGCCCCGGCGAACAGGAAGTAATCAGGATCCGCGAAGAGCGTGAAGGTCGGCGTTCGAGCCGGATCGGCCGTCACCATGTGTAGCGTCTTCTCGGTCACCGGATCCGCGAGTGCGACCGTGACCTGGTCCACGTTCCCGGTGTACGGATTCGTGGCGGTCAGCCTGGCGCTCTCGCGCTCCAGCCTGCGCACCGTTGGATCGGTGGTTGCGGGGTTTCCGGTGACGTAGACCGTCGGTGCGTCATCGGCATGGACCGTGAACGGCGTCGTGTCCCCGAACTGGGTCGCGATCAGACCGCGCAGGTTCCCGTTGATCTCGCCCACGCGGTCGTAGGTGCATGGCGTCGTGACGCCGTCACAGCCGGCGGGCGTGGGTGCGTCTCCCACGAAGTGGTCGCCCTCGTCGACGGTGAAGACGAACAGGGTGTTGTCCCTGGTGATGCCGTCATCGGCGAGGCGCCTGAAGAACGTGCCGAAGGCGTTGTCGTAGTCCTTCAGCTGTTGCACGTATCCGGCTTCACCCGGACCGTAGGCGAAGTGCTGGTTGCCCGCGACTCCGTGGCCGTCGTGCGCATCGGAGATGTAGGCGTAGGTGACCGGAATGCCGGCCTCCTGCATCTGCGCCACCCACGACAGGCTCACGCTGGCACTCATGCCGTCGAAGCCAGGGAAGCCAACGTGGCCGCTGGCGTCCTGGATCACGTTGCCGTCGAGATCGGTCATTGGTCCGCTTGGATGGATGACCGGGTTGACGTACTTGGCTCCGAACAGCCCGTTGAAGCCGCTGTAGCCGCCGGGCTCATCGGGTAGCCGGTCCGCCTTGCCGTTGTTCGAGGCGGAGCAGATGGCCGATCCCGCGGCGCAGTGAACGCCGAGGCCCACGAAGTCGGCGAAGGCCTGGCCGCCGTTGGTCGCCACCTCGGTCGCTTCGGGCGATCCGGCGCCGAAGACGGTCGGAATGTCGACCGCGGTGTTCTCGAGCACGGTGTTGGCGGTCGCCACCGAACCGACGTCACATCCGGCGCGCGTGTAGGGGACCCACGGCGCGGGGGCGACCTTGCCGTTCTCGTTGATCATGGTCGGCGTGGTGTCGGTGGGGGTTGGGGTGGTCGGATCGAAGAGCGGAGCAGTCCAGTAGGCGAACGAAACGCCCACGCTGCTCGTCCCGTCCGGCCGGAAGTAGCGGAAGCTGTTCGAGACGGGCTGGCCCATGCGATCGGGATAGACCCCGGTCAGTGAGCTCAGGATGCCGGTCGCCGTGTGGGAGATCAGCACCGTGTGGTCGTTGGTCAGCAGTGTGCCATTGCCCCTGATGAAGTTGAGCAGATTCGGCATCTGCTCCAGATCAGAGGGTACGTTCGCGTTGTCCCGCTTGAAATGGGTGTTGTCGAACTGGATGTAGATGACGTGCTTCGTATCGCCCTTGGCCGATGCGAGCTGGCAGCCGGTTGGATCGGCCGCGACGGCAGTGCTCGGTCGGCTGGCCGGGGCCACGGCCAGGACGGAGGCGACGAGCATGACGGCGGCGAAGACGCTGAACGCGCTTCGCCTGGAACGTGGACGGGGTCCCATGGATCCTCCTCTTCATCATTGGTTTCGGGCTCACGGGCAGAGCCAGACAATGCTCGGGATCACGCTGGAGCCGCAACGATACTGCAGCCGCGGGCGCCCGTGAACGGCTTACGACGCAGCTGGATGCTTCCTATGCCGGCAGGACCGGGCCGAACCAGACGCTCGCCGCGATGATCACATACAGGCCGATGAGGGCGACCCCCTCCAGCCAGGTCGACTCGCCATCGAACACGATCAGCGCCCCCAGGACCGCCGCCAGCCCGAGCGCGGCGATGAGCAGCGGCGGTGCGACCAGGGTCAGTGGTGCGCCTCCGGTGAGTATGCTGATCAGCACCAGCACGGGAATGAGGAGCAGCGCGACCTGCAGCGCGCTGTTGAGGATCAGGCTCACTGCCAGGTCGGCCTGGTTGTGCGCGGCGGCGGTGATGCCGACCACGTTCTCGACGGCATTGCCCGCGATCGCGACGATCACGAGGCCGACGAACGTCTCCGACATGTGCAGGCTCGCCATGGCAGGGCGCAGCGCCTCCACGAACCAGTCCGAGACGAGCGCGGCCGACAGGCCGGCGACCGCGAGCACCCCGAGTGATGCGGCCAGTGGCCAGCCGGGTGCCGCGGCGCGCTCCTCGTGCGACGGGCCGAACGTGTCCCGCACCGATGACGGGATGCTGGCCGCGAAGACGAGCAGCAGCACCAGCGAGGTGATGACGCTCAGGTCGCGGGCATGACCGACATCGGGTGCACCCGGCGCGGTCGCGAGTGTGGGGATCGCCAGCGATGCGACCGACAGGACCAGCAGCACGGCAGTCATGCGGGTGGTGCCCTTCCCGAAATGCTGTGGCCCATGTCGCAGGCCGCCCACAGTGAAGGCAAGCCCCAGCACGAGGAGGCCATTGGCCAGGATCGAGCCGATGAGCGCGGTCTGCACCACGACCACCAGGCCGGCGCGCAGGGCGAAGATGCTGATGAACAGCTCCGGCAGGTTGCCGAGTGCCGATTGCAGCACGCCGGTGGCTCCCGGCCCGAGTCGCGCTCCGAGCTCATCGGTCGCCTCGCCAACCACGGCCGCCAGGCTGGCGAGCGCGATGGCGGTACCCGCGAAGATGACGATCTCGCCGGCGCCGGCGATGCGCAGCACGGCGCTTGCCACGGTGGCCAGCACCGCCACTGCGCCCACGATCAGCGCTGGGCGGCCGGCGGCGCGGATGAATCGGTTGAGCATCCGGTCGATCGTAGCCGACGGGGCGCGCCCTTCATCGGTTCGGTACTTCGGTTCTGTGGTGCCGAGCGGTGGCGAGCGGTAGGGTCGTGGCGCATGAACTACCGATTTCGCGTGCCTCGCGCTGTGTCGCGGCTGATGCGCGATCCCTACCTGCTGTACACCGCGGCGGTCGCGCCAGTGGCGATGCTGGCGCTGGTCGCGTTCGGGGCGCGGACGCTCGCGATCGGCGGGCTGCTCTCGATCGCCTTTGTCCTGGCGCAGACGATGCTCGGCCAGGTCCCTTCGTACCGGCGACGCCTGAAGCCGGTCGCCTGGTCACTGCTGCGGCTGGGCGTGGTGCTCCTGTTCATCGCGATGCTGAACGAGCTGGCCGGCGTGAGTCCGAATCCGCTCGTCTCGCTGTACCTGCCCGTGGTGGTCGCGGCGGCGGCCCTCGGCGTGCTGCAGGCCATCGTCATCGGCGGCCTTGCCGCGATGATCTATCTCACGCCGGAGCTCTCGGGCCTCGGCACCGGGAGCGACGTGGCGCAGCGGGGGATCGTGCTGGCGGGCGTCAGCCTGCTGCTCGCGATCGGCACGCGACGGCTGGTGGCGACTGTCCAGCAGACCGCGCTTCAGCTGCGCCGCGCCGTCATCGCCGAGCGACGACGCTCGCGGCAGATCGCCGGCCTCGAGGTGCTCGGACGGCTGCTTGCTACCGGCGGGCCGACGGCCGAGCTGTTGGACTGGGTGCTCGGCGTGCTCGTCAACCGCTTTGGATATGCCCATGTCGCGATCTACCTGGTCGACGGTGACGTGCTCAAGCTTGGCGCGCAGCGCGGATACGTCAGCCCGATGCCGCAGTTCGATGGCAGCGCCGGGGTGGTTGGCCGCGTCATGCGCAGCCGTCAGCTTGCCTTCGTCGCCGACGTTCGCACCGATGCGGACTACCTGCCCGTCGATCCCGCGGTGCGCAGCGAGATCTGCGCTCCGCTCGACGTCGATGGCCAGTTCCTGGGCATCCTGAATGTGGAGGCGACGAAGTCACTCGACCGCACCGACCGTGACCTGGTGGCGACGCTGGCTGGTCGCATGGCGAGTGCCGTGGCGCTTGGGCGCGATCGACAGGCGCTGGCCGAGCGCGCCGGTTTCTTCCGCCGACTGCATGATTTCGGCGAGACGATCAATGCCAGCCTGGCGCTGGATCGCCTGGCCGATCGGCTGACCGGCGCGGTCGCCGGCGTGGTCAGCGCCAACATGGTGGCGGTCACCGTCCTCGATCGGTCGAGTGGTCGCTACCTGGTGCGCGCTGCCACCGATGCTGCGCCCGAGCTGCTCGGGCGTGAGATCAAGCCGGGCGAGGGCCTTGCCGGACGAGCCATTCGTGATCGCGGTCTTGTTGTCGACGAGCAGTTCGGTCCGCAGAGCTACCCGGCGGTCTATCGCAGTGACCGGCCGCATGCGGCCTGCTCGGTGGGGGTCGGCGTACCGTTGATCCGTGATGGGGTGGTGGTCGGTGCGCTGACCATCGGCCGCTACGACGCAACGGCGCTCTTCCGACCGATTGAGCTCGAAGTGTTGGGGCTAATCGCCAGTCAGGCGGCGCTGGCCCTTGCCAACGCCTTCCTGCACGCCGAGGTGGAGGAGCTCGCGATCCGTGATCCCCTCACCGGCCTCTACAACCGCCGCTACTTCGAGGGGGCATTCGAGCAGCTGCTCGCGGCACGCCGCCGCTCGGCTCCCGCTCAACGACGGCCGCTCGTCGCGATCATGTTCGATCTCGATCACTTCGGCCGCTTCAACAAGCAGCATGGCCACCAGGTCGGCGATCTCGTCCTGCGCGAAGTGGCCCAGGTCCTGGGTGAGCGGTTCCGCAAGAGCGACATCGTCGCTCGGATGGGCGGCGAGGAGTTCGTGGCCGTCCTCGACTCCACGACGCTCGATGACGGGGTGCGCATCGCCAACGATGTTCGTCAGGCGATCTCGTCGCGCATCCTGCGAGCCGATGACGGCGAAGCGCTCAGCATCCGCGTGTCAGCCGGCTGTGCCCAGCTGGACGAGGCCGATCCATCGCGTGAGCAGATCCTGCGCACCGCCGACGTAGCGTTGTTCATGGCCAAGCGTGCGGGTCGGGATCAGGTGGTCGCCGCCTGAGGCGCGTCAACCAGCGAGCCGCTCGGCGAGGAAACGCACGGCCATTGGATAGCGCCAATCGATGTTCGCGTGGGTACCGTCGAACAGCTCGAAATGCACCTCACCGTCAGGATGGGTCGCCTGCAGCTCGCGATGGAAGGCATCGGCGCCCAGGTCGAGGTAGAAGTCGTCGGAGCGGCCCGCGTCGATCCAGGTGGCCCGCAGGCCGCGCAACGTTTCGGCGTGGCGCGAGGCCATGCGCACCGGGTCGTGGGTCAGCCAGCGCTCCCAGGTCTCAGGAATGAGCCGCCCGGTGGCCAGCTCGAACGGGAAGCGGAGCGTGCCGTCGACATCGGTCGAGTAGCAGGCGGCCATGCAGTAGATGTTGAGGAGCGCGGAGTCGCCTGGCTTCGGCCGGCCGGGACGGGCACGAAAGTCAACCCAGAAGGCGTCGAAGCTGCCGTCATGGTGGTCGCGCAGCGCGCGGGCGGCCTCGCGCAGGTCAGGCTCGTAGCAGACCTCGAAGAGCGCATCTCCAGCGTGTGTCGCCAGGCCAGCGAAGAGGTCCGGGCGAAGCATGGGCGTGATCATGGCGCCGTAGCCCCCGCTCGACTTGCCGGTCACGCCGCGCGATAAGCGGCTGGTAAGCGTCCGGTAATGGGCGTCGACGTACGCTACGACCTCGTCGCACAGGTAGGTGTGGTAGCGGCCGGTCCCCGCAGAGTCGACGAATTGGCTGCCGCCCAGGCTGGTCCAGGCATCGACGTAGACGATGATCGCCGGCGGGACATCGCCGGCGGCGAAGAGGATGTCGATCAGCTCGGGCGTGTTGCGCTTGAACGGCGCGCGATTGCGCCACATGTCGACCTGGCCGGTGAGGCCCTGGAGGACATAGATGGACGGATAGCGTCGTTCCGGCTCGGCGTCGTAGCCGGGCGGGGTGTAGACCAGCAGCGGCCGACGATGCGGATCACCCAGCGGGTTGCCGGTGAGCGCCTGGCTGTCGATGACGTGCTCGTTCAGCCGACCCGCGAAATCGTGCGACCACGGCAGCATCCGCGAAGCCTAGCCGCTGGACGTCGGGCCTGCGGCTTCGCACCGCAGGCGCTCGGCCTTCGAGCTGCTACGCCCGCTCGCCGGATACCTCGAAGCGGCCCAGCCGGCGAACGGCGAGTGCAACGGCCACGACGAAGATCAGCGCGGCCATGACGGCCGCGGTGGCCAGCGGCAGCTGGGCCTCCAGGACATGGGCCGGCACGTTGGCGACCGCGTCAGCGAAGGCGAGCGACTGCTGCCGCACGCTGAACGTGCGCGTGCCGGCGAACAGCGCTGCCAGCAGCCCTTCCCAGATGAGGACGTACAGCAGGCCAAAGATGAGCGCCCGTCCCGTGACCAGGCTGAGCGCCACGAAGATTGCGCAGTAGAGGAGCGAACCGATGACCGACCCGAGCGTGAAGCCGACCACCAGCCCGTCGGCCGGTCCGCCGGCCGCGATCATGCCCGCGAGGAAGATCGGGATCGCCGTCAGCAGGATCGAGCACAGGGCGGCAATGGCCAGCTTGGTGAAGATGATCGTGCGCCTCGGGATCGGCTTGGCGAGGAGATAGACGACCGTTCCATCGTCGATCTCCGAGCCGATGGCGCCCGTCCCGAACAGGAGCGCCACGAGCGGCATCAGGGTGGCCAGACCGAAGGTCGAGAGCAGACGCCCGGTGAAGGTCAGCGCCCGCGCGCCGTCGCCGCCGGTGGCGCGGAAGATGATCGCGATCAGCACCAGCAGCCCGGCCAGCAGCAGGAGCAGCAGGGTGCGTCGCCGGTTGAGCAGTTGGCGCAGGGTGATCTGGGCGATGACCATGTTCATGAGCGGCACATCATCCGCGCACCAGGTAGCTGAAGACCGATTCGAGCGACTCATCGGTAGGCAGCAGCTCGAAGAGCGAGATGCGCGTCGCGCGAGCGACGCCTGCGATGGTTCGGCTGAACGAGCCGAAGTCGCTGGTGCGCACGGTGAGCAGCCCGTCATCGAGCGAGACGCCGGCGATCTTGGGCTCGGCCACCAGCGCTGCCGCCAGGGATCGGTCATTCGATGAGCGCACCGTGAAGGTGTGCGGTCGATCGGTCATCAGGCGACGGATCTGGCGAAAGTCGCCGGAAGCGGCCAACCGACCTGCCACGATGACCAGCACCGTTTCCGCCAGACGCTCGACCTCCTCGAGGATGTGCGAGCTGAACAGGATCGTGCGGCCCTCGGCCGCCATCTGGCGCAGCAGGCCCATCATGTGCAGCCGCTGCCGGGGGTCCATGCCGTTGAACGGCTCGTCAAGGATCAGGATCGGCGGCTCGTGGACCAGCGCGGCGGCCACCTTGGCCCGTTGGCGCATCCCTTTGGAGTACGTACCGATCGGTCGATCCTGGGCGCTCTCGAGCTCGACCAGGCTGATCGCCTTTGTCGCAGCGGCCAGCGGATCAGATACCTTCTGCATGCGCGCATTGGCCAGCACGAACTCGCGCCCGCTCATGAAGTCGTAGGCGCTCTCTCGTTCGGGCACCAGGCCGAGGCCCCGGTACATCTCGACGTTTCCCCACGCCGGCTCCCCGTTGACGAGCACGTTCCCGGATGACGGCGCCAGGAATCCGCCGATCATGTGCAGCAGGGTCGACTTGCCCGCGCCATTCGGCCCGAGCAGCCCGGTGATGCCCGCCCGCAGCGTGAAGCTGATGTCGTTGACCGCCACGACGTTGCCGTACCAGCGCGAAGCGTGCTCGAGCTCGACCGACGCAGGGGCATCCACGATTGGCCCGGCCCTGGTCGCGGTCACGCGCTGATCGACCGATAGCGCCACAGGATGAGGGCCGTGCCGATCAGCGCGATGGCAATGGTCACCAGCCCGTACAGCGGCAGCGCGATGGTGGTCGACGAGATGGGTGAGTTGGGAATCGAGCCGCCGAACAGCCAGGTGCGCGTGCCGTCCAGGTCGATGAAGGGGTTGGCCAGCTGTGCCAGGCTGCTCAGCGGCTGGATGTTGAGCGGCTCGAAGATGACGCTCACCGCCGCGGTCACGATGAAGACCGCGATGATTGCGCCGGTGGCGAAGGCGCGACGCGGGGTGACGGCCGCGATCGCCAGGCCGATGACGCCCAGCGGCACCGCGTAGATCAACGCCGAGCCCAGGATCTGGCCCAGGTGCGGCAGCTCCTTGCCGAAGGCGTCCACGATGTCGGTGGCGCCCAGGATGCTGCCGAAGAAGAGCAGCAGGAGCGGCAGGAGCGCCATGACAAAGAGCGCTGCCACGAGCGCACCCAGCTTGGCCAGCGCGTAGTCGCTGCGCCGGATGGCATGGCTGAAGTACAGCGACAGGACGCGGTGGCGCTGATCACCACCCACCAGCTCGGGCGCCTGCGCGGCGGCGAACAGGGCGAACAGGAGCTGGATGCCCCACAGGTAGTTGTCGTAGGTGAACGGCGACGGGGCGGGCGTGGACGACGACGCGGTGAGGGCCTTGATGCCCACCGCGACTGCCGCGGGCAGCAGCGCGATGACGGTCAGTCCCCACGGCACGATCTTGGCCTTCGCGCCGCGACGCATCCCGAACGCGGCACGCAGGCTCGACCAGAAGAGCGTGGAGATGGCTGCGCGCCGCCCGAGCCGCGGCCCGTCGTAGCCGCGGTAGCCCAGGTCGTAGATCGCGCCGGCCGCCACGCTGCCTGCGGACGGGGCGGTCACCTCACGCTGCGTCATGGGCCTGGTCGCTGAACAGGTCCTCGAGGCGATGTCGTCGCTGCTCAACGCGCAGCAGCGCCAGCCCCAGGTCGTCGATGGCGTCGCGGACCACGTCGTAAGGCTCCGCGTTTGGCAGATCGACCAGCACGCTGTGGCCTTCGACCACCGCAGTCATGCCGTGATCGGTCAGGCGTCGTGCCAGCTGCTCGGCACCCTCCTCGACCTCCACCGCCAGCGTCCCGGTATGCTCGGTGAAGGAGGCGATGGGCGCCGCCCGAAGCAGCTTGCCACCGTCGATGGCCAGCAGGAAGCTGCAGACGCGCTCGATCTCGCCCAGCAGGTGGCTGGCCACCACGGTGGTGATCCCGAATTCGGTGCCGGTGCGCTTCACCAGGTCGAGCATCTCGTCGCGGCCGGCCGGGTCGAGGCCGTTGGTCGGCTCGTCGAGGAGCAGCAGCTTCGGGTCGTGCACCAGCGCCTGCGCCAGCTTGACGCGCTGTTGCATGCCCGTGGAATAGCCGCCAATCGGCCGATATCGCTCCTCGTACAGGCCGACGTGGCGCAGCACCTCGGCGGTTCGCTCGCGCGCGGCGCCCGCGGGCAGGCCCGCCATGCGCCCCATGTGCGTCACGAACTCGGTCGCCGAGATGTCGGGCGGCAGGCAGTCGTGCTCGGGCAGGTAGCCCACGAATTGACGGATCTGGGTGCCCTGCGTGACGACGTCCATGCCCATCACGCTCACGCTCCCGCTGGTCGGCTTGATCAGTCCCAGCAGGATTTTCAGGAACGTGCTCTTGCCGGCGCCGTTGGCTCCCACCAGGCCGATGATTCCGGGCTCCACGTCCAGCGTCAGCCCGTCGAGGGCGGTCACTCCCCGGGGATAGCGCTTCGTCAGGGCTCGGGCGGCGATGAGCGGCATCGGCGCCAGTCTAGCGAGCGCGTGCTGGTTGCCGCACGGCACAGGGGCAGAGTCTCACATGTGATACACTCAGCGCATGACGCGCCGAACGACAAACGAGGTCACCATTCGCGAGCTCCGCAACCGAGGTGGAGATGTCGTCGATCGCGTCGCCGCTGGCGAGCGCCTGATCGTCACGCGCAGCGGCACGGCAGTTGCGGAGCTGCGGCCACTGCCTGCGCCGCTCGCCACGGCTTCAACGTTGCTGCGGCGATGGCGACGCCTTCCGCCGCTTGATGCTGACGTGCTGCGCCGCGATATCGACAGCGCTCTCGATCCTCGGCTGTGAGCGACCAGGGACGCGGCCTGCTCGACACGAATACGCTGATCCTGCTGCCGCGGCTGACCGATTCGTCAGTCCTTCCCGAGCGACCGGTCATCTCCGCGATCACGTTGGCCGAGCTGTCACTGGGTCCACTGGTCGCCGCGACTGAGGCTGAGCGCGCGGCGCGCCTGGCGCATCTTCAGCAAGCCGAGGCGGATTTCGATGCGCTTCCCTTCGACGCCGATGCCGCGCGGGCATTCGGGCGAGTGGCGGCCTCGCTGCGCAGGCAGGGCCGTAAGACAGCGGCCCGAGCGTACGACGCAATGATCGCGGCGGTCGCCGTCGCGAACGGACTGCCGCTGTACACGTGCAATCCCGGCGACTTTGCGGGCATCGATGAGCTGAGCGTGGTTCCGGTGCGCCATCCTGATCTGATCTGAGCGGAACCCCCAGCGCTACATCTGCGGCACGTGGTCGGGCCCCAGGAAGCGCGCCGGGTCATCGGCGAAGTCGAGCAGGCAGCCGCGCCCGCAGAAGAAGTAGTCGCGCCCCTGGTACGCCGCGGTCAGGCCATCGGCGCGGGCATCCTGCGGGGTGACGGCCATGCCACACACGGGATCGGTCTCAAGGTCCATGCGCTGGTCGAGATCAGTCATCGGTCGAAAGCCTCCATGTTCAGGCGGGGTTGAAGGCGCGCAGACGCAGCGAGTTGCCCACCACGCTGACGCTCGAGAGGGCCATGGCGCCCGCGGCCAACGCCGGACTGAGCAGCAGCCCAGCGAGGGGGTACAGCACACCGGCGGCCACCGGGATGAGCAGCGCGTTGTAGCCGAACGCCCAGCCCAGGTTCTGGCGAATGGTGCGCATGGTTGCCTTCGATAGACCGATGCTTGCCGGTACGCTGCGCAGGTCTTCGCCCAGGATCGTGATATCCGACGCCTCGAGGGCCACGTCGGCGCCGGTGCCGATGGCGATGCCCAGGTCGGCCTGTGCCAGCGCGGGCGCATCGTTGACGCCGTCGCCGACCATCGCCACCACGGCGCCGCTCGCCTGCAGCTCGGCGATCTTCGCCGCCTTCTGCGCGGGGAGGACCTCGGCCAGCACCCGCTCTGGCCCGACACCGGCCTGGCTCGCGATCGCCTCGCCGGTCGCCGTTCGGTCGCCGGTCATCATCCACACGTCGAGGCCTCGATCGTGGAGGCGGCGCACGGCCTCGGCGGCTTCGGGCCGTAGCGTGTCGGCTACGCTCAGGACGCCCGCAAACCGGCCGTCGAGCGCCACGAAGACCGGAGAATTGCCTGGGTCTGCCGGGGCTGCGTCGACGGCGATGTCGGCCTCGGCGAGCAGTTGCTCAGTGCCGATCAGCACGTCGTGGCCTTCGACGGTGGCACGAACGCCGCGTCCGGCATGCGCGTGGAACCCGGTTGCGGGCGGCAGGTCCATTCCGGCCTCTTGCGCGTGTCGCACGACGGCCTCTGCCACGGGATGCTCGCTGCCGCGTTCCGCCGCCGCCGCGAGGCGCAGCAGCTCACGCTCGTCTCCGTCGCGGCGCTCGACGGCGGTGACACTGAGCACTCCGCGAGTCAGCGTTCCGGTCTTGTCGAGCACCACCGTCGTCACACGCTGCGCCTGCTCGAGCGCCGCGCCATTGCGGACCAGGATGCCGTGCTCGGCGCCTTTGCCGGTGCCGACCATGATCGCGGTGGGCGTGGCCAGCCCCATGGCGCACGGGCAGGCGATGATCAGCACCGCGATCGCGCTCGACAGAGCGAACGGCAGCCGCGGCTCCGGGCCGAACAGCATCCAGACCGCGAAGGTGAGCAGCGCCAATCCCAGGACGGCAGGCACGAACCAGCCGGTCACGCGGTCGGCGACGCGCTGAATGGGCGCCTTCGACCCCTGAGCGCGCTCGACCAGCGCGACGATCTGCGACAGCGCGGTCTCAGCCCCGACCTTCTCGGCACGCATCACGAACGACCCGCTGGTGTTGAGGGTCGCGCCGATCACCCGGTCGCCCACGCTCTTCTCGACGGGGAGCGATTCGCCGGTGAGCATCGATTCGTCCAGGGCGGAGGCGCCATCGGTCAGGATGCCGTCGACCGGAACCTTGTCGCCCGGTCGCACGCGCAGCAGGTCGCCGACGCCCACCTGCTCGACCGGGAGGTCCAGCTCCACCCCGTTGCGCATGACGCGCGCCGTCCGTGGTCGAAGCCTCAGGAGTGCCTTGACCGCGCCCGCCGCCTGGCCCTTGGCACGTGCCTCGAGCCATCGGCCGAACAAGATCAGACCGATGATCACCGCCGCGCTGTCGAAATACGTCTCCATCCCCAGCCCTGCGGACGCGACCGCCTCCGGGAAGAGGGTCACGAACAGCGAGTAGCCATACGCCGCCAGGGTGCCCATGGCGACGAGCGTGTTCATGTTCAGGTCGAGGTGGCGAAGACCCCTCGCGGCGGCTGTCAGAAAGCGCCGGCCGAAGATGAACTGGACGATGGTGGCCGGCACCAGGAACCAGACGTTCAGGCGTTCCATGGGCCATGGCGCGCCGCCGGGCCAGAGCATGACCGCCATCATGGCCAGGCCTATGCCGGTGGCCGCCATCGCCTGCACCAGCAGGCTGCGCTGCTCGGCGTCGCGCTCCGATCCCTCGGCGGCGGTGGCCGCCCCCTCGCGGACGTCGTAGCCGGCCGCCTGGATCGTCCGCACGATGCCGCTGCGGCCGGTGACAGCCGGGTCGAAGCGCACCGTCGCCCGCTCGGTGGCGAGGTTGACGTTCGCCTGCGTCACGCCGTCGGCGCGGTTGAGGTAGTTCTCGATGCGGTTCACGCACGACGCGCAGGTCATCCCCACGACGGGCAGGCTGAGCTCAGCCTCCTGCGAGGATGGGGTCGTCGTTCGGGTCTCCGCCGTCGCGGTGGTCATACTACAGGGGAGTATACCGCATGTGTCCTCACCCCGGGATGGGGCTGGTTCTCAGCGGTGCTCGTCAGCGCCGCCGCGCGGCCACAGGTAGAACACGTTGAGCAGGATGTAGGTCAGCAGCGCCAGCCACGGCGCGAAGAGCGCGACCAGCGTGGCGACGGCGTAGACGAGCGGCCCGACCAGATATCTTCGCCCGATCCCGCGTGCCGCCGCCGCACTGAGCTCGGGCCCCAACAACCGGTGCCCACTCGCGGCGTAGCGCCAGATCGTGTACACGAAGACGCCGAGGACGGCCACGCTTCCGCCGTAGAAGGCGGTGGCGGTCGCCTCGTCCGCACCGTGGCTCAACGCCTCGGCGAGCACAGCGGTCGGGAAGGGCAGGAAGGCGATGGCCATCAGGTGCAGCAGGTTCAGCAGCAGCAGCGGCCCATCGGCCCGGACGATGTGGTTGAACATCGCGTGGTGGTTGATCCAGATCGCACCGATGACCAGGAAGCTGACCGCATAGGCGAGGTAGGACGGCCAGAGCCGGATTAGCTCCGGCCCGAGGTCGGTGCCCGGCGGCGGCACCGCGATCTGAGCACGAGCAGGGTGATGGCGATCGCGAAGACGCCGTCGCTGAAGGCCTCCAGGCGGTTCGTGTCCACGCTCACCTCCTTGATCCGGCGGCTTCGATTCGACAGCTGGCCGATGGTAGAGCTGGCTGTTCTTCCCACGCAGGTTGTTGACACCACCGTCGCCACCGTCGCCGTGGTCACGCTAATGCGCCTCCCGCGGACCCTTATCGGCGACTTCCTCGGATTGCCGGGCCAGGGTTGCGGATAAGGAGCCGGCATCGGCGCAGTAAGCCATCCCAGACGCTCGCAATGGACCGTTCCCGCAGATAAGACGCCCCTTGCGGACCATTACCAACGGTGCGGTGTGCCAGCGACCGGGCTGCCGTGGCCGGCCGTTCGGGCCCAGGCGATCCAGGCCAGCCTGCGCCGTCCCGGCGTCACGCAACGTCAACAACGTGATTGGGAACTAGACCTCGTTCGACCTACTTGTCGGGCACCTCGGCGCCGGCGAGCGCGGCCTGTGCCGCGGCAAGGCGCGCCACCGGCACGCGGAACGGTGAGCACGACACGTAGTCCAGGCCGACCTCGTGGCAGAACGCGATGCTGGCCGGATCGCCGCCGTGCTCGCCACAGATGC
>JBBSHF010000012.1:0-33431 GCA_038253355.1 Candidatus Limnocylindria bacterium
CGGGCGTCTCGTCGCCGGGGCGGCGGGCACGTGAAGCGATGACCATCGCCACGCGGCGCGAGTCGGCCGCCTCGACGCGCAGCTGCACGTCGTGGAAGTCGAGTTCGGCGCCGGGCAGCGGGATGCGGCCTTCGCGATGGATGATGAAGCCGCCGACCGTGTCGTACGCGTCCTCATCGGCCTCCTCGTCGTCCGACATGTCGAACAGGTCGCGCAGGTCGTCCATGCTCAGGCGGCCGTCGAGTCGATACGCCAGCTCGCCGTCGGAGGCGATCTGCTCCACGAGCGACTCCTCCTCGTCGTACTCGTCCTGGATCTCGCCGACGATCTCCTCGACCACGTCCTCCATGGTGATCAGGCCAGCCGTGCCACCGTACTCGTCGACCACGATGGCGATGTGTCGTTTGGCGAGCTGCATCTCGTGCAGCAGCTCGTCGACGGCCTTGGTCTCCGGCACGTACACGGCCGGCCGGGCCAAGGCCCGAATGTCGATCTGCTGCGGCGCCGTGCCGTTGCGCTTCAGGAATGGCAGCAGATCCTTGGCGTACAGCACGCCCACGATGTTGTCGAGGCTGTCGACGTACACCGGGATGCGCGAGTGGCCCGCCCGCACGATGAGGTCGAGCACGCTGTCGAGGTCGTCGCCCACGTCGACCGCCCGGATCCCGATGCGCGGGACCATCACCTCGTGGACCTTCTTGTCAGCCAGCTCGATGACGCCGGTGATCATGTCCTTCTCGTCCTCCTCGATGGCGCCCTGCTGCGAGCCACTCTCGACCAGGATCTTCAGCTCCTCGGTCGACAGGTACCCAGGCTGTGGCTTCTCCTTGCCGCCAAAGGCGCGGACGAAGATGCCGCTCAGCGACGAGACGAACCACACGATCGGCGACAGGATCTGCTCGATGAAGCGGATCGGCCGAGCGACGGTGAGCGCGAAGCGCTCGGCGAAGGAGAGCGCCAGCGTCTTCGGCACCAGCTCGCCGACGATGATCGACAGGAGCGCGACGACCAAGGTCACCGCGATGAAGGCGATGGTGCCCGCCGCCTCGCGGATGACGTCGACGGGGATGGCGCGGATCCAGCCGGCGACGACGCCCGAGAAGCTCAGCGCGCCGAACGCCGATGCCAGGAATCCCAGGAAGGTGAGGGCGATCTGGATCGTGGCCAGGAAGCGGCTGGGATCCTCCGTCAGCCGCTGCGCGATGCGTGCCGCCTGATTCCCATCGTTGACGAGCTGCTGCAGGCGATGGCGCTTGACGGTGATCAGGGCGATCTCGGAGGCGGCGAAGAAGCCACCGATCAGGATCAGTCCGGCCACGATGGCCAGATCAAAGATCGGGTTTGCGCCGCTGGTGCTGCCTTCAGGCATCGGAGGGGGTTGAGCCGCCTCCTCGGTGCGAGTTCCGATCGGCTCCGCCGGGAGCCCGCGCGGGTTTGTGACGGCGCAGCTCGATCGGCCGGGCGGGCATGCCAACCACCGTGCTGCCCGCCGCCACGTCGCGGTTGACGATGGCCCCGGCACCGGTCCTGGCGCCCGGACCGATGGTCAACGGTGCGATCAGCATGCTGTCGGAGCCGATGAAGACGTCATCGCCGATCAGCGTGCGGTGTTTCTGCTCGCCGTCGAAGTTCGCCGTCACGGTCCCCGCTCCGATGTTGACCCGCGCACCCAGCTGGGCATCGCCGAGGTAGCTGAAATGATGCTGCTGGGTACCGGCGCCGAGGCTGCTGCTCTTGATCTCGGCGAAGTTGCCGATCCGGCAGCGCGCGCCCACCTGGCTCCCCGGCCGCAGATGGCTGAACGGACCGATCTGCACGTCCTCGGCCACCTCCGACTCCTCGACCACGCTGGCCCATACCGATGTCCGCGGGCCAATGCGGCTCGCCCGGATGTGCGAATTCGGCCCGATCACCGCGCCGCGGCCGATGACCGTCACGCCCAGCAGCGCCGTTCCGGGCTCGATGCGGGCATCCTGACCGATCTCGACCGCGGCGTCGATGCGGGTCGTGGCCGGGTCGACGATGGTCACGCCGGCGCGCATGTGGCGCTCGGCGATCTCGCCGCGCAGCAGCTGCTCAGCGCGGCTCAGCGCGACGCGGTCGTTGATCCCCATCGTCAGCTCGGCCCGTGGAGCGGTCACCACCCGGACCGGGTGTCCGGCGCTCACGGCCAGCGCCACCAGGTCGGTGAGGTAGAACTCGCCGGATGCGCTGGCCGGCACGTCGCCGATGTTGGCCCGCAGCCAGGCGACGTCGAAGCAATAGGTCCCCACGTTGATCTCGTCGATGACACGCAAGACAGCATCGGCATCGGCCTCCTCGACGATCGCGCGGCAGCTGCCAGCGGCGTCACGCACGATGCGACCATATCCGGTCGGGTCCGCGACGCGCACCGAAAGGACGGCGATCGGTGCCTCACCCTCTGCCTGCTCGTGGAGCAGCGCGCCGAACAGCTCGGCGGGCAGCAGCGGCACGTCGCCGTTGGTCACGATCACGTGGCGCGCGTTGCCGGGGATGCGCTGCATGCCGACCCGGACCGCATCGGCTGTGCCGAGCTGTGGATCCTGGCGCACGGCGATGGCTCGCCCGGCGAGCGCGGCTTCCACCGCGTCGCCTCCGTGTCCGGTGACCACCACCGGATGCTCGATTCCGGCACGAGCCAGCGCATCGAGCACATGGTCGAGCATGGCTCGACCGGCCAGTGGGTGCAGGACCTTGGGAAGCCGGGAGCGCATACGGACTCCCTGCCCGGCGGCCAGGACGATGGCCGCCATCGTCAGGCGGGTGATCGCGATCCTCCGGCGGGCGCCACCGCGATCGCTTCGATCTCGACCAGCGCGCCCTTCGGCAGCTCGCGCACGGCGACCGTGGATCTGGCCGGGAACGGCTCACGCAGATGCCGCGCGTAGACCTCGTTGACGGTCGCGAAATCGGCCATGTCAGCGAGGAAGATGGTCGTCTTGGTGACCAGCCCGAGCCCGCAGCCGGCGGCGGCGAGCACCGCCGCCAGGTTCTGCAGCGCTCGATCGGCCTGTGCTGCCACGCCGCCGTCGACCAGCTGGCCGCTGGTCGGGTCGAGACCGACCTGCCCGGCGGTGAAGACGAGATCGCCGACTCGGATCGCCTGGCTGTAGGGGCCGATGGCGGCGGGCGCCTGATCGGTCCGCACGACCGTTCGATCGCTCATTGGCTGAGTGCTTCCTCCTGGGTGATCCGCTCAATCGTAGCCGCTGCAGGCGCGAGACGGGTTCGCAGCGCGCGCACGCCAGCCGAACGCAGCCTGGCGGCCAGGTTGTCGGCACGATCCGGATCGTCGCTCAGCGAGAAGACGGTGGGTCCACTGCCGGTAAGGTGCGGCTCTCCGCCGCCGGTGACCACCAGGCGCAGCAGGTCGTCGAGCTCCGGCCGCAGCCGGCGAGCCGCGGGCAGCAGGTCGTTGCGGCTGGGCAGCGCCTCGCGGGCCGGCTCCTCGACCGACCAGTCGGCAGCGCGCGACTCGGCGAAGACGGCGGCCGTGGAGAGGCCGAACGGCGGCAGCGCCAGCACGACCTCGCGGCGCGCAGGGGAGGGCAACGGCTCGACCCGCTCACCGATCCCGGTCACATACGCGGCTGCCAGCTGCAACGCAAAGAAGGGCACGTCGGCGCCGACCATACTCAGCGCGATGAGCTCGTCGGTTGAGGGCCGGTCGTCCGCATCGATCCGGCGCCTGGCGAGGCGCCAGGCCGCCGCGGCATCCGACGAGCCGCCACCCAGCCCGGCGGCGGCAGGGATGCGCTTGTGCAGCACCAGGCGAGCCTGGGCGCCCTCGGGATGTCCGTCGAAACCGGCCAGCAGCCCGCGCCAGGCCAAGTTTCGCTCGTCGTCGGGTATTAGATCCTCGGGTGACGCCACGACACGCAGGCCGGAGCCGTCCGGCGTCAACAGCAGCCGGTCGGCGAGCTCGAGCAGCACCATGACGCCCGCCAGCAGGTGATAGCCGTCTGGCCGCTCGCCAACGACCGCCAGCGACAGGTTGAGCTTGGCCGGCGCGTCGAGGCGCAGGAACTCGTGGTGTGGATCGGAGCTCATCGCTCGACCAGGCGCGGCGCCAGCTGCTCGGTGAGGCAGGCCCACTCGCTGACCGAGAGGGTCTGGGGCCGACGCTCGCCGTCAACGTCGCAGGCGGCGAGCGCCGTCTGCAGCTCGCCGCGCTCGAAGGGCAGCTCGCGGCCCAGGCCGTTGTGGATCTGCTTGCGCCGCTGCCGGAAGCCTGCCTGCACGATGCGGTAGAAGGGTTCGCGCTGCGCGCCGACCGGAACGGACGGGTCGTCGCGCGGCTGGAGCAGCAGGATCGCCGAATCGACCTTTGGCTGAGGCTCGAAGGCGGCCGCCGGGACACGGGCCACGACCTGCGCAACGGCGATGTTCTGGACAAAGACCGACAGGTAGCTCATTGCACCGGGCGGGGAGGCGACGCGCTGGGCGACCTCGAGCTGCACGAGCAGCACGACGCGCTGCGGCGAGCGGTCGCCCTCCAGGAAGGCGTGCAGCAGCGGGCTGGTGATGTGATACGGGATGTTGGCCACGACCTTGAAGGGCTCGCCGGGAAAGATCTCGCGCGGGTGCAGGCTGAGTGCATCCGCCTCGATCAGCTCGAGGCCTTCGAAGCCGCCCAGCTCGCGGCGCAGGTAGGCCGCCAGCCGCTCGTCGAGCTCCACGGCCAGCACCCTGCAGCCCGCCGCCAGGAGTCGGCGTGTCAGCACACCCAGTCCCGGGCCAATCTCGACGACACGGTCACCTGCCTGCAGGTCGGCCGCGGCCACGATCTGGTCGAGCACCTCCGGATCGGTCAGGAAGCTCTGGCTCAACGCCTTGCGTGGCCGCAGCCGCTCCTCGGCCAGCAGCCGACGCAGCTGTCCGGGGGTCGGCGGCTGGAGGCGCTCCGCGGCGAGCGGGTCGCTCATGCGGCGGGAAGCCAGGGCAGAGCCAGCGACGGAATCGCCTCGAGCGCCGCATCGGCACGGTCGCCGGCGGCGAAGCGGAATCCCGCCGCCGCACCGATCATCGCGCCGTTGTCGGTGCACCACGCCGGCGGCGGCACGAGCAGCGGGATCGGGCCGAGGCGCCGCCGCAGCGTTGCGCGCAGCGCGGTGTTGGCGGCCACTCCCCCACCCAGCGCCACGGCGGTCACGCCTCGTTCGCGAGCGGCCGCCACCGTCTTGGTCACCAGCGCGTCGACGACCGCCTCCTCGAACGCGGCCGCCAGGCCATCGACCGGGATCGGCGCGCCACGCTGGCGATAGCTCTCCACCTCGCGCAGCACCGCCGTTTTGAGGCCCGAGAAGCTGAAATCGTAGCGACCCGCGGTGCGCGCCCGCGGGAAGCGGGTCGCCGGCGCGGCGCCGGCCGCCGCGGCGGAGATCGCCGGGCCGCCCGGATACGGCAGGCCGAGCAGGCGGCCGACCTTGTCGAATGCCTCGCCGGCGGCATCGTCGACCGTCTGGCCCAGCAGCTCGTAGCGACCGTGATCGGCCATCAGCACCAGCTGCGTGTGCCCGCCGGAAACCACCAGGCAGAGCAGCGGGAAGGCCGGCTGCGCCGGAAGGGGCGACGAGGCGTCGGCATCGGTCAACCAGTTGGCGTAGATATGGCCCTCGATATGGTTCACGCCGACCAGGGGCAGGTCGTGCGCGGCGGCGAGCGCCTTGGCCACGTTGACCCCGACCAGCAGCGAGCCGATCAGCCCGGGCCCGCAGGTGACCGCGACCGCGTCGAGATCGCCCCAGTCAACACCCGCCTGCTGCATGGCGCTGCGCAGCGTCGGGATGATCCAGCGCAGCTGCTGCCGGGCGGCGACCTCCGGCACGATGCCGCCGGTCGCGGCGTGCAGCGCCACCTGCGAGGCGACCGCGTTGGACTCGATCCGCCGGCCTCCGACGACCACCGCCACGCCCGTCTCGTCGCATGACGACTCGATCGCCAGGATGCGTGGAGCGCTCATCATCGAATCCCGCTCACGCGAGGTCGTCCGGCTCGCCAAGGCGGGCGCGCTCAACGAGCAGCACAGCCTGCATGGATGGGCCGGCGAGCTCCAGGGTGGTCATGATCAGGGCGTCCTCGCCGTCATCGGTGTAGTAGCGCGGACGTCGGCCGGTGACCACGAAGCCGAAGCGGTGGTAGAGGGTCTGCGCCACCTCGTTGCTGGCGCGCACCTCGAGCGTCATGCGCGCCGCGCCGAGATCGACGCTCAGCTCCAGGATCCCCACCATCAGCCGCTGCGCAACACCCTGCCGGCGCCAATCGGGGTGCACCGCGAAGGTGGTGATGTGCGCCTCGTCGAACATCAGCCACAGCCCCGCGAAGGCAACAACCCGCTCGGCGTGGCGGGCGACCAGGTAGCGCGCCATGTGGTTGCTGGCCAGCTCCTGCTCGAAGGCGTAGCTCGGCCAGGGCGAGCTGAAGCTGAGGCGCTCGATCTCGTGCACGGCCAGCAGATCGGCGCCGCGCATGGCCTCGATCACGACCGGCATGCTCACAGCCATTTGATGCTGCTCTCCGTCACCTGACCGATGCCTCGCGGCAGGCGCAGGTAGCGCGGCTCGAGGCGCTCGATCTCGTCGCCCGCGGGCTGCTCCGCAAGCCGCCGCGCGGCGAGCCGGGCGATGACCGCCGCGGCCGCGAACGGCGGACGCGCGTTGGCGAGCCCGAAGCTCTCGGCCAGCTCGAGCGGTGCCACGACGAGCGCGGTGCCGGTGCGCTCCGGCAGTGCATCACGCTGCACGACGAGCGGCTCATCGGCGCCGCGGGCGAGCAGGAACGCCTCACCCGCCCCGGCGCGTACCAGCGCGGCGTCCGCCTGGGGCTCGGCCTCCAGCCAGGCGGCCAGGCTCGGCACGCCGATGATCGGCACGTCGAGGGCGAAGGCCAGGCCCTTGGCAACGCTCAGGCCAACCCGCAGGCCGGTGAACGATCCGGGACCGATGCCAACCGCCACCGCGGTCGCCTGCCGCAGCTGACCGCCGCTGCGCTCGATCAGCGCCAGCAGGCGCGGCAGCAGCTCGTGCACCTGGCGCGGGCCGGTGCTCCAGCCTTCCTGGCCGATCGGCGCACCCTGGGGCGTGGCGAGGGCCAGCGACTGGTCGCTCGAGGCGCTCTCGATGGCGACGATCATCGGCGCAGCGCCTCGGCCAGCTGCGCATGGCTCGCTCCGAGCGCGCGCCAGCGCAGGGTCCGGCGCTCGGCGGCGTGGTCATCGGGAACGAGCTCGATCTCCAGGCGCTCGTCGGGTAGCCAGCCGGCCAGCCGATCGGCCCATTCGATGACGGTCACGCCTGACCCCTGACGCTCGTCGAGCAGGCCGGCTGCGAGCGCCTCCTCGGGGTCCGCCAGGCGATAGGCGTCGATATGGAACAGTCGCAACCTCCCCGGATGCTCGTTCATCAGCACGAAGGTCGGGCTGTTGACCACGGCGCTGATCCCGAGCCCCGCGGCCACGCCCTTGGCGAGCTGTGTCTTGCCGGCGCCGAGCGGACCGCACAGGGCGATGACGCTCCCCGGCTGGGCCACGGCACCCAGCGCCCGGCCGATGGCGCGGGTGCGCGCCGTCGAGTCGCTGACGAGCGTGTCCGAGACCTTGCTCGGGAGTGGCGCCGTGGATCGGTCCATGCGCAAAAGTATAGTAAGCGCGGCGTCGATCTCAGTCGTCGCTCACCGGGCGCGGCGTGGTTGCCTCGAGGTTGGCGAGCGGCACCGGCGCGAGCCGGCCATCCTCGAAGCGCACCAGCGCCATCGGGGTGGCCAGACCGGACGGCGTGGCGTGCAGGTCGTCGAGCAGCGCCACCAGGACGCCGCCGCTGCCCTGGAATGGCCGGCGATGGGCAATCACCCGCTCACCGATGCGCGGCAGCGAGCGACGCTCGGGCGGCTGCGTCGCGTCATAGACGTACAGCCGCTGCTCAGCGCCGAAGAGGCTGGCCAGGTGGCCGACGTGCTGGCGGAACCAGGCGAACAGCTGCGGGTCGAAGCCGACCTTGCCGAATCCCTCGAGCAGCACCAGGCCAAACGAGCCTGAGAGGCCGCCGATCTCGCGGCGGCGGCGCTGGATGGCCTCGAAGTCCCGCAGCTCCTTGTCGAGCACGCCGCCCAGGACCATGCCAGCGACGCCCATTGCGCGCGCCCGGGTGAGCGTCTCGGCCGATGCGCGCGAGCCGCCGACCACGATCTTCCCCGTGGCGCTGACGTCGATGGCGCCGGCCCGCAGCTCCTCGCCGGCCTCGTGGACCGCGACCACCAGCTCGCCGTGCACTGCCTGGCCGGTCCCGCCTACGCCGCGCAGCATGGCGCCGCGCACCTCGACGCTGATCGCTCCCTCCTCGACGCTGCGCACGCGACCCGAGACGTGGCCGAGCACCGATTGCTCGGGCCCCAGCGGGGCGATCAGGGCGGTGCCATCGGTCCGCGAATAGGCGACCAGCAGCCCGGCCACCGGCGAGGAGGCGACCCGGCCGGCCGGCGCGCGGGCGATCAGGGCATCGGCCTCGATCTGCTCGCCGGGATGGACCAGCAGCAGCTCGGCGACCGCGGCCGGCGGCAGGCGCAGGCGTCGCGCCACGTCCACCGTGATCGGCGGCTCCGGGGGGCGGCGGACCGCCAGCACCTGGTCGGGCTTGACCGCATCGCCGACCCGCACCCTCAGGCTGGCGCCGCGCGGAATCGGGACGCGATGGATGACTGGCTCGCTCATCGGCTTCCGCTCGTCGGCAGCTGGGCCTCGCGCATGAACGCATCGCGCCACGCCGCGAGCACCGCGCGGCGGTCATCCGAGCGGCGCGGCAGCATGAGCGGCACGTCACGCGCGTCCAGCACCAGGCCGACCGACCCGCCGTGCACCTCGGTGCGCGCCCGCAGCGCGCGGCGCGCGGTGCCGAGCGAGGCCCCGCCCTCGAGCTCGATCTCCAGCTCGGCCGCCTGGCCGCGTGCCAGCGGCAGCAGCTGCAGCGAGCCGCTGCGGAGTTCGATCGGGCCGATCGACGGCCAGCCGGTGCGGTGCATCGTCACGCGCATGGCCACCTGCCCGGCGTGCCCGCCGCGGCACACCACCGCGGCACCCAGCGGCACGATCAGGTCATCGCGCAGCGTGGCGATCCCCTCCCCGATCTCCATGTCGTCGAGCGAGCCCAGGGGCGCCAGCGCTCCCGCCGCGTCGATCGCCAGCTGGGTGACTCCCACCGGCCGAATACCGTCCAGCAGCAGCTGCACGGCCTGCGCCGGCGTCGGGACCGATGCCAGCGTGCGCCCGGAACCGATGATCAGATCGACGCCCGGCGCACCAACGTCGCTGGCGGCCGCCTGGCTGAGCAGCACGCGCACCGCGGCGTGCGTCACCGCCAGCTCGTCCTCGGTCTGCGGCATGGTGGCTGGCCTGGCCCGAAAGTTCTGCAGCGCGTCGGCCACCGCCAGCTCATCGATGGCGTGCGACATGGATCGCACCAGGCGCGTCGCGACGCCGGAGCCGGTGAGCGACGGCGACGCGAGCCCGCCGCTGGCGAAGACACGACTCTCGACGCCGGTATCGGCATCGCCCACCACCCAGTTGGCGTAGTGCGCGCCGACGTCAACCCCCAGGATTCTCAGGTTCGAGGCGCGAGCCAGCTCCTCCACCGCCCGACGAAAGCTGACGGGGGCGAGATGGATGAAGCCGCCCGGCTCGACGATCTGCTGCAGCAGCCCCTCGAGGTGATGGCGCAGCGGTCCCGGATCCTCGCGATCCGGATCCGGCCGCGGATTGGGCACGCTGGTCATCGCCCCGTCATCGAACAGGACGCTGACCTCGTCGACGAGTGCGCGAGAGCCTGCCCAGATCACCGGTCCGCCGCCGCCGCCGCGCGCCGCCGCGACCAGAGCAGCCATCTCGAGCGCCTGCTCGGCCCGCGCCTGGTCGAAGCCACCGGCCAGCAGCCAGGCGTCGACCGTCGCAGACTGCAGCGCCACCAGGCGATCGGCCAGTGAGCGATCGTCGTCCATGGTCGCCATCTCGGCCACGACCCAGCCGGCGGACTCGGCGGCGCGTCGGGCGGCCGCCCCCGAGATGTCGCGCGAGACTGCAGCCAGCGCCAGGCGGGCCGGCCGTCGCGGCGTATGGCACTCGATACGCGGTGCCTCGGTGATCAGCGCCTCGAGATGGTCGACCAGTCGCCGATCGGCGACCGGAGCCAGCCGCGCGGCGAGCGTGCGGCACAGCTCGGCGTCGCCCCACGGCGTTGGCTGGGCCGCGTGCGCCGCAATCCGCCATCGGCCTCGGCTGCGGGCGATGACGCTCGCCTTGGTCCACGCCGAACCGACGTCGACCAGCAGCGAGATCTCGGCGCTCGCCTGCAACGGTGGACGGACGGTCATCGGCCGATTCCCAGCCAGTCGACCAGCAGGAAGCGCAGCCGCTCGACCAGCAGGGCCAGGCGGCTCATCAGCAGAAAGCCGAGCCAGCCACCCAGGCCACCGACCAGCAGCCAGCGACCGACGCCCGCCGCCCCGTCGCTCAGCCGGCCGCCACGCGCGCCATGCAGGAAGGCGAGCAGGACCAGGACCGTGATCAGCAGGCTGATGACCGCGTTGAGCATCCCGCCGGCGGTGGAGGCTCCGGGCAGCAGGCTGGCAGCAAGCTGCGGGAGCAGCGTGCCCGCCAGCGCGCCACCAAGGGCGAAGGCGGCGGTCCCGGCGATCAGCAGCGCGATCGGCACCGCGGCGACCTGCCGCGGCAGCCAGCGAGCACTGGCCAGTGCCACCACTCCGATCAACGCGGGCCAGAGCACGAGGTGCGCACCAGGATTGGCCAGGAGCGGCTCGGCGAGCCGCGGCACGAGCACCTCCCGCACCGAGATGAGCACGAAGTAGCCGGTGGCCAGGCCGGCGAGCAGGTGCTGCGCCGCCGCGAAGAGACGCCGCTCGCCGGCGAGATACGACCAGACCGCGATCGTCACCAGCGCGGCAAGGGTGGTACCGATGACGCCCGCCGGGCCCGGTGCGAAGAAGCTGGTCATCGCCGATCACCCCAGCCGATGCCACGCACCACGCCCAGCAATCGGCCGCCGCTCGACTCGAGCAGGACTCCCAGTCCGACGAGCATGCCGATCAGCATCGCCAGCGCACTCGGCGGGCTATCCGACGACGTGCCGGCGGCCGAGGCACCGCTCTCGGCGGCGTACGCGACGCCGTCGCGCAGCGTGCCGAGCAACGCGCTGAGCTGACCGGAGTGCAGATACGGCTCGAGCTCGGGCCGCAGGAAGGTTGGCGCGATGGCCAGGATGCGCTGCTTCGGCAGTCGCGTGCCCACCTGCTCGATCCAGACGCGCGGATCGAGGTCATTGCCGCCGACCACCAGCGTCAGAGCGAAGGCATCGATGCCACCACCCGCCGCGCGCGCCCCATCGGCCAGCCGGCCAGTTGCCGAGCTGGGGACGATCGACGCCACGCTGCCGACCAGCGCCGCCTCGGCACCCGAGCGGTAGCCCAGGTCGAGCAATCGATCGGCGGAGACGCCGCCGCGCCGCAGTCGGTCCAGCTCAGCGGTGGCGAGGGCGCGCCCCTCGGGCGAGTAGGAGACAAAGGCCAGCGAGGCGTTCGCCCGCAGCAGCGCGTCGAGCGCGGCGCGCGTGGCGTAGCTGATCTCCGGGTATGTGCCGAAGTCCGGATCGAAGCCGACCAGCACGCGCGCATCGTTCGGCAGGGCCGTGAGCGCGGCACCGAACGCTGCCGCGCTGCTGCGGTCCGGGTTGGCCAGCTCGACCGTCGGCGCGGTGGGCGGCAGCACGACCGCCAACGACAGAAGCGCGAGCAGGCCAAAGGGCGCCAGGCGGTGCCACGAGCCAACGCGACCGGCGAGGCGTTCAATCATCGGACGCGCCATCGACCGCCAGCAGCAGGCGCGCGGCGGTGATCGCGGTCGCGATCGCCACGCCCATCAGCAGGCCGCGGAAGACCGACCCGATGGGCACCGCCAGTACCCAGCTGCCGGCGGTCGCCAACCAGCTGCCCAGCACGCCGCCAAGCGGCAGGAGCAGGACCACCACCAGCGAGGCGGCGGCGAGCATCACGGTCGTCTCGCGCATGCGCAGCGCCAGGCCGCGCCGGGCGGCCATCAGCAGGAAGATGAAGAGCAGGGCGAAGAGCGCCGCGACGAGCGGCGCCAGGAGCGCGCCGACCAGCCAGCGCACGGCGCCATCATCGGCGCCGCGAGAGCCCGGATAGAAGCCGGCAACCAGAATCAAGGCTATCCCGACCAGGACCAGCAGCGATGAGCTTCGCTCGCCGCGACGGTGCAGGAGGTCGCCGGCGTGGCGCGCCACCAGCGAGAGGCCGCCGGCGACGGCGGCAGCGGCGGACAGCAGGACGAGGTACTCGATCAGGACCCCCGCCACGGCAGCCAGCGAAGGGTTGATGATCACGAAGTCGGCGAGCAGCAGCAGACCGACGACGACGATCAGGACGGTGGGCAGCGTTCGACGCATCGGTCAACGACCAACCACGAAGGTGGCGAGATCGACGTGGCCGAAGACGACCAGCGCTGAGCCCAGTACCAGCACGAGTGCCAAGATCCAGATCAGCCGGTTGCCGGCGAAGACCGCGATCCGGTCATGGCCCACGCCGCGCAGGTCGCTCGGCGCCTGGTAGAGCTCAGGACCGATCAGCGTGCCCTCGCCCTCGAGCAGGACCGAGCTGGCCTGCGATGCCGCGGTGGTCCCGAAGCTGGTCGACGACGCGCCGCCGGCCATGCCGTCGAGCAGGAGGAGCCCCTCCTCGCCAAGACCGCCCATCACGAACGCCGCTCCCCGCGAGCGCTCATCAGCGAGCGCTCGACCGGCAGCCGTCGCGCGCCCCTCGCCCACGTAGCTGACCAGCGACCTGCCGGCGCGCTCCAGCGTCTCGGTTGCCCGATGCGCCTCGTTCACCGTCGCCTCGGCGAGCATCACCGCCACTGGATCGTTGGCACTCAGCTCCATCGACACGCCGCTGCGCGCAGCCGCCCGAGAGACGTGCGCCAGGATTGGGAGCGCGGCCAGCGTCTGCAGGCGCTCCTGGGCCGCGACCGAGCGGGCAAGGCCCGCGGTGCCCAGCGAGAAGGTCGCCGCGGCGCCGGATTCGGCGGCCAGCGCCATGGCGCGTCCGACCGCCGAGAGGCGCCCCAGGTCGCGCGTCGTCCAGCGCGAGATCGGCCGGGCCACCAGCGAGAGCAGGATCAGCAGGACGCCCGCGATTGCCAGTGTCGGCCCGATGCCAAGGCGCAGCGAGGAGGCTCCAAGCACCTGGCCGATGATCCCGACGACGCGCCCGATGAGCTCCCCGATGTCCGGCACCTAGTCCTCCTCGGCCAGCCGCTCGACCTTGGCCAGCCGCTCGACGAGCCGGTCGTAGGCGTCGGGGTCCTCGATGGTGGCTCGCGCGGCCTCGAACCGTCGGCCGAGCAGCGGCCCGAGGATCGGTGTCAGGAAGGTTCCCGCGTGTGCGAGCAGCGGGCGCAGCGGACGGTGCGCGTCGAGCAGCAGGCGTGCCGGCGCGGCGAGGCCGCGTCCCTGCACTTGGTTGGCGAGCTCGCCGGCGGGATCGCGCCTCATCGGGCCTCGGCCCGCAGCGATTCCAGGGCCGATCGGTAGGCCGCCAGCTCTGCCGGGCCAACGGCGATTACGACCGCCTCGAGCGCCGCCGGCAGCTCCGCATGGCGCGCCAGGACGCGCAGCGTCAGGCTCGCCGCATCAGACGGACTGAAGACGCCACGCTCGGTGCCGAGCGGCGCGATGGCCAGGCGCTGCAGACCGAGCTCCTCGGCAAGCTTCAGCGCGGCATCGAGCGCCGCCTCGAGCCGCTGCTCATCCGCACGCAGGTCGTGCCCGACCGCCACGGCATGGATCAGGTACGCCGCCGCAAGCCGTCCAGCACCGCTGAGCACGGCGCTGCCTGCCTGAATCGGGCCGCGGGACACGGCGTCACGTTCCACCTCATCGCCGGCGCGTCGCTTCACGGCACTGGCGATCGGGGAGGTCATGAACAGGCTCTCGTTGGCCGGCACCACGATGGCGTCCACCTCGAGCTCCGATATCTCCCCCTGCCAGACGTCGATCTGCATGTGAATGGGCATGGTCGCTCTCGACAGCCGCTGACCTGCTGCTACCTTCCGAGGTGCACGCGCGGAAGTCGCTCGCGAAGGGCGGTCGTCACTTCGTAGTTGATGGTCCGGCGCTGGGCGGCGACCTCATCGACGCTGATGCGGGCCTGCTTCTGCTCACCGATCAGGACGAATTCGTCGCCGTAGGTTACATCATCGACCTCGCCGATATCGAGCGTCAGCCCGTCCATGCTCACCGCACCGACCACCGGCACCCGCCTGCCGCCCACCAGCGCCGCGCCGTTGTTGCCGTGGCTGCGCGGCCAGCCATCACCGTAGCCGAGGCCCAGGGTGGCGATCCGCGTCGCACGCGGAGTGCGGAAGCGCAGGCCGTAGCCGAGCGCTTCGCCGGCCGCAAGATCAAAAATCCGCAGCGGCAGCGCCTTGAGCGAGAGGGCCGGGCGCAGCGCGGTCGGACGCTCGCTGGCCCAATTCGGCACCAGTCCGTAGAGCGCCAGCCCTGGGCGCACCGCGTCGGCGAAAGCACCGACACCGGCCAGGATTCCGCCGCTGGCAGCCACGTGCACCAATCCCGGATCAGCCCCCGCGGAGCGCATCGCGTCGAGCGCCTGCGCCAGGCGCAGCAGCTGTACGTCGGTGTAGGCGTCGTCCTCGCCCGGCGTCGCCAGATGGCTGAAGGTGCCGACCAGGCGCAGGTGTCGGCTGCGGGAGACTGCCAGCCCAAGCTCGACGGCACGTGCCGGCCCGATCCCCTGGCGACCCAGGCCGGAGTCCACCTTGAGATGGACCGATGCGCGCCGGCCAACCTCCGCGGCCGCGCGCTCCAGGAAGGCCACGTCGCGATCCGCGTACACGGTCACCTCGAGGTTCGCAGCCACGGCTGGCGCCGCCTCCGGTTCGCCAAGGCCCCACAGGACGAGGACCGGCGCCTCGATTCCGGCGTCGCGCAGGCGCAACCCCTCGCCCAGCGTGGCGACCGCCAGGCGCTCGATGCCGGCCGCCACCAGCGTCTCGGCGACCTCCACGTCACCATGGCCATAGGCGTTGGCCTTGATCACGCCGATCACCTGCTTGTCGGCACCGGCCAGGCGCCGGATCTGGGCCAGGTTGTCTCTGAGCGCCGCGTGATCGACCTCGATCCAGGCCCGATGTGGGCTGCGTCCGTCACTCACGCCGGCTGCGCGCCGAACGAGCGCACCGCGGGCGGCAGCAGCTGAGCGAGGTCGCGGGCAATCACCCCGGCCTCGCCGATCCGTTCTGCGGCGAGCAGGCCGGCGGCGCCGTGCAGCGCCACGCCACAGGCCGCCGCGCTGAACGGATCCAGGCCGGCCGCCAGCAGCGCCCCGATGGCGCCGGCCAGGATATCCCCGCTGCCCGCGGTGGCGAGGGCGGGCGTGGCCACCGGCGAGCGTCGCAGCTGGCCGTCGGGAGCGGCGATGATCGTGTTGGCTCCCTTGAGGACCACGACCTGCCCCCAGCGCTGCGCCGCCTCGGCGGCCGCCGCGGCGCGCGCCTGGTCATCGTCCGGCGGGGCCGCAGCGCGCACCAGCCGGGCGAATTCACCCGGATGCGGTGTCAGGACCAGCGGCACGCGCAGGTCGCGCCACCAGCGATCCGACTCGGCGAGGGCGTTGAGGCCATCGGCATCGATCACTGCCGGACGCGCCAGCTCGCCGATAAGGTTGCGCGTGCGTCGCAGCGTGCCAGGCTGATGTCCCAGGCCGGGACCGATCACCAGGGCGTCGTACGCCGCCGATTCGGTCGCGACGCGTCTCCAGCCAGCCGGTGAGATGAGCCCAACCGCCTCCTCGGCGAGCGGCATGGCAATCAGCTCGGGCACGAGGCCCATGAGCCGCAGCCCGACCGATTCAGGCGTCGCCAGGCAGACAAGGCCAGCACCCGTTCGTGCCGCGGCGAGGCCGCAGAGCAGCGCCGCGCCGGCGTACTCCAGGGAGCCGGCGACGACCAGCAGTCGGCCGAAGGTGCCCTTGTGGGCACGTGCCGGGCGCGCCGGCAGGTGCGCCGTGACCCATTCGCGGTCGAGCTCGAGCAGCTCCATCGGTTTAGGCTGGACCATGCGCGCGGTGTGCCACGGCCACCGCGACCGCCATGTGACGCTCGTGTGAGATCGAAACGCTCACCTCGTCGAGGCCCAGGAACTGTGCACGCGCCGCGGCCCGACGATGCAGCCACACCTGCGGTTGGCCGCTGCGGTTGGGCAGCACCTCGATCTCGCGCCAGCCCACGCCGCGCACCCCCAGGCCGAGCAGCTTGCTGATGGCCTCCTTGGCCGCCCAGCGCCCGGCGACGCGCTCGACCCGGTTGCCGCAGTAGCGATCCTCGTGCTCGGTCAGCACGCGGCGTCGGAAGCGCTGCGGATGGCGGGCAAGGACGGCGACGATACGATCGATGTCGATCAGATCGATCCCGACCTCATGGCGGCTCATGCGCGGCGCGTTGACGTCGACGGCTATTCGACCGTGACCGACTTCGCCAGGTTGCGCGGCTGGTCAACGTCGGTGCCGCGCGCCACGGCGACCTCGTAGGCGAGCAGCTGCAGCGGCAGGACGGCGATCGCCGGCGACACCTCGTCGAGCGATGACGGAACGTAGATGACGTCCTGCGCGTAGCGACTGATCTCCTCGTCACCCTCGGTGGCAATGGCGATCACCGGCGCCGAGCGGGCACGCGCCTCGGCCACGTTGCTCACCAGCTTGTCGTAGGTGGCGCTGCGGGTGGCGACGGCCACCAGCGGGGTCTGCGGATCGAGCAGGGCAATGGGGCCGTGCTTCAGCTCGCCGGCGGCATAGCCCTCGGCGTGCACGTAGCTGAGCTCTTTGAGCTTCAGCGCCCCCTCCATGGCGACCGTGTAGCCCAGTCCGCGACCGATGTACATCACGTCGCGCACCTGCGCGATGCGGCGCGCCAGCTTCTTGATCTGCGGTCCGCGCTTCAGCGTCTCGGCGGCGAGCGCCGGTAGCTCGCGCAGCGCGCGACCGAAGATCCGCTGCTGATGGTCGCTCAGGGTGCCACGCAGCCTGGCCAGGTGCAGCGCGATCATCTGCAGCAGCAGTACCTGCGTCACGAAGGCCTTGGTCGAGGCGACGGCGATCTCCGGTCCGGCCTGCAGGTAGCAGACCGCATCGGCTTCACGGGTGATCGCGCTGCCGACCACGTTGGTGACCACCACGATGGTGGCGCCGCGCTCCGCCGCGAGCTTCTGCGGCGCCAGGGTGTCCGCCGTCTCGCCCGATTGGCTGACGCTGATGACCAGTGTCCGATCGTCGATGGGCGGTGGCGCGTAGCGCATCTCGCTGCCGATCTGGCTCATCGCGGGCAGCTTCGCCCAGTCCTGGATCAGGTATGCGCCCACGTCGCCGGCGAAGTGCGCCGTTCCGCAGCCGACCAGGTAGACCCGCTCCGCGCGGCGCAGCTTGTCCTCGATCGCCTCGAGCTCGGGCAGTGTCACTCTGCCGGCCTCGTCGATCCGACCGCGCAGCGCCTCCTGGATGGCGTGCGGCTGCTCGTAGATCTCTTTCAGCGTGAAATGCGGGAAGCCCCCCTTCTCGGCCGCGGCGATGCTCCAGCTGATCTTCGTCACGTCGCGCTCGACGGTCGTGCCGTCAAGGCCCAGGATGCGCACCCCATCGGTCGTCACGTCGGCGATGTCGCCCTCGTGCAGGATCACCACGTTCTTGGTGTGCTCCAGGATGGCCGGCACGTCGCTGGCCAGGAAACCCTCGCCATCGCCGAGTCCCACGATCAGCGGCACGTTCATGCGCGCCCCGACGATCCGCTCGGGATGATCGTGATGCATGACCCCGATGGCATAGGCCCCGCGCACCTCGTTGAGCGCCAGCCGCACGGCCTCGACAAGGTCACCGTCGTACTTCTCCTCGATCAGGTGCACCAGCACTTCGGTATCGGTTTCGCTGACAAGCCGATGCCCGGCGGCACGCAGCCGGTCGCCGATCTCGCGGTAGTTCTCGATGATCCCGTTGTGGATCAGGGCCAGATTGCCGCTGCAGTCGGTATGCGGATGGGCGTTCGTGTCGTTGGGCCGGCCGTGGGTCGCCCAGCGGGTATGCCCGATCCCCGGATGCCCGGTTGGCGCGCCGCCGTTGAGGTGCTCGGTCAGATTGGTGAGCTTCCCGGCGCGCTTCTCGACAAAGACGTCGCCTTCGGTGGTGAGCAGCGCGATACCCGCCGAGTCGTAGCCGCGGTACTCGAGACGGCGCAGGCCCTCGAGCAGGATGGGCGCCGCGTCACGCGGTCCGACGTAGCCGACGATCCCGCACATGTGTCCTCCTGCCGATGGTCAGTTCAGTCGTGCCACGGCGAGCAGATCCAGCTCGCGCGCGATCTCGTCTATCTCGTCGCGTTCCTCGCCCTCGACCATGATCCTGATCTTGGGCTCAGTCCCCGATGGCCGGACGAGGATCCGCCCGCGGTCACCCAATCGTGCGCTGGCGCGCTCCACGGCGGCGGAGAATTCGGGGTCGAGCTGCCACTGATCGCGGTGGCGGACGGCTGAGTTTAGCATCACCTGCGGAAGCCTCGGAATGCGGGCTGTGAGCTGCGAGAGGCTTGCTCCGTCGCTGCCGCGCAGCGTCTTGATCAGCTCGATTCCCGTCAGGATGCCGTCGCCGGTGGTCGCCAGGTCGCGGAAGATGATGTGCCCCGACTGCTCACCGCCGAGCATGGCATCGGTGCGCTCCATGGCCTCCAGCACGTGCCGATCACCGACCGGCGTGCGCACCAGCCGTCCTCCGGCGGCGCCGATGGCGCGCTCCAGGCCGCCGTTGCTCATCACGGTGGCCACCAGGATCCCGTTGCGCAGCGTCCCCTTCTGCAGGCGGTCGAGCGCGCAGATACCCATCACCCCGTCGCCATCCACCAGGGCCCCCGTCTCATCCACGGCGATCAGCCGGTCGGCGTCGCCATCGAAGGCCAGGCCTATCTGCAGGCCGCGCTCCGCGACGGCCGTCGCCAGGTGCTGCGGATGGGTCGAGCCACAGTCGGCGTTGATGTTCAGGCCATCGGGCTCGGCGGAGAGGACGGTGAGCTCGGCGCCGAGCTGTGCGAAGAGCTGCGGCGCCACGACGCTGGCCGAGCCGTTGGCGCAGTCGAGGCCGACGCGCAGCCCGCGCAGCGCGTCGCCGGCGCTGTCCCGCAGGTGCTGGCGATACGCCTCCACGCCGCTCGCGTCGCGGCGGATGCGCCCCAGCTGCGCGTTCGGGCGTCCCGGCAGCGACTCGGCCTGGAAGATGAGCCGCTCCAGCTCGTCCTCCGCGGCATCGTCGACCTTGCGACCGCCGGAGAGCACCTTCAGACCGTTATCCTCGGCCGGATTGTGCGAGGCGCTGACCATGATCCCGGCCACGTGCTCGCCGCCGCCCGCCACGAAGGCCAGGCACGGGGTGGTCACGACCCCCAGCTCGACGACGTCAGAACCGACCGAGGCCAGTCCGGCGCCCAGCGCCGCCACCAGCATGTCGCCCGAGCGGCGGGTGTCCTGGCCGATCACCACGCTCTGCCCGTTGCCGTCGAGCAGGTGGCCGACGGCACGTCCCAGCTCGTACGCCAGGGTCGGGGTCAGATCGACGTTGGCGACCCCGCGGATGCCATCGGTTCCGAAGAGGTGACCCATCTACGCCGTTGCGCTCGGAGACGGGCTGGGCGCCGGCGTCGAGCTGGCCGGCGGCTGCAGCGTGACGCGCACGCTCGCCGGGGAGATGCTGACCAGGCTGATGCCGTCGGGCAGGCTGACGCTGGGCTTCACGTCGTGGGCCCCGGGGCCCAGCCCGCTCACGTCGAGCAGCGGCGTGACGTCGGCCGCGGCCAGAGCGTCAAGCGCGGCCAGCGGGCCGCTGAGTGTCAGCGAGACTTGGGCGAGCGACGGCAGGCACGCGGTTCCCGCTGGCGCTCCGCGGCAGACCAGCCCGGTGAGGAAGGTGCGCGTGGCGGTCGCCGGCTCGATGGTGACCGACACCTTGACCGATGCCGGCGTGCCGGGTGCCAGGGTCGTGCCCTTGGGCAGCAGCAGCCTGGCCGCGAAGGTGCTCGTCTTGGCCAGTGCGTCGAGGATGATCGGCTCGGTGGAGACCTCGACCACCGCCCCGAGCGCGCCCGGCGCGCCGAGCAGCGTGACGGTAGCGGGATCCACTTGCACCGTACCGATGACCGAGCCGCTGGCGGCGTTGCCCTGCAGCTTCGGCCGGATCGGCACGGTCTTGTTGGTCTGCACCGCGCTCACCCGGATCTCGATCATCGCCGAGTTCGGCGAGAGCTCCACCGAATCGACGCGCTGGCCATCGAGGTCGACCGGAATGAGGTCGAACTCGCGGTCCACCGAAATCCCCGATGCGTCGATCGCGACGTGCGCCACGGCGCGAACGACCTGGCTCAGTCGCGAGCTGGCGCCCTTGGCCAGCACCTCCCGCGGCGTCGCCTGGGGCGTGCCGATCTCGAGCCCATTCGGCACCGTGCCGCGATCGACGACGACGGGCACCATGCGCGTGTCGAGCGTATCGAGGGTGACCGACATCTCGAGCGGCGAGAAGGCCAGGACGGCCACCGCGTCGTTGAGCGAGCTGACCCGCACCGGCAACAGCTGCGGCTCGCCGGGACGCCCGGTGTCGTACTTCGACAGGTCGACCGTCGCCGAGAAGGTGTCGATCGTCGGACGTGGTTGGTCGCGGCTGACGCGGTAGCGCACGTCGACCGTTCGGAACGGGGTCCCGATATTGACCAGCACGTTGGGCTGGTCGACGCCGCGCAGCGGCACGCTGCGCATCGTGTCCTCGGCGAACGAGCCCGAATAGACCAGCCCGGTGTAGAGCACCGTCGCGAGCGCGAAGGCGCCGATCTTGAGCTGCCAGTTGCGCAGCAGCCAGCTCATCAGGGACGTCGCTCACCGGGCGCGGACGTCACCCGTGGCTCGGGACGGGGCTTGCGCGCGGGGTTGATCACACGCTCCTCGGGGTCGATCGGCTGGTCGTCGCGCGGCTCCTCCTTGGCGCCCAGCCCCCAGCGTCCCTCGAGCGTCCGACGCAGCAGCGGCACGGCGTGCCGCGGAGCCTGCGGCCGGATCAGGTTGAAGATCCGCCGTCGCAGCTTCTCTTCGTTGAGGTTGCGCTCGATGCGGCCGCGCATCACCAGCGAGATCGATCCTGTCTCCTCGCTGACCACCACGACCAGCGCGTCGGTCTGCTCGCTGATCCCGATGGCGGCCCGATGCCGCGTGCCGTAGCGCTCCGAGTCGAGCACGTTCTGCGAGAGCGGCAGCAGCACGCCGGCGGCGACGATCCTGTCCCCGCTGATCAGCACCGCGCCGTCATGCAACGCGGTGCCGCGGTAGAAGATGGTCACCAGCAGCTCTGCGCGCAGGTCGGCATGCAGGGGCACCCCCGATTCGGCAGCCAGGTCGTGCAGCCCGGTCTCGCGCTCGAGCACCATCAGCGCACCATGGCGCGAGCCCGCCAGCAGGCGCGCCGCGCGGCTCAGCTCACGCGCCACGCTCTCGGCGCGGGCCACCTCGGGCGAAACGAAGAAGCGGTTGACCGAGCCGACCCGCCCGATCTGCTCCAGCGCGCGCCGCAGCTCCGGCTGAAAGACCACGACCACGGCGAAGAGGCCGACCACTGCGCCGGTCTGCAGCAGGGTGCTCAGCAGCCGCAGATCGAACCACTGCGCAAGCAGGTAGAAACCGTACAGGATCGCCAGGCCGATGACGATGCGTACTGCCCGCGTGCCGCGGATCAGGATGAAGGTCCAGTAGACCACCACGGCGACCAGCCCGATGTCGATCACCGAGGTCCAGCTGCCCCGCAGATACGTATCGAAGAAGTCGTGAATGGCTTGGAGCACGGTGTCAGCGACAACCCAGGCTGCGTCGGAGGCCGATCATACCAAAGGGCTCCGGCAGTCTTGCCGGAGCCCATCGGTCCAGTGTGTTCAGCGCTTGGTGTACTGCGGCGCCTTGCGTGCGCGCTTCAGGCCGTACTTCTTGCGCTCCTTGGCCCGCGGATCACGGGTCAGCAGGCCCGCCTCGCGCAGTGCGTGGCGCGCATCGGGATGGGCGCGCAGCAGCGCTCGGGCGATGCCGTGCCGGATCGCGCCCGCCTGCCCGGTGAATCCTCCGCCGGCGACCAGGATGCTCGCCGAGTAGCGACCCTCGGTCTCCGTCACGCGAAACGGCAGGCGCAGCTGCGCCACCGCTCCGGTGCGGCCGAAATAGTCGACCACGTCCTTGCCATTGACCATGATCGCGCCGTCGCCGGGCAGCAGCCGCACGCGCGCGACGGCCGTCTTGCGACGCCCGGTGCCGTAGATGTAGCTCGTGCTCAATTCGTCCTCGTTCCTGTCACAGCTCGGCAGCGGTCGGCTGCTGGGCCTGGTGCGGGTGCTCCGCTCCGGGGTAGACCTTCATCTTCTTGATCATGGCGCGGCCCAGGCGATTCCGCGGCAGCATGCCCTTCACCGCGCGCTCGATGATCAGCTCCGGCTTGCGCTCGAGGAGCCTTCCCAGGCTCTCCTCCTTGAGTCCGCCCGGATAGTTGGAGTGACGGTAGTAGCGCTTCTGGATGAGCTTGTCGCCGGTCACCTTGATGCGGGCGGCGTTGAGCACCACCACGTGGTCGCCGGTGTCGAGGTGGGGTGAATAGATGGGCTTGTGCTTACCCTCCAGCAGGGTGGCGATGCGCGTCGCCAGCCGGCCGAGGGTCTGGTCGGTGGCATCCACCACCCACCAGTGCCGTTCGATCTCGCTCGCCTTGACTGCGTAGGTCTTCACGTTCGTGCTCTCTCCGCTGTCGCGGCTTCAGTGTGGCGTTTCGTATTCGCATAGATGACCCGCTCGAGGGTCAGACCGTGTGCCGGCGCGGCACGACCATGCAACGCGCGCTTCCGCGCATGCTCGCCGCTGGCCAGCAGATCGGCCATCGCGCCGGGTGCCAGCCGTCCGCGCCCGACCTCCAGGAGCACCGCCACCATGCTGCGCACCATGCGGCGCAGGAAGGCGTTGGCGGTGACCCGGATCTCGACCGCGGAGCCACGCCCGGAAACCGCGACCGTTTCGACGCGCCGCACCGTCCGCTCGTGCGGATGGCTTCCCAACGCCGCGAAATCGCGCTCTCCGGTGAGCAGCGCCGCCGCGGCCCGCATGGCCTCGACATCCAGCCGATCATCGATCTCGAGCGTCCGAAGCCGTTCGGTTGGCCGCCTTGCGCCAGCGGCCAGGATCCGGTAGCGATACACCCGCACGCGCGCATCCCGCCGCGGATCGAAGCCCGGCGCGGCCGACCGCAGTGAACGCACCGCCAGGTCGCGCGGCAGGCCGGCGTTCAGCCGTCGCTGCAGCTCACGCCACCCCAGCCCATCGCCGCGTCGGCGACGCGGCAGGCAGAAGGCGGCAACCTGGCCGGTGGCATGCACCCCGGCATCGGTTCGCCCGGCGAATCGGATTCGCACCCGCTCGCCGGTCAGTCTGTTAAGCGCCTCCTCGAGCTCCCCCTGCACCGTCCGCGCGTTCGGCTGGTACTGGGAACCCGCAAAGGCGGTCCCGTCATACTCGACAACGGCCCGTGCGCAGCGTTGCGCCTCGGCCGGCATCGGTTGCGTTATGGTCCGTGACCGATCGTGCTCGTCAGACGAGCTCGATCTGCACGATCGGCGCCGCATCGCCCAGTCGCGGCCCGAGCTTGATGATCCGCGTGTAGCCCGATCCGCGATCCGCGTACTTCGTCGCGATCTCACCCAGCAGCTTATCCACGATGAGCGGCTCGTGCGGCATCCGGGCGATCAGCGAGCGACGCGCCGAGAGGCCGCCCTTCTTGGCCGTGGTGATCATGCCATCCACGAAGCCACGCACCTCCTTGGCCTTCGCCTCGGTGGTCTTGACTTTCTCGTAGCGCAGCACGGCCACGGCCAGGTTGGCCAGCATGTGGATCCGGTGATCGTCGCGGCGGCTCAGCTTGCGGCCGGCGGTTCGATGCGGCACCGGCTAGCCCTCGCGATCCAGCTCGGCCGCAATCGCCTCGTCGAGCTCGGCCGAGGCCGGCAGGTCCGCCTCGTCGGAGGCGTCTCCGGCGCCGCTCTCCGGGATGCTGAAGCCACGCAGCGCGAGGCGCTCGCGCATCTCGTCGAGGCTCTTCTTGCCGAAGTTGCGCATGCGCAGCAGCTCGTCGTCGCCGAGCGCCAGCAGCTGGCCGATCTTGGTGATGTTGTTGCGCTTGAGGCTGTTGTAGGCCCGCATCGGCAGGTCGAGCTCCTCGATGGGCGCTTCGAGCAGGTTGGCGCTGACCGCCGCGTTCGGCTCCTCGTCCTCGCCGCTCGGCCGGCGGCCGATCTCCGCGAAGCGGCTGAACTCGCCGACCAGGATCTCGGCGGCCGACGAGAGCGCCGCCTGCGGCGTGCTCGTCCCATCGGTCTCGATCTCGAGTGTCAGGCGATCGAAGTTGGTCATCTGCCCGACGCGCGTGTCACTGACCACGAAGTTCACACGGCGCACCGGGGAGAAGATGGCATCCACCGGGATGACGCCGATGGCCATGTCCTCGGTGTGCTCGGCGGGTCGATAGCCAACGCCCGTCTCGACGGTCAGATCCATCTCGATGGACCCGTCATCGGAATCGAGAGTGAGGAGCACGAGCTCCGGGTTGACGATCTCCACGTCGGCCGTCTCGGTGATGTCCGCAGCGGTCACCGGCCCCGCGCCGTGCTTGACGAGCTGCAGCGTGACCGGGTGATGGGCGAAGGAGCGCAGGCGCAGCTTCTTGACGTTCAGCGTGATCTGGGTGACGTCCTCCTTGACGTTCTCGATCGTGCTGAACTCGTGGAAGACGCCCCTGATCTGCACGGAGGTCACCGCGGTGCCCTGCAGCGAGTTGAGCAGGACGCGGCGCAGCGCATTGCCCAGCGTGACGCCATACCCGTCCTGCAGCGGGTTGACCTCGAAGATGGACCGGTTGCCGGTGGACTCCACCTCGTCGATGCGAGGGGTCTCAAGTTCAATCATGAGTGAGGTTTCGACTCCTGTCGGTTGCTAGCGAGAGTAGAACTCGACCACGAGCTGCTCGTTGAACTCGAGGGGCATCTGCTCGCGCGCCGGCTCGGCGAGCACCGTTCCGGACAGCTTGGCCGGATCGACGCTCACCCAGTCGGGAATCTGTGCCGACCTGATGGTTTCGGCCGCCACCTTGAAGAATTCGCGCCCACGACGGCTGTCCCGCACCTCGATGCGATCGCCGACCTTCGTTCCGAAGCTCGGAATGTTGGTGGCGCGCCCGTTGACGGCGAAGTGACCGTGCCCGACCAGCTGCCGCGCCTGGGCGCGTGAGCTGGCGAAGCCCATCCGATAGACGACGTTGTCGAGGCGCATCTCGAGCAGGCGCAGCAGGTTTTCGCCGGTCACGCCCTTGCGCTGATCGGCCTTCTCGAAGTAGTTGCGGAACTGCCGCTCGAGGACGGAGTAGCTCTTGCGCACCTTCTGCTTCTCGCGCAGCTGCAGGCCGTATTCGCTGACCTTGCGCCGGCGCATGGTGTTCATGCCCGGCGGCGTGCTGCGGCGCTCGAAGGCGCACTTCTTGGTGAAGCAGCGGCTGCCCTTGAGGAACAGCTTGAGCCCTTCACGACGACAGATACGGCAGACGGGATCGGTATAGCGTGCCATCGGATCAGACCCTTCGCCGCTTGGGCGGGCGGCAGCCGTTGTGCGGGATGGGGGTGACGTCGGTGATGGCGGTCACCTCCAGGCCGGCGGTCTGCAGCGAGCGGATCGCCTGTTCGCGCCCGGCGCCCGGGCCCTTGACGAAGACCTCCACCTGGCGCATGCCGTGCTCCATGGCGCGCTTGGCAGCGCCGTCGGCAGTCTGCGCTGCAGCGTAGGGCGTGCTCTTGCGCGAGCCCTTGAAGCCGACGAGGCCGGCGCTGCCCCAGCTGATGACATTGCCGGTCGTGTCGCTGATCGTCACGATGGTGTTGTTGAACGTCGACTGGATGTGGGCGTGCCCCACCGGGACGTTCTTCCGCTCGCGCTTCTTGGCGTGTGCGGCGCGCTTACGCTCTGCCATGGAACTCCTGCTACTTCTTGCGTCGGATGCCGACGGTCCGACGCGCGCCGCGACGCTGCCGTGCGTTCGTCTTCGTGCGCTGACCACGCACCGGCAGGTTGCGCCGGTGGCGAACGCCCCGATATGAGCCAATCTCCGTCAGGCGCTTGATGTTCATGCTGACTTCGCGGCGCAGGTCGCCCTCCACCTTGAAGCGCCGATCGACCACCTCGCGCAGGCGGTTGATCTCGTCCTCGGTCAGCTCCCGCACGCGCGTGTCCGGCGAGACTCCGGCGGACGTCACGATCTGGTTGGCCGACGTGGCCCCGATGCCATGGATGTAGGTGAGGCTGATCACCACCCGCTTCTCGCGGGGGATGTCGACGCCGCTGATGCGTGCCACGAACTCTTCTCTACCCCTGGCGCTGCTTGTGCTTGGGAATGACGCAGATGACCATCACCACGCCGGAACGCTTGATCACCTTGCAGCGCTCGCAGCGGGGCTTGACCGATGCACTGACTTTCATCTCATCCTGTACGTGATGCGACCTCGACCGAGGTCGTAGGGAGACAGCTCGACGCGGACTGTATCGCCCGGCAGGATGCGGATGAAGTTCTGGCGCAGCTTGCCGGAGATGTGCGCGAGCACTTCGTGCCCGTTCTCCAGCCGCACCTTGAACATCGCGTTCGGCAGCGGGGTGATCACCTCGCCCTCGACCTCGATTGCATCCTTTTTCGGCAAGCGCCACGCACCCCGAGCTGTCGTTTCAATGGGTGAATCTGATGGGAACACACAGAAAGGCCGCCGCACAGGCGACCCACAGAAAACGAGTATAGGACGATGTCGTGCCGGCTGCAACCGCCGAGATTCAGCGGTCGTCAGGAGGAAGAGCCGCAACCCGAGGGCGGCAGCGGATGATTCAAGCGTTCTTTCCAGTGAGGACCTCGGGCCCCGACTCGGTCACGGCGATCGTGTTCTCGAAGTGCGCCGAGAGGCTGCCGTCGCGCGTGACGACGGTCCAGTCGTCGTCGAGGACGTGGACCTCGTCGGCACCGAGGTTGAACATCGGCTCGATGGCGAAGCACATCCCGGCCTCGATGCGCATGCCGGTCCCCGGCCTTCCGTAGTTCGGCACCTGCGGCTCCTCGTGCATCTCGGTACCGATGCCGTGCCCGACGAAGGGCCGCACGATGCCGTAGCCATGCGCCTCGGCGACCGCCTGAATCGCCGCTCCCACGTCGCCCAGCCGATTCCCCGGCAGCGCGGCGGCGATTCCCGCCTGCATGCCGCGCCGCGTGGCCTCGATCAGCTGCTGCACCTCGGGCGGCACCTCGCCGACCGCCCAGGTGCGCGCACAGTCGGCGTGCCAGCCCTTCCAGATGCAGCCGACGTCGAGCGACACGAGGTCGCCATCGCGGATGCGCCGCTTCGGCGACGGGATGCCGTGGACCACCTCGTCGTTGATCGAGGCGCAGATCGAGGCCGGAAAGCCGTGGTAGCCCTTGAACGAGGGCACCGCGCCGGCGTCGTGCATCATCTTCTCAGCGAGCATGTCGAGCTCGGTGGTGGTGATCCCCGGGCGCAGCTCGGCCTGCAGCGCGTCGAGGACCTCGACCAGGATCGCGCCGGCATGGCGCATCCGGGCGATCTCCTCGGGGCGCTTGACGGTCACCAGTGGAACGCGAGACGGCATGCTCATTGGCTGGCTCAGTCGACCGGCTGATCGGCTGGCTGGATGCTGGCCAGGATACGACGGGTCACCTCGTCGATCGACTGCCGGCCGTCGATGGGCGCCACGATCCCGGCGCGCTGGTAATGGTCGACCACCTCGAGCATTGGCGGGATCTGCTTGGCCAGCCGGGCACGCACCACCTCGGGACGGTCATCCTCGCGCTGCGTGAGAAGCGTGCCGTCGCGATCGCACATGCCGGCGACGCGTGGTGGATCGCTCAGCAGGTGGTAGGGCGTGCCACAGGTCGGGCAGGTGAATCGGCCCGCCACCCGTGACACCAGCTCGTCGGAGGGAACCTCGATGTAGATCACCCGTCGGATGCGCTCACCGTGCTCGGCAAGCGTGCTGTCGAGCGCACGCGCCTGGCCGACCGTGCGGGGGAAGCCGTCCAGGATGGCGCCGCGCGCCGCGCCCGGTTCGGCCAGTTCGTCCATGAACATGCCGATCGTGATCTCGTCGGGCACCAGGTCGCCGCGCTCCATGTACTCGCGAGCCTGCTCGCCGAGCGGCGTGCCGTCGCGCATGGCTCGCCGGAACAGCTCGCCGGAGGCGAGGTGCAGCAGGCCGAGCTTCTCCTTCAGGATCTCCGCCTGCGTCCCCTTGCCGGCGCCCACCGCGCCGACCAGCAGCAGGATCTGCCGCTCCTTGCCGGGGCGCGGGCGGGGGGCGTCGACCCCCTGCCCATTAGTCAACGAATGAAGCCCTCGTAATGACGCATCATCATCTGCGCCTCGAGCTGCTTCATGGTCTCGACCACCACGCTGACCACGATCAGGATGCTGGTGCCGCCGAGCTGCAGCCCCTGCGTGCCGGGAATCACCTGGGCCACGATCAGCGGCAGGACCGCCAGGCCGCCCAGGAAGGCAGCACCGCCCAGCGTGATCCGGTTCGTCACCCGGCCGAGGAACTCCTCGGTCGGGCGACCCGGTCGGATGCCGGGGATGAAGCCACCGTTCTTGCGCAAGAAATCGGCCGTCTGATCGGGTCTGAACTGGAAGGCCGTGTAGAAGTAGGTGAAGAAGACGACCAGCAGGAAGTAGAGTCCGCCGTAGACCAGGAGGTTCTGGGGTGTCAGGTTGGTGCTGATGAACTGCGCGATGCCACGCACCCAGTCGATGGAGCTGGTCGAAAAGAAGACGGCGATCTGCGCGGGGAAGAGCAGGATGCTGATGGCGAAAATGATCGGGATAACGCCCGCCATGGTCACCTTCAGCGGCAGGTACTGCGTCTGGCCCTGGTACATGCGTCGACCACGGACTCGGCTGGCGTACTGCACCGGGATGCGCCGCTGGCCCTCATTCACCCACACCACGCCGGCGATCACGATGATGGCGATGATGATGAACGGGATGATCCGCAGCAGGCCATCGGGGCCGCTGACGATGGGTCCCGCCTGGTGCGGGATGCGGCCGACGATGCCGGCGAAGATGATGAAGCTGATGCCATTGCCCAGGCCGCGCTCGCTGATCAGCTCGCCCAGCCACATCAGCAGGATCGTGCCAGCGGTGAAGCTGAGCAGCAGCGACAGCTTCTGGAAGCTGAACAGGTCGGCCTTGGGGATGACCCCGTTGGCCGAGAGCAGGACGCTGAAGCCGTAGCCCTGCGCGAACGCCAGCGGCAGGGTCAGCAGACGCGTGTACTGGTTGATCTTGTTGCGCCCGTACTCACCCTCGCGCGCCAGCTCGCCCAAGCTGGGGATGACCCCCTGCATCAGCTGCATGATGATGCTGGCGTTGATGTACGGGTTGACCCCCATGCCGATGATCGACGCCGTTGCCAGCCCGCCTCCACTGAACAGGTCGAGCAGGCCCAGCAACTGGTTCGAGTTGAACAGGTCGGTGAGCCGCGCCTGGTCCACGTTCGGCACCGGAACCGTGGTCAGCACCCGGAAGATCAGCAGGATGCCGAGCGTGAACAGGATCTTGCGCCGGATGTCCGGCGCGCGGAAGGCGTTGAGCAGCGAATCGATCAAGCTAGGACTCGCTCTCGCTCACGGCGGTTTCAGCTTCAACGGCCGATGCGTCGGCGACCGGCTCATCGGCTTCGACCTCATCGTAGTAATCGACCGGCGCGTTCTCCGGCCAGCTGATGCGCTGCGCGATGCTGCCCACCGCGGCGAGCTTGTCCGCCGCCGCTCGGCTGAAGGCGTGGGCGTGGATGGTGACGCCACTCGGTGCGTCGCCGCCACCCAGGATCTTGAGCGGCAGCTTGGTGTCGGACAGGATTCCGTCGTGCACCAGTACGTCGGGCGTGATCAGCGTGCCTGCCTCCGCGTGGGCAATCCTGGACAGGTTGATCGGTGCGTACTCCACGCGGAATCGGTTCTTGAAGCCGTGCAGCTTCGGGGTGCGAATGTGGAGCGGCGTCTGGCCACCCTCGAACCAGGCGGGAATGCCGCCACCGGCACGCGCCTTCTGGCCCTTGGTGCCGCGGCCCGCGGTCTTGCCGCGGCCCGAGCCGTGGCCGCGACCGACGCGGCGTGCGGGCTTGTGCGATCCGGGTGCCGGATGCAGGTCGTGTAGCTTCATCTAGGAGTCGTCCCCTTCCTTCGCCGAAGTGTTGCCTGCCGGCGTCGCGTCCGTGGATCCCTTCGCGGAGCGATGCGGATCCTCGACCTCCAGCAGGAAATCGACGCGTCGCAACATGCCACGGTTCTCCGGCGTGTCGGCGATCTCGATGGTCTGGTGCAGCCGATGCAGGCCGAGCGCTCGGATGGTGCCGCGTGCGGCCGCCTTGTGGCCGATGACGGAGCGGACCCAGGTCACCCGCAACGTGTCCCTGGCGGCCTTCGCCTTGCGCTCAGCGGCCACGGCCGCCTCCCCGGCGATCGCCGCCCAGCATGGCCGGCACCGGTCGCTCGACGTACTCGTGCGGACGACGCGCCGCCTCCGCCGCCTTCTTGCCGAGCAGCTCCTCGGTCGTCTTGCCGCGCCGGGCGGCGATGGCGTCCGCCGAGCTGAGCGCGCTCAGGCTGACCATGGTCGCCCGCACCACGTTGATCGGATTGTTGCTGCCCATCGACTTGGAGAGGATGTCGCGGATCCCGGCCGCCTCCACCACGGCGCGCACCGAGCCGCCGGCGATGACGCCCGTTCCGGGGGAGGCCGGCTTGAGCATGACTGTCGATGCGCCGAAGTCGCGCGTCACCTCGTGCGGGATGGTCGCGCCGACCAGCGGCACGTGCACCATGTTCTTCTTCGCGTCCTCGACGCCCTTGCGAATCGCCTCGGGCACCTCGCCGGCTTTGCCGAGACCGGCGCCCACGGTGCCGTGGCCGTCGCCGACCACCACCATGGCGCTGAAGCTGAAGCGGCGGCCGCCCTTGACGACCTTGGCCACCCGGTTGATCTGGACGACCTTCTCTTCGAGGTTGCTGAGCTTGGATGCGTCGATTCTTGGCATGTGGTCCTCTGCTCTACAGGTCGAGGCCGCCCTCGCGGGCGCCCTCGGCGAGCGAGCGAACCCGCCCGTGGTACTGGTATCCACCGCGATCGAGCACCACGGCGCTCACCCCCGCCGCGCGTGCGCGGTCAGCCAGCACCTGGCCAACCCGATGCGCGGCATCGGTCTTTCCCTCGCCCACGCGCAGCTCCGGCTCGAGGCTGGAGGCAGCGGCCAAGGTGCGCCCGCTGGTGTCATCCACCACCTGGGCGTAGATGTACTTCGCGCTGCGGAAGACGGACAGGCGCGGTCGCTGCGACGAGCCGCTGATTCGCAGGCGGATGCGCTCGTGTCGCTTGCGGCGCAGTGCGCCGCGTGAATGCTCGGTCATTTACTTGCCGCCTCCGACCTTGCCGGCCTTGCCGGCCTTGCGCAGGATCTGCTCGCCCGCGTAGCGAATCCCCTTGCCCTTGTACGGCTCCGGCTTGCGCCGCGAGCGGATGTAGGCAGCAGTCTGTCCGACCAGCTCCTTGTCCGCACCGAAGACGGCCAGGCGCGTGGGCGTCTCGACCCGGAACTCGATCCCCGACGGCGCCGGGACCTCGACCGGATGTGAGTAGCCGAGGGCCAGCACCAGCTTCTCGCCCTGGAGCTGGGCGCGGTAGCCGACGCCGGAGATCTCGAGGTTCTTGGTGAAGCCGCTCGTCACCCCGGTGACCATGTTGTTGACCAGCGTGCGGGTCAGGCCATGCAGGGCCCGATGACGCGGCGCATCGCTGGGACGCACCACGCGCAGCTCGCCGTCGCTGCGCTCGATGGTCATCTCCGGATGGATCTCGCGCTCGAGCTGGCCGAGCGGCCCCTTGACGGTCAGGCGGCGACCCTCCTGGATCACCTCGACGGCGGAAGGGAGCGCGATCGGCAGTCGTCCGATTCGTGACATCAGCGTGCTCCCTTACCAGGCGTAGCAGAGCACTTCGCCGCCGAGGTTCATCTTCCGGGCCTGCGAGCCCGTCATGATCCCGCGGGAAGTGGAAAGGATGGCCAGCCCGAGACCGCCGAGCACGCGCGGGATCTCGGTCTTGCGGGCGTAGACCCGCAGTCCCGGCTTGCTGATGCGCTTCAGCCCGGAGACGACCGGCGTGCGCCCCTCGACGTAGCGCAGCCGCATGGTCAGCGTGTCCTGCACACCATCGGGCACGGTCTCGAACGATTCGATGAAGCCCTCCTCGGCCAGGATCCGCGCGATCTCGCGCTTCACCCTGGACGACGGGAGCGTCAGCTCGCGATGCCGAGCGGCGCTGGCATTGCGGATGCGCGTCAGCATGTCGGCGATCGGGTCAGTGCTGTTCATGTGGGGTTCGTCTTCTCCTCGGCGGTGGTTCGCGCCGCGTTCGGCGGTTGGCGCCTTCCGCTGATATCGACCGAGCTACCAGCTCGACTTGGTGACACCGGGCAGCTGACCCTCGAGGGCCCGCTCACGGAAGCAGATGCGACACATCGCGAATCGGCGCATGTAGCCACGTGGCCGCCCGCAGATCGAGCAGCGATTGTGCTGCTGGACCTTGAAGCGGGCCGGGCGTTTCGCCTTCGCGATCATGGATTTCTTGGCCACGAATCTTCCTCGTTTACGACGACTGGAACGGCATGCCGAGCAGCTGGAGGAGCTTGTGCCCCTCCTCGTCCGTGCGTGCCGTGGTCACAATGCTGATCTCGAGCCCGCGCAACCGGTCGATCTTGTCGTAGTCGATCTCAGGGTAGACGAGCTGCTCGCGCAGCCCCAGGCTGAAGTTTCCGCGACCGTCGAACGATCGCGTGGGGATGCCACGGAAGTCTCGAATACGCGGCAGGGCGAGGTTGAAGGTGCGCTCCAGGAAGTCATACATGCGCTGGCCGCGCAGCGTCACCTTGGCGCCGATCGGCATCCCGGTGCGCAGTCGGAACTGCGCGATCGAGCGCTTGGCGCGGGTCACGATCGGCTTCTGGCCGGTGATCGTCGCCAGGTCGCCGACCGCCGCGTCGAGCGCCTTGGCGTTCTGGATCGCCTCTCCCAGGCCGACGTTGACGATCACCTTATCGAGGCGCGGGATCTGCATCGCGTTCGGATAGCCGAACTCGCGCTGCAGCGCCGGTGCGACGTCGTCGGCGTAGCGCCGGCGCAGGCCGGCA
>JBBSHF010000013.1:0-33205 GCA_038253355.1 Candidatus Limnocylindria bacterium
CGCAACCAGACCTACGTCTTCGCCGAGGTCGACGACGACACGGCCCGCGTCCCGCGCTCGCCCATCTCGGCCGCTGGCCGCGCGCGCGCAACGGAGGTCGGTGAGCTGGGTCGCCAGGCAGCCGAAGCCGCCCTGGCGGCAATCATCTCGCCGCTGCCTCACTATCGCGGTAAGCCGTCATCGCTGATCGCCGCCATCGCGGTGCGCATGGCCCGCAAGCTGGATCTGCCCACCCAGGAGGTCGAGCGCATCCGCGTCGCCTCGCTGTTGCACGACATCGGCAAGGTCGGCGTGCCCGAGCAGATCCTCGAGAAGCCCGGGCCACTCTCGCCCGACGAGTGGCAGTCGGTCATCCAGCATCCGCAGATCGGCCAGGTGATCATCAACCAGGTGGCTGCGGTGAAGGACGCCGGCGCCATCATCCTGCACCACCACGAGCGCTTCTCCGGGCACGGCTATCCCCACGGCCTGCGCGGCGCGGACATTCCCCTCGGTGCACGCATCGTCGCCATTGCCGATGCGTACGACGCCATGGTCCACGATCGACCGTACCGCACGGCGATCAGTCACGACGCCGCGATCAACGAGCTGCGGCAGCACGCCAACGTGCAGTTCGATCCCGGGCTCGTCGAGCTCTTCTGCGGCCTGTTCGCCAACGAGGTGCCACAACCCGATCCATCCCTGCTGATGACACCGCCAGTGCCCATCTCCAGCGCGGGCCGCGGCCATCGACGTGGTCGCGCCGTCTCTGCGTGAGGGGGGCATGATGGACGTCGTTCGCCGCTGGCTGACCACCACCGATGCGGCCGACATGCTCGAGCCGCCGGTTGAGACCACCGACGAGGCACACGCGCCCCGCCGCGAGGAGGAGTTCGCCGCCTACACCGCCGACTGCCGGCTCTCGGGCTTCCTGACCTTCGAGGCCGAGCGCCTCACCGACGCGCTCAACGCTGGCGAGGAGTTCGCGCTCGACTCGGTGATGGTCGTCGCTCTCGACGACGGCCGCATCTTCGAGTCGCGCACCTTCACCGTCCGCCGCGAGGAGCTCATTGCCGTGCGCGCCGCCGGTTCGCGCGGCAATCCCTCGCGCCGCTCGCGAATGCGCCCCTCCCCGGTCAGCCTGAAGGCGGGGCCGTACACCATCCACGGCTATCTCCACGCCCCGCCCGGCGCCGACCCCCTGCTCCATATTCGGCGCCGCAGGCCGATGGTGCCGCTCACCGGCGCCTGGATCGAATACGAGACCAGCGGGCAGCAGCATCGAGCTCGGGTGGGCACCATTCTCGTCAACCGCTTGCGCATCGACTGGATCGGCCTCTCGAAGGACACCGATGTGCGCGTCGACCTCCCCGTCGAGACGGCGGTGGATCCTCGGGCGAAGGACATGACCGGCGCCATCCGCGTCTGGCACGACGACGTCGAGGTGGAGGACAGCCAGGACTGACCGGGGCGCTCCCGCCAGGACGCGGGACCGGCTCCATCGGTCAGCGATTGCCTCCGCGCACGGCCCGCACACCCAGGACCAGCGGTATCTCGGCTTCCGAGCGAGTCACAACGCGCTGCGGAGCTTTCGGGCGCGCGTCCGGCGCCAGGTCCGGCAACTCGGATCAATTGCCTGACGAAGATGAACGCCGAAGTCGACGTCAAACAGACGCAGGTCACGAGTGATCTTGCCGAAATAGACAGTTCGCTCGGGCACTTCACTACTCCCTCAGTCCAGGCGCTCATGCGCTGTACGTTACGGCCACCTTCCCACGCCAACGAGACAGCTCACATGACATGACGTACAACCGCCAGAATCTCTCCGCTCACGAGCGTAGCCGTCGATACGCCTCTTGCGCCCGCTCGTCGGCGGCGGAGGCGCCGTAGCGGGATAGCATCTCGCGGCTTTTCCAGCCGGCCAGGCGCATCAGGTCGCCCTCGGTGCCGCCGTCGGAGAGCCACTGGTGAGCGAAGGTGTGACGGAACAGGTGCGGGTGGAGCTTCGGCATGCCGGCCAGCGCGCCACGGCGGCGGAGGACCTGAGCCAGGCCCGTATCGGTCAGACGGCCCTTCTTGCCCAGCCACAGCCAGGGGCTGTCGGCGTCAAAGTGCAGCTTGCGGACGCGGAGGTATCGGTCCAGGGCGCGGCTGGTTTGGCGATCGAAGGGGCAGGCCCGTGGGCGGCGCCCTTTGCCGAGCACCAGCGCTACCTCGTGGTCGAAGTCGACGTCCTCGACGCGCAGCCCGACGCACTCGCCGCGGCGCATGCCTGTCGAGGCCAGCAGACGGATGATGACGGTGTCGCGGCGGCCCTCGAACGACGTGCCGGCGCAGGCGGCCAGCAGCCGCTCCAGCTCCTCGGCGCGCAGCACCGGCGGCGGCTCGTCGGGGACGGCGGGCGGGCGCATGCGCGCCATCGGCGAGTCGTGGATCTCGTCCTCCCCCACCAGCCAGCGGAAGACCTGCTGGAGGGACCGATAGCGATTGGCCACCGTCGCCGGCCGGTTGCCGGCGTCGGACAGCGCCACCAAGAAGGTCTCGATGTGCTCGCGGCGGATGGCCGCCACGTCGGTCGGCATACCCTGCTGTACCAGGAACGAACTGAGCTGATTGAGCGCCTTGATGTAGGTCGCCACCGTGGATGGCGCCAGATTCTCTGCTCTAAGATGGCGCGTGAAGGAGCCGACCGCATCGGCCAGGTCGAGGTTCGCGTGAGCGTGGGAAACGGTCTTCACTGGGCTCTAACAGCAGGGGATTCGGCGGGTTTGGTCGTCGGAAAACTCACCGAATCATGTGCTGTAACAGCGTTGCGGTCAAGCCCTCTTCGAATCATGTGCTCTAACTGAGCACGAAACGTGGGCCGTTAGCTCAGTGGTTAGAGCAGGGGACTTTTAATCCTCGTGTCGTGGGTTCGAATCCCACACGGCCCTCTCACACGACACACGCCGGAAGAACGGCGCTGCCGGCGGCGTCCACTCGAGCTTCGTCACGCCGGTCGTCCGGTTGGCCGCAACCCCGGTCCACGAGCAGCGCGACGATCTCGGCTCGCGCCAGCGCGGCAATGGTCGCTTAGGCGCGGTGCGCTCAGCCCGGCACGAGCGTGTTCGCGAAGACCTGCCAGGCCAGCGCCGACTTCGCGACGAGGCTGAGCGCGACGTACACGTACTCGCCGAACAGGTAGCTCCGCCAGGGGCCGATCCCGCGGTACTGGAGGACCATGTTCAGCGCGAATGAGTTGTAGAACACGAAGAGCGATACGAAAATCGCGTACACGAAGGCCGGCGGCTCGGCGCTCGACCCGGGCGCCCACAGGTAAATCCCGATCGCGATCCATGGCACGGCGCCGGCGATGCAGCCGAAGACGAACGGCAGCCATCCAGGCCGACTCGGCCGTTCGTAGTGCTCCTGCAGCAGGCCGAAGTAGATCATCGACGCGTTCACGCCGAACAGTGCGACAAGCGCCGCAACGTCGGCGATGCCGGTAATCATGGCAATCAGCACAATCATCAGCGACGAACTGAAGGAGTACTCGATCCACCGCGCATAGCTGCGCTTCTCGAGCAGGTTGCGGCGGTACCAAGTCCATGTCGGCCCGGCGACGAGCAGATGGGCGGCCGCGGACATGAACAGGAACGCGGCCACGGCGGGTCCGAGCGGGAGCGTGAAGAGCTCGCTCGTGTCGCCCGTCGTCCCGGGGGGCCCTTTCATGAACGTGCCCGTCACGGGCAGCGCGAAGTCGTTGGAGAGGGCGACAACGGCGATCCCCTGGATCGCGTGCAGCAGCCCCATGCCCACGTTGTACCAGCGCAAGCGGCCCAGGGAGTTCTCGGGGTCCATGGCGTCCTCCATCTCAAGTCAAGCACAGCGATGTCGCTCGCCAGCAGAGCGCGTACCGCATGGCACAGGCCCTGCTTTGTGTCGGTGGTCGCCGATTGGCAGAAGACCCTCCCATTGAAGGAACACCCATGTACGAGTCCACGGAACCGGGGAGCGAGAGCGCCCAACGCAAGTTCTTCAGGATCACCGACAACATCCCCGAGGAGACCTGGTATTGGCTCGCGCTGGCATCCATCGGGGTGTCCGCCTCTCTCAAGCTTACGAGCAAGAACGATTGGGCGCTCTTTGTCGGGCAGTGGCCGCCAACGTTCATCTTGTTCGGCCTGTACCACCGACTCATTCGTCCCAGCGCCAAGCCCTGAGCGCCGGCCGGCGGATGGCGCTTGCCCGTTCGCCGGATCACGCGATGGCGGGGCGCTTCTGGAAGACGATCTGGAGGTCCTGGGTCGCACCGGTCGCGAATCCTGCTTCGCAGAGCGCCAGGTAGTACTCCCACATCCGAACGAACCGATCGTCGAATTCCATTGACCGGACGGCATCGGCCTGCTCGGTGAACCGCAGTCGCCATGCCCGCAGGGTGCGAACGTAGTCGGCGGCGATATCGGTGACCTGAGTAATCAGCAGTCGCGTGTCACGGGTCGCCCCTTCGATGACCGCCAGTGATGGACAGAGACCGCCCGGAAAGATGTACGTCTGGATCCAGTTGGCGCCGCGCCGCTGTCCCTCGTAGCCGGCGTCGGGGACTGTGATTGATTGGAGGCTCAGTCGTCCTCCGGCGGCCAGCGCGTTGTCACAGGCGCTGAAAAAGGCGCGATAGTACTCGTGCCCAACGGCCTCCAGCATCTCGATCGACACGATGGCGTCGTAGGTGCCGCTGATCTCGCGGTAATCCCGCAGCTGGATGTCGACGAGCGCCTCGAGGCCGGCCGCTCGGACCCGCTGCCGGGCGAGGTCGTGTTGCTCTCGGGAGATCGTGATCGAGGTCACGCGACAGCCGAGCTCGCCGGCCGCATACAGGGCGAACCCGCCCCAGCCTGAACCGATTTCGAGGACATGCATGCCCTTGGTGAGACCCGCTCCGTAGGCGATGCGTTGGTATTTGGTGCGCTGTGCATCCGCGAGCGATTGATGCGGAGAGGTGAATACCGCGCTGGAATAGGTCATGGTCTCGTCGAGGAAGAGCCGATAAAAGTCGTTTCCAAGATCGTAGTGGGCCGCGATGTTCCGGCGGCTCTGTCGCCTCGTGTTTCGGCGACCTCGGTGCGCGAACGTCGTGCGCAGCCGAGCTGGCACGCGGAACCAGCCGCCCGTCAACGCGAGCGCATCTCGGTTCTGTGCCGCCAAGCGAAGGAGCGCCGGTAGGTCAGGTGACGACCACAGATCGTCCATGTATGCCTCGCCTGCGCCGATCTCGCCTCCCAGAGCCAGCCGCACGAATGCCTGCCGGTCATGAATCCGGATCTCCGCCGCCAAGCCAGAGGTGCGATCGCCGAACGTCTGCTGCGATCGGTCGGGGAGGACGACCGCCAGGCTTCCGACACGGATTCTCGAGACCGCCGCGAGGATGATTCGCTCGGCCAGCCGGACGAGGATCGAGTCGGCGCCAGCGCGGGCGCGGATGGTCGTGATCTGCCTGCTCATCAGGCGGCCGCACGGTGACGGTAAATGCGCAGGCCGTGCCGCCAGAGCTGGAGCGCATGCCAATGAATCATGCCGATCGTGCGGTGCGGGCCTAATGGGTAACGCATGAGCATGCGAGCCGCGGTTCGGTCGGTGAGGCGACGTCGGGTCAGGTCGAGGCTCGTGTGGAGGAGAAGGGTGCCCCCGTCCTGCTCGTTGATCGTTATCCGCAGGCGCGATTTCTCGTCCCGAACGCTGACCGCGTACCGGCCCGCGGCGGCGATGAACGGAGAGACATAGAACGCCTTGTCCATCGAGGCGACGAAGCGCTCACCGGCGTCATCGGCGCGGAGGGTGTACTGATGTCGCTCACCGTGGGTGTTATGCACCTCGACGACCACGATCTGCAGCGTCCCGGATCGGTCCCGGCAGAGGTAGAAGCTCGCCGGGTTGAACACGTAGCCGATGACACGCAGATTGGTGATGAGCGTGATGCGCCAGCCCTCGGGATCGAATCCCTCGCGTCGCAGGTGCTCGACAACCGATGCATTGAGGTCAGCCGCCGGCGGATCGAGATGGTCGTCGTCGCGGAAGGTGAGGAGATTGCGTCGGTTCCGACTGACCACACGGAGGCTGGCCGCGACGAGGTCGAGCTCGCCGAGGTCAACCGCGAAGTAAAAGACCTTGTGCTCGAAGGCGTAGGTGAACGGGCGGGTCCGACGGTGCCGGACGATACCCTCGAGGAGGTGGGATCTCACGCCGCGCGCTCCTCGACGGCCGGAGCCAGCAGTTCGGCCACCACGAAGCCCGAGCGACAGCCGTCCTCATGGAAGCCACAACCGAGGTGTGCACCGGCGAAGTACGTGTTGCGGTGGCCCTGCAGTCCTCGTATCGCCGCTTGGCCTTCAAGCGTCCGGAACGTATAAAACGGATGACGCATCGTGCGCTCCGTGATGATCTGGTTCGCCTGCAGCCGGTCGCCCGGGTTGATCGACACGCAGTACTGAACCGGCCCGGGGATCGATTGCAGCCGATTCATGTGATAGGTCATGGTGAGCGCCTCGCCCGGCCGCCCGCAGTCCCGCTGATCGACGTTCCAGGACGCCCACGCTGCCGGCTGCCGCGGTAGAAGCCGCGTGTCGGTGTGGAGAACCACCTGGTTCTCCGAGTACGCGAAGGCATCGAGGGCCGCACGTTCCTGAGCATCCGCATCGTGCAGCAGCGTCAAGGCGTCGTCCGCGTGGGTTGCCATCACGACGGCATCGAATCGCCCGCTGAACCCGGCATGGGTGCGGACGATGACGCCGCGCTCATCGCGAACCACGTCGACGACTGGATCGCCGGACCTGACCGTCCCGGCCGGCAGCGCCGCAATGAGGCGGTCGACATATGCCATCGATCCGCCCCGGATCGTCCGCCATGGGAGCGTCTTCCCGCGTCCGATGAGCCCGTGATTGTCGAGGAACCTCAGAAGGTATTCAAGCGGAAAGTCCCCAATGCGATCCGCCGCGCTCGACCAGATCGCACCGGTGACCGGGAGCAGGAAGTGATTCCGGAACCCCGGTCCGAACGCTCCTTCGTCGAGATACTCAAGCAACGTCGCCTGCGGAGTCCCCGCGCCGTCGAGTATTCGCCGAGCGTCCCGGTAGAATCGCAAGATGTCCCCCATCATCCTCCAGTGGCCCGGCCGGGCGACCGCCTGAGGCTGCGCGAAGAAGCCCCGAAGCCCGCGGGAGCTGAATTCCACACCGCAGGAACGGCACGAAGAGCCCAGGGACATATCGCTCGCCTGCGTGACGACCCCGAGCTCCTCGAGCAGCCCAACGAACGCAGGATACGTGTGCTCGTTGTACACGATGAAGCCGGTGTCGACAGGCAGGGGCCCAGCATCGGCTTCAACGACCACGGTTTTCACGTGGCCACCGACCATGGGCTCCCGCTCGAAGAGCCGAACCTCGTGGTCCCGGCGCATGGCGTAGGCAGCGGTCAGGCCGCCCACGCCGGATCCGACGACGGCGACCCTCATGGCCGGTCCGACTCAGTCTCGGATGCCCGCGCGTCGAGCTGACGCTGGATCCCGCCCGCAGCGTCCTGGGCGATCTTCGCAAAAGTCCCGCCCATGAATGGCTGGAGGAGCCGCATGAGACCGCCGAGGTTGATTTCGGCGGTGTAGTCGACCCGGGTGCCCGTCCCCGCTCGCGCGAATTCGATGGTATCCACAGCCGAGACGCCCGAACCGGAGCCGACGAGGACGACACGTCGCGGCGAATCGAAGTCCACGACCTTGTACACCATCGGCCTGACCCGGTTGCCGACGCGGACGCCGAGCCGATAGCTGGATCCCACCCGCACCGGCTCGTTCCCAATCCGTTCAGCCGTCGCAACGCCAGGGTCCCATTCCTGCGAATTCGCGAAGTCTGAGAGATAGGCAAATGTGGCTTCGATCGGCAGCGTCGTCTCGATCGTCTCGGTGAGTCTGGTCATGCGTGGTTCCGATTCCAGATTGGGTCCATGATTCGGGGCAAGGTGGGTCGTTGGCCCCTACGGAGGCGACTAGGGTGGCGATGAACTGGCGCTCGCTTGTGGATGAAGGGCTCGAGCTGACCGTGGCCGGCAGCTTCTCCCGAGCTGGATACGCTGCACGGCGTTGGCTGTATGACTGGTCCACGCCGGCGCCAGGCGCGCTCCAGGGGCGAACGGTCCTGGTGACGGGTCCGACGTCCGGCCTCGGTCGTGCGGCGACCGATGAGCTCGCCGCCCTTGGTGCGCGCGTGATCCTCGTCGGACGAAGCCAGGAGCGCCTGGCAGCTGTGCGCAATGCGCTGGTGTCCCGGCACGGTGCTGACCGCTTCCCCACCATCGTCGCCGACATGGGATCTCTCCGCTCTGTCGAAGAAGCAGTTGCGACGATCCGGGGCACGGAGCCCCGGCTGGATGTAATGGTCGACAATGCGGGGGCCATCTTCCCGACGCGAACCGTTGGCCCGGACGGCATTGAAGCGACCTTCGCGACGCTCGTGGTCGGCCCGTTCGCACTTGTCTCCGGCCTGGTGCCGATGCTTCGGCAGTCCGAGGGCGCTCGAGTCCTTGCGGTAACGTCCGGTGGCATGTACGGACAACGGCTGGATCTCGACGACCTGCAGTCGAGCGGCGAGCCCTATTCCGGGACCCGTGCCTACGCTCGAGCCAAGCGTGCGCAGGTGGCACTTGTCCGCGAATGGGCTCGCAGGTTGGTGCCGACGGGAATCACCTTCAACGCCATGCACCCAGGGTGGGCTGATACACCGGGCCTCGCGGCGTCGCTGCCGGCATTCCATCGGCTGATGAGACCGATCCTCCGAACCCCGACAGAAGGAGTCGACACGCTCCTCTGGCTGGCTACGGCACCCGAAGTTGCGCGACTGAGCGGTGGCCTTTTCCTCGACCGCCGCCCACGGCCCTTCGACCGAGTCCCCCTGACACGCCTGCGGGCGGTTGACCGTCAACGTCTGTGGGATCTCGTCGTCGATCTGTCGCGGACGACCGATCCACCTGACGCCTGACGACGCGGGCACCAGATGGCGACGGACGTGAAACACGTCGGATCAGGCTCGACGATGCTGCGGGGTCGGCGGCACCCCGGCCATGATCGCACCGATTCCAGCGCTTTCGTCGCTCGACGGCCCGACGCCCGCCGCCAGCAGGTGGGTCCTGAGGTGCCGCAACCCAAGTCGAATGCGGCCGTGGACGGTACCTAGGGGGAGCCCGGTGATCGTCGCGATTTCCGCGTGCGGACGGGACTCGTAGTAGGCGATGGAAATCGCCTGTCGCTGTTGGCGCGACAGCTTGCGGAGGGCCGTCAGAATACTCTCGCCCTCGAGTTTGGCGACCACCTGGTCCACCACGCTCGGGCTTGCGTCCCGGAGCGAGAACAGAGTTGCCTCATCGTCCACGTCCGACCCACGCCGGGCCCGAAGCGTGTCGATCGCACGGTTGCGCACGATGCCGATCAGCCAGGACCTGACGCTGCCGCGACCGGGCGTGTAAGAACCGCCCTTGCGCCAGACCGAGAGGAACGCCTCCTGCACGACGTCCTCCGCCCGACCGCGATCGTGGACGATGGACAGCGCAACGCGAAATGCAATGGGACTGTGGCGATCGTAGAGGACGCCCAGGCTGCTCGCGTCGCCCTCCGCGATTCGAGCGATGAGGTCTAGGTCCGGCTCAATAATGTCCATGGTTTGTTCATTCATGGGGGCAGCGTAGGCTCCTCGTCAGGTTGTTGTCCATTGTTTGTCCATGGTATGCTTCGACAGCATGTACAGGATCAAAGAGGCCGCGCAGCGGACGGGCGTCAGCGTCGCCCTGTTGCGCGCCTGGGAGCGCCGCTATGGCATCGTGGCGCCCTTGCGCACTGAGACGGGGTATCGGATCTATGACGATGCCGCGATTGGCCGGATCCGAGCGATGCGTACGCTGGTGGCGGATGGCTGGTCGCCGCGACAGGCCGCGGCGAACATCGTTTCCACGCAAGGCAAAGAATTCCCTTTGGCGGCAGTGGCTACGCAACCCATCGACCCGCGACCGCCCACCGAGGAGGCCAGGGGCCTGGTGGAGGCCGCGGCCCGGATCGACGGGCCCGCCATCGAACGCGCGCTGGACGACATCTTCGCGATGGGGAGCTTCGAGCGAATGGTCGACGACCATCTGTATCCAGCCCTCGTGGCACTGGGCGACGCCTGGGCACGCGGCGAGGTCGATGTCGCGGGCGAGCACGCCGCCAGCGCCGCAGCACTGCGACGACTCGGGATGGCCTTCGACGCGGCCGGAAGTGCGGGAGCCGGCGATGCGTCGGTGCTGGTCGGGCTTCCTCCCGGCTCCCGCCACGAGCTGCCTGCCCTGGGTTTCGCCACAGCCCTTCGCCGCGCCGGGATAAGTCCGACCTACCTCGGGCCGGATGTCCCCATCAAATCGTGGGTCACCGCCGTCCGACAGGCGCATGTTCGAGCGGCGGTCATCGGGGTCATGACGGCCGAAGACGTGGCCGGTGCGGCAGCGGTAATAACAGCCCTCCGCGACCGGCAGCCCGACCTGTTGATCGCGGTCGGGGGAAGGCACAGTCGCGAGCTGTCAGATGCCTCCGCGCACTTGCTCGATCCGCTCGTCGATGCCGTCAAGGACCTGCAACGACTGCTGCAGCTGTCCTGATCTACGCGAGGTCGTGGGCCAGCGCGTCGCCCCAGTCGCCTTGTCGTGAGCGTGCCCGAGAAGCCCGAGCCCGCCGCCGAGTAGCAGGAACGCAACGGAGGCCGGGGGTCCCTCTGGCCCGCGACTTGTCGTAGCCCGAACCCCGAGACGACCGAAAGGGCAGCTCCCGCGTTGGAGCCGCCCTTTCGCTATCTCTGCCGGAGAGCCGCGGGACGGATCCCGAGACTCGCCTGCTTGTCAGGTCGTGATTCGGGACGTTACTGCCGGCGGCGATTGCTCCTCACGTTGACCGTCGCGAGAGCTCCGAGGCTGCCGGTCAGGACGAGGATGGCGAGGCCTGCGAACACGAGACTCGCTCCCGGCTCGCTGATCGCTGTATTGGGCACGCCGGTGCTGCCCTTCACGCCGCTTTCGGGCGTGTTGCTCGGGGCTGGCGTTCCGGTCCCGCCCTGGACAGTCTGTTCCGGTGTCGGGGTCGGCGTCGGCGTCGGGGTTGGCGTCGGCGTCGGGGTTGGCGTCGGGGTTGGCGTCGGCGTCGGGGTTGGCGTCGGGGTTGGCGTCGGCGTCGGCGTCGGGGTTGGGGTTGGCGTTGGCGTTGGGGTTGGGGTCGGCGTTGGGGTTGGCGTTGGCGTTGGCGCCTCGGTGCAGTTCAGCGAGTTCGTCTTGCTGTTCGAAACGATTGTTTCATCGGCTTCGTTCGCAATGACTCCGAGGACCCCGCCGGTCGCCAGGGTGAACGGCGAGCTGATAGTCAGCGTGACGTCGAGCGTGCCGGCGCCTGTGAGACCACCGATGTCCACCGTCGTGAAGTTCGACTCAACGGAGGAGATATACCCGGCTTCGTCGCCGCCCGCGTTTCCGTTGATGGCGCCCTGGTTGGGGGAAAGGTAGACGACCAGCGAGGCTCCGCTCGCGAGCGTTCCGGTCACCTCGTAGGCGATGTGGAAGGTGAAGCTCGTTGCGGTGTCATTCGAGTCGCAGGTCAGCGTGGCGTTCTGCTGGAACGTGAAGGTGGCCGCGCCCCCCTTCAGATCCGACGATGCGCCGCCTGTCGGATGGCCATTGTCACCGGCGGTAAATCCCAATGTCGTCGACGGGCGCACCGATGCCATGATCGAGAGCAACAGAGCGGCAATCGCCGCGATCACCAGGATCGGACGAATTGAATCTCTCCCGATGATGTTCGTATCTGCTTTCACGCCGGATCTCCTGTTCGCTGAAATGAATTCGATGCAGTCATGAGGCTGCACGGATAGGAGCGCCACGGTAGATGGAAGTACGGGCTCCGCCTAGTACCTGTGGGGCCCAACGAAGCGTCGCGTTGCAGTCCGGTGCAGTCGGGTGCTGATACGACGTTGCGTTCCGGCAACGACGAGAACGGGAACGAGCCCTGTTCGTCGCCAGGTCGATCCGATAAAGGACCCCGTCGCTGCTATTGGCCACCCACAACGCACCGAAGGCAACGGCAGGATCCCGTGGCTGGCCACCGAGCTTCACTGTGGCAAGCAGGGAGCCGTCCGTGGGATGGATGCGGACCGCAGTTCCGGCGCCAAGGTCGGTGATCCACAGCGCATCCGCATCGGCGCCGAACCAGGTGGGGAGACCATCGATATCGGTGGTGCTCTCGACCGAGCGGCCGTCATCCGACAGCAGCGCGACCTGATGAGCGTTCTGTAGCGCGACCCAGGCCCGGCCGTCCCGCACCGCCAGCCCCGTTGACTGCTCGTCGGTCTTAGCTTCAGGATCGCGCCGCGAACGACGACGACCGGATCGTGATCGACCTGCGGCAGAACCCGCGCGGGGACAACCGCAAGTACGTGCCGCTGCTCCAGATCGTCCAGACCGAGGCCGTCAACCGTCCGGGACGGCTCTTCCTCGTTACCGACCGGCAGACGTTCTCGGCACGAACCCTGCATTCCATTGATCAAACGGGGAACTACGGCACGAGTTCAGGATGCATCGCGTACCATCGACCGATGCGCCTTCCGTTCATCCCGCGCGAAGAGAAATTCTTCGACATGTTCATCGACGATGCGGCGAACATGCTGAGCGCCGCACGCATGCTGGAGCAGTTCTTTCGCAACTACGGCGAGCGCGAGCGGCTCGCGATCCAGCTCCGCGACATCGAGCACACCGGCGACACGATCAGCCACGACATCGGTCACAAGCTGGAAGCGACCTTTGTGACACCCATCGACCGCGAGGACATCTCGGTCCTGATCAGCCGCCTGGACGACATTGTTGACCTCATCGAGGAGGTCGCCGACACCTGCATCCTGTACGGCATCAGCGCGCCCACGCCGGTGGCGCTGCAGCAGGCCGAGATCATCGTCCGCCAGTGCGAGCAGCTGCAGTCGGCGATCATCAACCTGCGCCACTTCAAGGATCTATCCGCCTACTGGATCGAGGTCCATCGGCTGGAGAACGAGGGCGATCGGATCGTGCGTCATGCCATCGCCGAGCTCTTCACCAACGGCCAGGACGCCGTCGACATCATCAAGTGGAAGGATCTCTACGCGCTCCTCGAGGAAGCGATCGATAGCTGCGAGGATGCGGCCAACGTGATCGAGCGGATCGTCGTCAAGCACGCCTGACGCTTCGTTACACCCCGCGGTGATGCAGCGGGTGCATCGGTCCGCGCCGGAACCAGCCGCCTGGCAGCGGATGATGCAGGGAGCGCATCGAGCATCACCAAACCTGCCCCTCCGGCGTCGGGTGATGCAGCGGGCGCATCGAACGTCACCAAACGAGGCCATCTGGCGTCGGGTGATGCACGCGGCGCATCGGCCCACGCGAGCAGGCGACGTTTGGTGTGAGGTGATGCAGCAGGCGACGTTTGGTGTGAGGTGATGCAGCAGGTGGATCTGACGGCGGCTAGGGCTAGTCGCGGGTTCGTTCCCCAGACCGATGGCCCTCGCGCCGCCGGCGCTCGCCGGGCATGGGCGCCCACGAACGACCGATGCGCGGACCAGGCCGCTCAGCCGGCTGGCTGGCCACGCGCGCGTCACGCGCCGGCTGCTGACCTCGGCGGAAGGGTTGCTGTCGTCCCCCGCGACCCTGCATGGACCGCCGCCCATTCGGCTGGTGCTGGCCGCCGCCCTGTCCCGTGCGCAGGCGGATCGGCTCGGCCCGGATGCTGCGATCGGGCTCGAAGCCCGGCACCACCTCGGAGGGGATGGCGTGGCCGAGCATGCGCTCGATGTCACGCAGCAGTCGCTCCTCATCGACGCAGACGAGCGAGACGGCGTCTCCGACGAGGCCCGCGCGGCCCGTACGGCCGATGCGATGCACGTAGTCGGAGGGAACCATGGGCAGCTCGTAGTTGACGACATGCGGCAGCGCATCAATGTCCAGGCCGCGAGCTGCCACTTCGGTGGCGATCAGCAGGGTGATGCGGCCAGCCTTGAAGTCGGCCAGTGCGCGAACACGCTGGGGCTGGCTCCTGTTGCCGTGGATCGCTGCCGTGGCGATCCCGTCGTGCGCGAGCTGCTCGGCCAGACGGTTGGCGCCATGCTTGGTGCGCGTGAAGACGAGTGCCTGCTCGATGACATGGTGACGCACGAGGTGGCTGAGCAGCTCGCGCTTGCGCTCGCGGTCGACCGGATGCACCACCTGGCTGACCAGCTCAGCGGCGGTGTTATGGGCCGCCACCTGGACCGATGCCGGTCGGTCGAGCATGCCGTTCGCCAGCTGCCGAATCTCGTTCGAGAAGGTCGCGGAGAAGAGCAGGTTCTGGCGATGCGACGGCAGCAGTGCCAGGATGCGGCGGATGTCGCGGATGAACCCCATGTCAAGCATGCGATCCGCCTCATCGAGGACCAGCACCTCGACGGAGCTCAGGTCGATGGTCCGCTGCTGCACGTGGTCGAGAAGCCGGCCGGGCGTGGCGACCACGACCTGCGGCCCGTTGCGCAGAGCCCGCTCCTGGGGACCGAAGCTCACGCCGCCGTAGATCGGCACGGATCGGACGGGCCGATGCTTGCCGTAGACGCGCACGCTCTCTTCGACCTGCAGCGCCAGCTCGCGCGTCGGCTCCAGGATCAGGGCGCGGATGGCGCGTCGATCGTTCGGTCGGGCGTTCAGCCGCTGCAGAATCGGCAGCACGAAGGCGGCGGTCTTGCCGGTGCCAGTCTGGGCGCCGGCCATCAGGTCGCGGCCGGCCAGCACGAGCGGAATCGACTGGACCTGCACGGGGGTTGGATCGGTGTAGCTCTGGTCCGCGACAGCGCGGAGCAGTTCGGGCGTCAGCCCGAGTTGAGTGAATGACACGGTGAGAAAAGCTCCTGAAGAGGGCCCTCCCGCGGATGCGGGGCCCGGTCAGGGCTGAGGTGATGGCGGAACGGCAATCAGCCGCGGCGCAGACCGGTGCGCCAATCGAACACGTGTTCGCGCATCATACCCGAGCAGCGTCAATCTTGCTGCGGGACCTTCGGCTCGCGCTGACATCGGCCGATCAGGACCGGCACGTCTGTATGCTACGAAACGTGATTGCCTCCCGCGCCACGCATGCTTGAAGGCTTCACCCTGACCCTGCTGGTCGTCCTTGGCATCGCCGTGCTGTTCGACTACATCAACGGCTTCCACGACACGGCAAACGCAATCGCCACGTCGGTCTCGACCAGGGCCCTCAAGCCGCAGTGGGCGATCGTCATGAGCGCCATCGCGAATTTCGCCGGAGCGTTGACCGGGACCGAGGTCGCCAAGACGATCGGTTCCGGCCTGATCGACACGCGGGTCGAGAGCCAGGTGGTCGTCATCGCCGCGCTGCTCGGCGCGATCGCCTGGAACCTGCTCACCTGGCGGCTCGGCCTGCCATCGTCGAGCAGCCACGCCCTGATCGGCGGCCTGCTGGGGGCCAGCGCCGTGGCGGCGGGATTCAGCAGCTGGAACCTCAGCGGCATCGTCGGCAAGGTGCTGGTGCCGCTGGTCAGCTCGCCGATCGCCGGCCTGCTGCTGGGCTTTCTGCTGATGGCCCTCATCCTGAACGTCTTCCGGCGCGGGCATCCCAAGCTCATGAACGACCGATTCCGGCGCCTGCAGGTGCTCTCCGCGGCCTACATGGCGTTCAGCCACGGCAGCAACGATGCGCAGAAGACGATGGGAGTCATGACCCTGGCGCTCGTCACCGCGGGCGTGATCCCCGAGTTCAAGGTGCCGCTGCTGGTCATCCTGGCGGCGGCGACGGCGATCTCGCTGGGGACAGCGGCGGGCGGCTGGCGGATCATCCGCACCATGGGTACCAAGGTCGTGAAGCTCGATCCGGTACACGGATTTGCCGCCGAGACAGCCTCCGCATCGATCATCCTGGCGGCGTCGCATTTCGGCATGCCGGTGAGCACCACGCACGTGATCTCCAGCGCGATCATGGGCGTCGGCTCGACAGGTCGCCTCTCGGCAGTGCGCTGGGGCGTCGCGCGCAGCATCGCCGGTGCGTGGGTGCTCACCCTTCCCGCGGCGGGGCTGACCGCCGCGGTCGCCTACGTCGTCCTGCGTCCCTTCCTGGCCTAACCGATGGACCTCGCCACGTCGACATCGGCTTAACGCAACCTTGACGATCTGATAGAAGTTCGTTAAACGACGAGCCAGAACCTGAGGCGGTAACCAGAGCCGGCCGCGGCCGGCCGCCCAACTTCAGGAGGTTCGATTGAACGACAAGACCCGCTGGCGAGCCGCGCTGACCCTCGGCGCCGTCCTGAGCTTCGTGCTGGCCGCGTGCTCGAGCACCACGGGCTCCGCCTCACCGACCACGCGGGGCTCCGCCGCAGCGGCCGGGCCGATGGACCTCAACCAGGTGCCGCCCGCGCCGGCGTTCAGCGGCAGCATCACCGCCGATGGCGCGACCTTTCCACAGCCGATCTACGAGCAGTGGACGCAGGACTACAACAAGGAGAACTCTGGGATCCGGATCAGCTACGCCGGCGGCGGTTCGGGACAGGGGATCAAGGACGTCACCGCCAACATCGTTTCATTCGCCGGTTCGGATGCGCCAATGACCGATGACGAGAAGAAGGCGGCCGAGCACAAGAACGGCACGCCGATCGTGGAGATCCCGACCGTCTTCGGCGGCATCGTGATGGCCTACCACGTCGTCGGCGTCGACAAGCCCATCAATTTCTCACCCGCGGTGATCGGCAGAATGTTCACGGGACAGATCAGCAGGTGGGACGACGCTGCGCTGAAGGCCGACAACCCCGACCTCAACCTGCCGGGCACCGACATCACGGTCGTCCATCGTTCGGACGGCTCGGGAACGACCAACGCCTTCACCAGCTGGCTGTGCGACGTGAGCAGCGACTGGAAGGACAAGCTCGGCACCAACTGCAAGGGCAAGGAGGTCGCTTGGCCGGTTGGCCTCGGCGGCAAGGGCAATCCGGGAGTCACCGCCCAGATCACCCAGACCGATGGCTCGGTTGGCTACATCGAGCTGGCCTACGCAGTGCAGAACAAGATTCCGTACGGCAATGTCAAGAACAAGGCGGGTGCCTTCATCAGGCCGACCCTCGAGAGCGTTGCGGCGGCGGCCAACTTGGATACGATCCCCGCTGACCTGACTTTCAAGGCATGGGACACCAGCGTGGCCGATGGGTACCCGATCACCACGGCCACGTGGCTGCTGGTCTACCAGAGCCAGGACAAGGTTTCGCACGACGAGAAGCTCTCGCAGGCGGTCGTGCACTTCATGATCTGGGCGCTGGACTCGGGCGGCACCGCTGCGAAGGCGCTCGACTACGCCGTCCTGCCGGACAAGCTGCGCACGGCGGCCCTGGCGAAGATCGCGACGATCAGCTGGAACGGCCAGCCCATCGCCAACGGCCTGTATCGGTAAGCGCCAAGCGCATGACGGTCAAGCGCGGCCCAGGCGTGCAGCCAACCTCCCCGGCGGGCTCGATCCGCGTCCGCCGGGGAGGCTTCGGCGATCCCCTGCTGCGGCACGCGGTCCAGCTGCTGTCGCTGGCAGCGCTCGGCGCAGTGGTGCTCATGCTGGTCGATACCGCCATCCGCGCCTCGGACCTGCTGAAGCATCAGTCGCTGTGGTCGTTCGTGTCCGGGACGCAGTGGCAGCCGTCGAACACGCTCTACGGGGCGTTGCCGTTCATCTACGGCACGGCGGTGACCTCGATCACCGCGCTCGTGTTCGCCGTGCCACTCGCGCTGGGCGCCGCGCTGCTCATCAACGAGTACCTCCCCCGCCGGATCGCGGGGTCGCTTGCCTACGCGATCGACCTGCTGGCCGCGATCCCATCGGTGGTGTACGGGTTCTGGGGCGTGGTTGCCCTGGTGCCGTTCCTCACCGTCATCCAGAAGGCGGTGGCCCAATCGCCCGTTGGCGCGCTGCCGATCTTCGCCGGCCCGGTGGCCGGGCCCAGCTACTTCGCCGCCGGCATCATCCTGTCGATCATGATCCTGCCCATCGTGACCGCCGTCGCCCGCGACGCGATGAGCGCCACTCCGCGGCTGCAGCGCGAAGCCGCGCTCGCGCTGGGCGCCACGCGCGGGGAGACGATCCGCCACGTGGTGCTGCCGTTCGCGCGCGGCGGCATCTTCGCGGGGATCATCCTGGGGCTCTCGCGGGCGATCGGAGAGACCATTGCCGTCCTCTTTGTCATCGGCAACCAGCCCCAGATCAACGCCTCGATCTTTTCCCCGGGCTACACGTTGCCGAGCGTGGTCGCCTCCGAGTTCGCGGAGGCCAACCAGCCGTTCCACAGTGAGGCACTCGTCGCGCTCGGGATCGTGCTTTTCGTCCTCTCCTTCGGCGTGAACCTGGGAGCGCGGCTCGTGGTCCAGCGCTTTGAGCAGCGTGCCGGTGGCGCCGATGTCCGCTGAGTTCCATCTCCGTCCCAGCGGCGCAATGCGCCACGCTCGAGACCGCCTGATCCTGGGCCTGTGCGTCATCGCCGGGCTCGTCGCGGTGCTGCCGCTCGCCGCGGTCCTGTTCTTCCTGGTCGTGGAAGGCGCCAAGGCGTGGACTCCGGCCTTCCTGGTCACCCCGCCCGGCCCGCTCACCCTCCCCGGTGGCGGCGCCGCGCACGCCATCCTGGGCACCCTGGAGATGACCGGATTGGCGCTGCTCATCTCGGTGCCGGTGGGAACGGCGGTTGCGCTGTATGTCGTGGAATATCGCGCTGGCAAGCTGGCGCTGGTCGTGCGCACGGCGGTGGACCTGATGGCAGGTATCCCGTCGATCGTCATCGGCCTGTTCATCTACGCCCTGCTGGTACTGACGATGGGCCATTTTTCAGGCCTCGCCGGCGCTGTCGCGCTGTCGCTGATCATGCTGCCGATCATTGCGCGCACCAGCGAGGAGATGTTCAAGATCGTGCCGCGCCGGCTGCGCGAAGCGACCATGGCGCTCGCCATGCCGCGCTGGCGAGCTATCGCGTCGGTGTACGTCCCCACCGTGGCCGCCGGGCTGATGACCGGCATCGTGCTCGCCGTGTCGCGTGCGGTCGGCGAGACGGCGCCGCTGCTGTTCACGTCGCTGGGCAGCAACTTCATCCAGCCGGACATCACGCAGCCAATGAGCGCGCTGCCGCTGTACATGTTCCAGAACGCGTTGAACATCGGCTTCCCGGCGGCGCGCCAGCGCGCCTGGGCGGCGGCGCTCACACTGGTCGTCATCGTCCTGCTCTTCAATATCGTGGGGCGCTGGCTGGCCACGCGCGCGTCCTTGCCAGCCGCGAGAAACTGACGGCGTGGAGAATGACCCGATGACCGCCTTGCAGACCGACGTTCGCGTCCACATCGCCACCCGCGGCGAGGAGACCGCCGCCGCACCCGGGCAGGCCCGCCATGTTGACGGCACCGCATCGGGCGGCGCCGCCATGGAGGTGCGCCACCTGAGCGCATGGTACGGCGCCAAGCTGGCGGTTTCGGACGTGACCTTCCAGGCGCGGCAGCGCGCGATCACCGCCATTATCGGCCCGTCCGGCAGCGGCAAGTCGACCGTGCTGCGGGCGCTGAACCGCATGCTCGAGGTGGTGCCCACCGCGCGAATCACGGGCGACGTGACCTTCCACGGCATGGACATCTACGCCAGGGGGGTCGATCCCGCCTCGGTGCGCCGCAGCATCGGCATGGTGTTCCAGCAGCCCAACCCGTTCCCCACGATGTCGATCTACGACAACGTCGCGGCGGCGCCGCGCTTCAACGGGATCGTCAAGGGACGGGCAGCCACCGACGAGCTTGTCGAGCAGGCACTGCGCCGTGCGGCACTCTGGGACGAGGTCAAGGACGTCTTAGGCAGGTCGGGTGCCTCACTCTCCGGCGGCCAGCAGCAGCGACTGTGCATCGCTCGCGCCCTGGCCGTCAACCCCGACGTCATCCTCATGGACGAACCGTGCTCGGCGCTCGACCCGATCGCCACCCTGCAGATCGAGGAGCTCGCCCGGGAGCTCAGCGAGCGATACGCGATCGTGATCGTCACGCACAACATGCAGCAGGCCGCGCGCGCATCGGATCACACCATCTTCATGAGCATGAACGAGGAGCGCGCCGGCTACGTAGTGGAAATCGGGCCGACCAGCGAGATGTTCACCAACCCGCGCAACAAGCTGACCGAGGATTACATCACCGGACGCTTCGGCTGATGGAGACTGAACCGATGGCCAACGACCCGCACGGCGAACCCCGTCCGCCACGCATCTCGACATTGCGCGCCGCACTCGACGGCGAGATCGACGCGTTGCGCGACGACGTGCTGCGGCTCGGCGCGCGCGTGGAGCAGGCGGTCGAGCGCGCCACGCGCGCACTCCTCGAGCGAGACGTCGACCTCGCCGACGAGGTGCGTTGGGACGACGAGCAGACGAACGAGCTGCAGCGCCGCATCAACGCCGAGATCACGACCATGATCGCCACCCAGCAGCCGATGGCCCGCGACGTACGGCTGGTCCTCAGCCTGCACCACGCCGCTGCCGAGCTGGAGCGAATGGGCGACTACGCGGTCAACATCGCCAAGCTGGCGCAGCAGATGGCATCGGAGCCGGAGCACCCGGTCTTCCCCCAGATCCAGAAGATGGGCGCCATCTGTCGCGAGCAGCTTCACGCCGCGATGCGCGCGCTGGTGGACGTCTCGGAGGAGCAGGCACGCGCGGTGTGCGCCCGCGACGACGAGATCGATGAGCTCTACGACTCGGTTTACGAAGCGGCAGTGGCGCTCATGCAGGAGCACCCCGAGCGAGCGCGCCAGGCGACGCACCTGCTCTTCGCCGCGCACCACCTGGAGCGGCTGGGCGATCGGGTGACGAACATCGGCGAGGATGTCGTCTACCTGGTGACCGGCCGGGTGGAGGACCTCAACCCATAACCCAGGCCACGGGCGCACGCCGGCGGATCTTGGTCGTCGAGGACGACCGCACCCTGCGGCAGGCGCTGACCTTCAACCTGGTGCGCGAGGGCTACGAAGTGCTCACCGCCGCCGACGGCGAGGAGGCGCTGACGTCCGCACGCGAACGCCGCCCGGATCTCGTCCTGCTGGACGTGATGCTTCCCGGGATGAGCGGCATTGAGGTCCTGCGCGTGCTGCGCAAGGAGGGGATCGCCACTCCGATCCTGATCCTGTCGGCCAAGGGTGACGAGATCGACCGGGTTGTCGGGCTCAAGGTTGGCGCCGATGACTACATCATCAAGCCGTTCAGCCGTCCCGAGCTGCTGGCGCGCATCGAGGCGGCATTGCGTCGCACACGCGGCTCGTCCGACGGCTCCGAGCTGCACGAGGAGCAGATCAGCGCCGGACCGATCCTGATTGATCGCGCACGGCGCGAAGTCACGGTCGCGGGCGCCGCGGTGCACCTGACGACCAGGGAGTTCGATCTGCTGGCGCTGCTGGCCAGCCATCCGGGCCGCATCTTCACCCGCGATCAGCTGCTGACGCGGGTGTGGGGCTACGACTTCGGCGGCGACAGCCGGACCGTTGACGTGCACATCAGCTGGCTGCGCGGCAAGCTGCGCGGCGACGACGGCCACGACCACTTCCGGACCGTGCGCGGCGTTGGCTACGGGTTCGCCGCGGAGCCCGGGCCGTGACGAGCCCGGAGCCCGCAGCGGAGGCCGCGCTCGCGGCGCTGCTCGACGGCATCGCCGACGACGTGCTCATCCTGACGGACCACAACCTGCGCATCGAGCGGGCCGGCGCGGCGGCCGCGGAGCTGGCCGAGCGCGAGCGCGGCGAGCTCAACGGACTGAGCCTGATCGCCGCCTTCGGATCCGTCTCGCTCGACGGCATCGCCCGCCAGGCGCTTGATGAGCAGCGTCGGGCTCGCGGCGAAGTCCAGCTCGGCAGCCCGGGAACACGGGTCTTCCTGGTCGAGGCCATCCCATCCGAAGGCGGCCTGCTCCTTTTCCTGCACGACATCACGAGCATGCGTCGCATCGAGCACGTGCGCCGCGACTTCATCGCGAACATCAGCCACGAGCTGCGCACGCCGCTCTCGTCGATCAAGCTCATCGCCGAGACACTGTCGAGCGGAGCGGTGGACGATATGACCACCGCCCGCGATTTCGCCGCGCAGATCGAGCGCGAGCTCGATCATCTCACCCAGCTGGTGGACGAGCTGCTCGAGCTGTCGATGATCGAGTCGGGTGCGGTCACGCTCACGCTCGAGCCACTCGAGCCGGACGTGGTGGTCGCCACGGTGGCTGAACGAATGCGGCCGCTCGCCGACCGTCGCCGGGTCGCGATTCGCCCGTTCACCGCTCCCGAAGGCGATCAATCGGCGCGTGCCTGCGCCGACCTGGCACGGCTGAACCAGGCGCTCGTCAACCTGGTCCACAACGCCATCAAGTTCAGCCGTCCCGGTGGCGAGGTGCGCATCGGTTGGGAAACGCGCGGGCGCTTCATCCGCTTCCTCGTCGTCGACGCTGGGATCGGCATTCCGGCGACGCATCTGCCGCGCATCTTCGAGCGCTTCTACAAGGTCGACCGCTCGCGCAGCCGCGATACGCCGGATGAGCCGGACCTGCCCCACAGCGGTAGCGCAGGGCTGGGGCTCGCCATCGTCCGCCACATCGGGGAGGCCCATGGCGGCTCCGTTGGCGCCGAAAGCGTCGAGGGCAGCGGCTCCACGTTCTGGCTCGACACCCTGCGCGCCGCGGCGAAGGGCGAGGAGACGCCGTGCTGAAGTGGGGGCGCTAGGCTACTGCTGCGTCCCGCGGTGCGCCTGTGCCACGACCTCCACGGCGGCGAGGTCGATCTCGATCTTGATCTCCTTGCCCACCAGCCAGCCATCCTGCTCGAGCGCCGCGTTCCAGGTCAGGCCGAAGTCGTCGCGGTTGACTTTGGTTCGCGCGTAGAATGCCGCGCGCCGTCCGCCCGGGGTGTTCGGTACCACGCCGCTGAGCTGGGTCTCGAGGGTGATCGGTCGGGTCGCGTCACGGATCGTCAGCTCGCCGTGGATGCGATGATCGTCGTCGTGCGAGTCGATCGCGGTGCTGCGGAAGGTGAGGTACGGGAACCGCTCCGCATCCAGGAAGTCGGCCGAGCGCAGGTGGTTGTCGCGAGCCTCGACGCCCGTATTGATGGATGCGGCGCTGAGTCGCACCTCGACCGTCGAGCCCTCGGGGTGCTCCTCGTCGATATCGAGCGTGCCATCGGTGATCGCCATGGAACCGCGGACGGTCGTCACCATCATGTGCTTCACCGCCAGGGTGACGCTGCTGTGCGCCAGGTCAATTTGCCAGGTCATCTGGAAAGCTCTCCTTGTCGTCAGGCCGACGACCGCATATGATTGATGGCGCAACTATAGACCATTATAGTTGTAGATGAAACTATTGTCTGGGCAAGGATTAATGAAGACTCCGCGACCCGATGACCCTCGACTCGACGCCTGGCGCGCGTTCCTGCGCGCCCACGCCCGGCTGACCCGCCAGCTCGAGCGCGAGCTGCAGGCCGAGCAGTCGATGGCGCTGGCCGACTACGACGTGCTCGTGCAGCTGGCCATCGCCGGCGAGCAGCGGCTGCGCATGAGCGAGCTGGCCGATCGATTGCTGCTGTCTCGCAGCGGGGTCACGCGGCTGATCGACCGCCTGGAGGCGGACGGCCTGGTCGCCCGTGTCACCTGCGAGTCGGACCGGCGCGGCCAGTGGGCGCAGCTCACCGATGCCGGCCACCAGCGACTGCGCGAGGCATCGCCGACCCACCTGCGCGGCGTCGCGGAGCATTTCCTCGACCGCATCCCCGCCACTGAGCTCGATCGGCTGCGCGAGACGCTGGAGCGCGTTGGTCCCTAGCTCCCCTTGAGCAGCGCTCGCACCATGGTGACGCGTGGATCGTTCGGCGCCAGCTGCAGGAAGCGTTCGAGCTGCTTCCTGGCCTCGGCCGCATTGCCGCTGCCGCGGGCGATCAGGCCGCGGAAGAAGGGCACGTCGGGTGAGCTGGGCGCGAGCTTGGCGAGCGAATCGGTCGCGGCGCTGGCGTCCTTCCAGTCGGCCACGCGAATGTAGGTCGTCACCAGCCGGTTGTAGGCGCTGATGTTGTTCGGCTCGAGCGAGATGAGCGCGATCAGCGCCGCGGCGGCGCGCTGCATGTCGGCGTAGCTGTCACCGGCGATCAGCACGTCGGCCAGGCCGGAGAGCGCCTGGGCGTCGCCGGGATTCGCCTCGAGCTCGGCCAGGGCACGGTCGATCGCCTGCTGGCGAGTGTCTACCACCGGATTGGCCAGACCGATGGGTGGCGGCACGAAGAAGCCCACCACCAGCGCGCCGGCGATCGCCAGCCCGACGGCCGCGGCCGCACGGTGGTGAGACGGGCGCGGTGCCGACGTCGGGATTGTCCGGCCGGTTTCGAGCTCGGCCAGCGTCACAGCGGCGCGCGCCTCTGCCTCCGCGCGTTGCGCCGCATAGCCGGCATCGTCGAGCGAGCCGGCACGACGGTCAGTCTCCACGCCGTGCAGTGACTCGATCGCAATCCGGTGGCGCAACGTCAGCACCTCGCGCTCATCCGGCTGCGGAGCGGGGGCGGAACCGCGGCGCAACCACGGAACGGCGATGGCGATCGCCGCCAGGCCGGCGACCGCGACCAGCAACACGAGCTCGGAGAGATCAGGCATCCAGCGCCTCGACTTCGTCGCGCACCCGCTGCAGCTCGGCAGCCGCGGCGACGAGCGGCGGTGACGCTTTGCCGCGCCGGGCGCGCAGCAGCCACGCCCCCAGGCCGAGCCCGGCGACCACCAGCAGCACGACCGGCAGGAGCCAGGCGATGGGCGCGCGCGGGCTGAGCAGGATCCACTCGCCGTAGCGGTCGACGAAATGCTGCCGCACCTGGTCGGGTGTCTGGCCCGCAGCCAGCAGCCCATCCACCTCGTTGCGGATCGCCTGCGCGGATCCGCTGCTCGACTCGGCGACCGACAACCCGGCGCAGTCCGGGCAGCGCAGCTGCGCCGAGAGCGCCGCGGCCTGCTCGAGGCGGGTCGCCGCGACCGGCGGCTGCAGCGCGCTCAGCAGCGCCAGCGCGGCCAGCGCGAGCAGCGCACCACCCGCCAGCGGCAGCGCCAGGCCCTTCACGAGTCGCTGACCCCGATCCTGGCCAGCTGCTCGCGCAGCGCCGCGGCGCTCAGCGGGCCGAACTGCTTGCCACGCACCATCCCACCGGCATCGACGAAGTAGGTCTCCGGCGGCCCGCTGACGCCAAAATCGAGCGCGAGGCGGCTGTCATCGTCCTGCAGGCTGGCGTAGCCGGGGTCGCCGTGGGTCGCCAGGAAGCTGCGCGCATCGGCCGCGGTGTCCTGGTAGAGGACGCCCACGATCTGCAGCCGACCGCCCAGGCGACGCTGCGCGTCGAGCAGGACGGAGTGCTCGGCTACGCACGGCGGGCACCAGCTCGCCCAGAAGTTGATCATCACCGGTTTGCCGCGCAACGCTCTGCTGTCGAGCTTCGTGCCGTCGAGCGTGGTGAGGCTGAACGATGGCATCGGCTTACCGATGAGCGCCGAGGGAACCTCGTTGGGGTTGACGCTGAAGCCGGTCAACAGGACCCAGCTGAGGGGCACGACCAGCAGGGGCAGGATGAGCCAGCGCAGCACGCGCATCGGTCTCACGAACCCTCCATGGTGGCCGAAACCGGAGCCGGAACCGATGCCGCCGGCTCGGCCCTTCGAGCCTCGGGCGCGGGCAGCACGGCGGGTATGCGCCGACCATCGGGCCAGATCGCGAACGCTGCCCCGAGGCCAAGGATGGCGCCGCCGATCCAGATCCAGACGACCATCGGGTTGACGAAGACGCGCACCGTGACGCTTCCGGTCTTGGGGTCCGAGCTGAGCAGGGTGACGTACAGGTCCTCGCCGAGCGCCGTGCGCACCGCCGGCGTGGCGATCGCCGCGGTCGAGTTGGGATAGTCGCGCAGCGCCGTGGCGAGGGTGCCCGACTGCGGCCCGGCGAAGGTCATCTCGGCACGCGTCTCGGTCACGCGCGCATCCTCGGCAAGCGGCTCGATCACCAGGCGATCGTGGGTCAGCGTGTAGCCCGCCAGGGTTGCGCTCTGCCCCGGACGCAGCGTCACCGTCGTCTGCCGGGCCATCGTGGAGCTGATCGCCACGGCGATGGCCATGACCAGCACGCCGAAATGGACCACGTAACCGCCGTAGCGGCGCCGGTTGCGGGTCGCCAGGTGCCAGAGCGCAGTCGCCGGCGCCTCGCCTCGTACGCGAGCACGTGAGCGCGCGCCGCGCAGCAGCTCGTCACCCATCACCGTGCCGACGAACCCGGCCAGGCCGAGCGTGAGCAGCGGCGCCGGCTGGCGCATCCCGAGCGCCACGGCGGCGACCAGCACGCCCGCCGCCGCGACGATCGGCAGGGTGAAGCGCTCGCGCACCGTGCGCCACGAGGCGGTGCCCCACGGCAGCGCCGGCCCGACACCCATCAGGAACAGCAGCGCGCCGAAGATGGGGACGTTGAGCCCGTTGTAGTACGGCGTGCCGACGCTGATCCGCTGCCCGCCGGTCGCCTGGAAGATGAGCGGCATGAGCGTCCCGAACAGGACGACGAAGGTCACGCCCAGGAACAGAACGTTGTTGAACAGGAAGGCAGACTCGCGGCTCACCGCGCGCGGAGGGTCGCCGCGGTCGCCGAGATCGGGCAGGCGCCACAGCAGCAGGGCCAGCGAGCCGCCGAGTGCCAGCACGATGGCGCCCAGGAACCACGGCCCGATCGCCGACTGGGTGAACGAGTGGACGCTCTGCACCACGCCCGAGCGCGTGAGGAAGGTGCCCAGGATGGTGAGCACGAAGGTGGCGATCACCAGGGCCATGCTCCACACCTTGAGCGTCCCGCGACGCTCAGCGACCATCGACGAGTGGATGAAGGCGGTGGCGGTCAGCCAGGGCAGCAGCGCTGCGTTCTCGACCGGGTCCCACGCCCAGTAGCCGCCCCAGCCGAGCACTTCGTAGCTCCACCAGGCACCGGCCACGATCCCCAGCGAGAGGAAGATCCACGGGATGATCGTCCAGCGCCGCACGACGCCCAGCCACTCCTCGTCGGTCCGTCGCGTGAGGAGCGCCGCGATGCCGAAGGCGAACGGCACCGATAGCCCCGTGTAGCCAAGGTACAGCAGCGGCGGATGCAGGCCCATGAACGGGTGGTTCTGCAGCAGCGCATTCGGGCCGCTGCCCTCCAGCGGCACCGGTGTGATGCGGCTGAACGGATTGCCGGGCCAGACCATCACGCTGAACAGGAAGACGGCAACGAGCGCCAGGCTCATCCCCACCCAGGGCATCAGCGCCGTATGGCGCGCCCGATATCGGTACAGGACCAGGCTCGCCCAGCCGAGGGTTAGCAGCGTCCAGAACAGGATCGATCCCTCGAGTGCCGCCCACAGGGAGATGATCGAGTAGAACGGGGGCGTGGTGGTGGCGTTGTTCCTCGCGATGTAGGCCACGCTGAAGTCGTGTGTCAGCAACGAGATGACCATCGCAGCGCAGGCGATGAACGCCAGCCCGAAGGCCGCGTACATCGCCTGGCGTGCCGTGGCCAGCAGCACCGCGTCGCGGCCGCGTCCGCCCAGCACGAAGGCGACGGCCGCGTACAGGCTGACCGCCAGGCCGATGAGGATCGCGACGTGCCCGAGGCTGGGAAGCATGGACGCCTAGTACGTCGGAGCGACGTGGCTCGGCACGGCGCTGCCGCTGGGTGCCACGTAGTTCTCGTCGTGCTTCACCAGGACCTGGGACGCCTCGAAGACGCCGTTCGGCCGCAGCTCGCCCTCGACCACGGCGCCGGCTCCCTCGCGGAACGAGCTGGTTGGCAGCTCGCTGCTGTGCACCGTGATGCGCGTCGTCTCATCGGTCAGCACAAAGGTCAGCTCCGATGCGTCGTTGCGCACGCTGCCGGCCTCCACCAGTCCGCCCAGCCGGATCGGCTTGCCGTACGCGGCGGCACCGCGCGCGTGAAGCTCGGTGGGGGTGAGGTAGTAGACCAGCGCACTGCCAATGCTGCTGAAGGCGAAATAGCCGATCACCGCCGCGACCACGGCCACCGCCCCGATCAATCCCCAGCGCCTTCCGCGCGACGGCAGAGGCACCACGGGCGGGGCAAGCGTCATCGGCGCTCGTCGCCGGTGGTATCGGCCGCGTGGGCGTCGCGTCGAATGCGCAGCGACGTCCCGCGCGCTGCGCGCACGCGGCGCCACAGGACGACCGCGTACAGCGCCAGGCCACCAAGGATCACGGCGTAGCCGGCGACGATGAAGGCGAGGTCGCTCAGGAGGTCACCTCTTCGACGCGGACCTCGGCCGATGCGCCGGGCCGCGGCTGCACGACGCGCCGAGCGGCGTTGATGCGCCCCAGCCGGCCGTGCTCCTCGATCTGCCACTCGATGCGCGCGAGCTGGTAGCGGCGGATCATGAGGTACACCCACACGATGGTGAACGCGGCCAGCATGCTCATCAGCGCGATGATGAAGAGCGGCGGGGCGGACGGATGCAGGAGCTTGCTCGGGTCGCCGAAGGTCGCCGTCTGGTGCAGACCGCGCCACCAGATGACGCTGAAATGCACGATCGGGATGTCGATGGCGGCCACGATCCCGACGATCGCGGCACGCGTCGCCCGACGCGTCGGGTCATCGGTCAGGTGACGAAGCAGGAGGTAGCCGACGTACAGCGCCAGCAGCAGCGCGGTCGTCGTCAGCCGCGGGTCCTCCCATTGCCAGAAGGTGCCCCACACCGGCTTGCCCCACATCATCCCGCCCCAAATGGCAAACGCGGTGAACATCACGCCAACCTCGGCGCCGGCGAGTGCCATGGCGTCGAAGCGCAGGTCGCGCTTCCACAGATACAGGATTCCGGCCAGCGCGGTGACCCCGAACGACAGGTAGCCCAGCCATGCCGATGCCACGTGGACGTACATGATCCGCTGCGCGTCGCCCTGGTTCAGGTCGGCGGGAACCACGAACAGGCCGAAAATGGCAGCCGCCACGACCGCCAGCAGACCGACGATCCCCGTCAGGCGCGTCTTCATCTCTTCCTCTATTCCTCCAGCAGGAAGCCGTAGGTCGCCGCCCCGGCGATGAGCATCACGATGTCATACCCGGCCAGCAGCTGCAGCCAGGAGGTGAGCTCGCCGAACGGATCGCCGCCGAGCGCCGCGGTGGTGGCCTTCACCGCGGCCAGCAGCAGCGGCGCGATGACCGGCAGCATGAGCAGCGGCAGCATGACCTCGCGGGCCCGCATGCGCACCGTGACACCGGCGTAGAAGGTGCCCACCGCCGCGAAGCCGATGGCGCCCAGCAGCAGCGTGACGATCAGCGGCAACCAGGCCGCCGCCAGGTCGATGCCGTACAGGATCGCCACCACGGGCAGCAGCACGCCACCCAGGACCAGCATCGCGGCGAGTCCGGAGAGCGCCTTGCCGGCGTAGATCGCGCGACGATCGACCGGGTAGAGAGCCAGCTGCTCCAGCGCCCCGTCATCGGTCTCGACCAGGTGCAGACGGCCCACCGCCAGCAGGCCGGCGAAGACGATTGCCAGCCACAGCAGGCCGGGGGCCGCCTCGGTCAGCTTGCGGCTGTCGGGGCCGAGCGCGAAGCCGAAGAGCAGCAGCACGATGGCCGCGAAGAACAGGGTAGAGGTGGTGGCGTGCTTGCCGCGCAGCTCGGCCAGCGCGTCCTTGCGCGCGATGGCCAACGCGATCCCTGCGTTGCGTGCCAGCTCGCTCACGAGTCGAACCCTGCCATGGACGGGGCGCCGATGTGCGCCCGGCCCGGGTTGTGGCTGACGCCCGTGCCGGAGATCTCGGCCAGCAGGCCACCGTCGAGCCGCACGCTGCCGTCGACCAGCGGTGCCAGGCGCTCCACCGCGTGCGAGGCCACCAGCACGGTGATGCCGACCTCGCGCCAGCGGCCGAGCAGCTCGTCAACCAGGGCCATGCCCGCCTCGTCCAGGGCGGCGTGCGGCTCGTCGAGCAGCAGCAGACTGTGTGGCGAGAGTAGGAGGCGGCCCAGCGCCAGGCGCTTGCGCATCCCCGCCGAGAAGGTGACGACGCGCGCCTCGGCGACGGCCGCCAGGCCGACATCGGCCAGCGCGGTGCCGATCCGCGTCTCGATCTCCGCGGCAGGCACGTCGAGCATGGTCGCCGCGAAGCGCAGGTTCTCGAGCGCGGTCAGGTCGTCGTACAGGCCGGTCGCGTGCGAGAGGTAGGCGACGCGGGTGCGCACGCGCTCGGGGTCCTTCGCCACGTCCAGCCCGTCGACCTGCGCGGAGCCGAAGCTTGGCCGGATGGCGGTCGCCAGGATGCGCAGCAGGGTCGTCTTGCCGGCGCCGTTGGGACCGACCAGCGCGATCGTTTTGCCCGGCTCGATGCGCAGCGAAACACCGGCCAGGGCGGCGGAGCGTCCGAAGAGGCGCGCCAGCTCGAGCGTGGTGACGGCGGAGAGTGGATTATCGGGCGACCCGGGAGAGCGGGGCGCGACGTAGATGGTGGTCTGCGGCATGCTCGACGCGCGGGGCACTAAGAGTGGGTTGGCCCACTATGCGGCCACCTCATCGGCGCGTCAAATGCTCGAGCGTGAATCACCACAGCGAAACCGGCGGCGTATGCAACCGACAGAGGGACCGGCCGAGACGCCCCCGAAGACAGGAGCCGCACGCATGCACCAGACCGATTCCACCCGGCGCTCCGCCGGCCCGCTCGTGGCGGTGGCCGCCACGCTGTCGCTCATCCTCGCCGCCTGCAGTGGCGGGCCAACGACCACGCCCACGACGGCACGCACCGCCGCAGCCACGCCGAGCGCGGCCGCGACGCAGAGCGCTGCTGCCGGCACGAGCACCACGGCCTCCGGTGAAGCGGCGGTCATGCTCGCGAGCTTCGCATTCTCGCCCGCGACGCTGAGCGTGCCAGTCGGCATCAAGGTCACGTTCATGAACATGGACGCCACCGAGCACACCGCCACCAATGGCAAGGACGGCACGAAGGCCGACAACGCGCTGTTCGACCTGACACTGAAGGCCGGCGCCAGCGACTCGTTCACCTTCGACAAGGCAGGGACCTACGACGTCACCTGCCGCATCCACCCGGGCATGCACCTGACGATCACCGTCGGGTGACAGGCTGAGCACTCACCTCAGGCGCTCGCGCCGGGGACCGCCTCGAGCAGGCGGCTGACGCGCGCGAGCTCCACCAGATTGCCCTTCTGGTCGTGCTCCGACATGGCGCGGCGCAGGGCCGTAATGGCCTCCGCGGTACGCCCGGCTCTGCGGCGCACGTGTGCCAGGGTCTCCCACGTCTGGCCGCGCAGCTCGAGGAAATCGGTCGGTTCGACCATGGCCCCCGCTTCGCCGATGAGCCGCTCCGCCGTCGGCAGGTCGCCGCGATCCGCCGCGATCATCGCGGCGGGATTCCGCCAGCCCACCTGTGTGGCGATGTCGTGGGGCCCGCCGTTCTCCTTGGCCAGCTCGATCGAGGCGAGCGCTTCGTCAAAGCGGCCGGCACGGTACTGGACCAGTGCCCGCATGGCCGCAAGGGTCGAGAGGACGCCCATTTCGCCGATGGAGCTGAGCACGTCGATGCCGTCGCTGTACGCTCGCTCGGAGGCCTCGAGATCACCGGCCAGGAGCTCGACCAATCCGCTCATCAGCGCCGAGCCGCCAACGCGCAGCGTGAGCCCACGCTCGCCCAGGAAGGCGAGCGTATCCCGAACCCGCGCGCGGGCGGCATCGAACTCACCCCGCATCGCCAAAAGCGAACCGAGAAAGCCAAGCGGGAATCTCCACGCCGGATCCCTCGTGGCATCGTCCGCCTCGATGCGGGCGATTGCCTCCGCGGCCGGCACCGGCCCCCAGCGCAGTGCGTTCCAGGCATCGATCTGCGCCGTTTGGCGCAGATGCGGATCGTCAAGCTGATCGAGAATCCGCATGGCGCGTTCCTGTGCAACCAGGGCATCGGCCCACCGACAGCGAATCAGGTAGAACCCTCCGCGCGCCATCTCGGCCACCACGGCGCCGCGGAGGTCGCCATGCTGCGCGGCGGCGGCCTCGAGCCCGTCCGCGAGCTCCATGAGCCGTTCATCATGGGGGGCCGACTCGGCGATCTGCTGCCCCATCAGGCGTTGGAGCTCGCAGCGCATCGCCAGCAGCTCGTCCCCCGCTTCGCGGGCGGCCGCGATTGCGCTGTCAACCAGGGCGGACGCACCCCGGAAGTCGCCCAGCTCAGCTGTTGCCTCGGCGATGAGCAACAACATCTCGCCACGCTCGCGGCCATCATCGGTCAGGGCCACCCCGCGGGTCAGAAGGTGAACCGCGGCGGTCCGATCCGAGTGCGCGAACGCGGAGTTGCCGCTCGAGCGCAGATAGCCGGCCGCGCGAGCCCCAAGCGATCGCGTCAGATCATCGTTCATGCCGAGGTCGGAACGGCTCTGGTGCGCCTGTTCGAGGTGATAGGCGATCACCTCCTGGTACTCGGGCAGCCGATCAGCGGCGACGCGCTCCAGCCAATCCGCGAAGCGCGCGTGCAGGTCCGCACGCTGCTCCTTGGGCAGCGCGCCGTACGCCGCGTCGCGCACCAGGATGTGGCGAAAGCGGAACGCCTCGTCGCCCACGGCATCCGATCGGTCCTGCCGCACCAGCTCCTTGCGCACCAGGGCCATGAGACGCGCGCCGAGCTCAGGCCGGCGCTCGGGCGGGGACAGCTCGGTCACCGCCGAACGCTGGAACACCTTTCCCACGACGGAGGCGCGGCCAACCAGGTCACGCTCCGACGGCTCGAGGTGGTCGAGGCGGGCGCCAACCAGGGCCGAGACGGTCGGCGGCACGCTGATGCGCTCCAGGCTCACATCGGTCACCCATGCTCCGTCGCGGCGTTGCAGGACACCGTCGTCCACCAGCATCGCCACCAGCTCCTCGACGAACAGTGGATTGCCCTCGGCCGTCTCGCCGACACGCTCCTGGAGCGTTCGCGCCAGGTCCTCGTCGCCAAGGAGGTTCGTCACCAGCTGGATCGACTGCTCGGTGCTGAGCGGCTCGAGCAGGATGGTCGTCGCGTTCAGCTTGCCGCCGCCCCAATGCGGACGAATGTCCAGCAGGTCCTGCCGCGCAATCGCCAGCAGGAGGATCGGTGCCTCGCGCGACAGATCGGCGATGTGCTCGACCAGGTCCAGGAGC
>JBBSHF010000014.1:0-32948 GCA_038253355.1 Candidatus Limnocylindria bacterium
CCACCTCGGCCACCTTGCGCCGGATGACCTCGTGACCGCGCTCCAGGTTGGCCGGCACCACGGGCGCGTCGCCGGCATCCACGCAGTCGAGCCACTCGAAGGGCTGGATGTCGAGCTGCAGCGAGTTGATCGAGCCGACGTGGTAGGAGGCCATGCGAATGGCGCGCGGCCCGAATCGGGCGCCGGGGCGATGGCTGACCGCATCGTCGAACGGCGCGCCGACAATGGCCACGTCGGGACGGCGCGCCGCCAGCGCGGCGCCATCGGTCACCAGGGGAAGCTTCTGGAAGCTGACGGGACCCAGGTAGCTTGGAAGATCGAACTCGTCGAACTCGGTGTACGGGTCGAGGCCGACCGGTGGGTGCTCGTCGTTGGGGCCGGCATGCCGCCGCGGTTCATCGGCCATCGTGGATGGCTCTGCCTCCTGCGCTGTGGACGGGCGCCGTCGCGGCGCGGAGCAGGCCCGCGTGAGAAGGTATGGACCGATGCTAGCAGAGCGCGGACTGCTACCATCGCCGCTCGTCATGGCCCCCCAGATCTACTCCCTCGACCAGGCGCGGGCGCTGGTGCCCCAGGTGCGCGCCGTGCTCGTGCAGCTGGCCGTGGAGAGGCGTCGCCACGAGGCGGCACACGCCGGGCTGCATGCGCTGCTGGGATCGAATGGCGATCCGCGACATGCCGCCGAGGCGAACCGTCGTGAGCGTGAGATACGCGAGATCGACGAGGGGATGCAGATCCTGCTGGGCCATCTCGCCGAGCTCGGCGTGCAGGTCCGCGACCTGGAGATGGGCCTGGTCGACCTCCCGGGGCAGCGCGACGGCCGTCCCGTCTGGCTGTGCTGGCGCCTCTCCGATCCGGAGCTCGCCTTCTGGCATGCCACCGACGAGGGCTTTGCCACCCGGAAGCCGCTCTGAAGGCATGGACCGATGCTGATCGCCGTCGTTGGAGACTGCCTGCTGGACGTCGTGGCCCACCCTTCCGGACCGATGCGCGCGGGCGGTGACACGCCCGCGCGGGTGCGCCTGGGGCCCGGCGGCCAGGGCGCCAACGTTGCCGTGCGCCTGGCCCGTCGGGGCGCCTCGGTGCGGCTGGTCGCCCCGTTGGCCGATGACGCCGGAGCGCGCCTGCTGCGCGACGTGCTGAGCCGTGAGGCGGTCGATCTCGCCCCGCTTGGCGCTCGCCGCACGGGTTTCGTGGTCGCGCTGCTCGACGAGGGTGGTGAGCGAACCATGCTGAGCGATCGGGTCACGCCCGATGCCACGGAGTTCGCTGGCCTGCTCGACGGCGCCGGCTGGGTGCACTGCTCCGGCTATGCGCTGCGCGACGAGGCCGGCGCGCCGGAGCTGCTCGACGCGCTCGTCGCGCGGCCGAGGGGAGCGCGCCTGAGCGTCGCCGGGGGCTCGATGCCGCCCGACCCGTCGCTCGCAGCAGCCTTCCTGGACCGGGTCCGGGCGGCCGGCAGCGACCTGCTGGTCGCCAGCCGGGACGAGGCGGCGGCCCTCACCGGCTGCGCCGACGATGCGCTGCCGCTGGTCAGGCAGCTCGCCGAAAGGCTGCCGAGCTGCCTGGTGCTGGTCACCGCCGGCAGCGATGGATCGGCGGCAGCGGGGCCTGGCATCGCGCCGTTCAGCGTACCGGCACCGCAGCTTTCCGGCACGCCGGTCGACACCACCGGTGCCGGCGACGCGTTCACCGCCGCGCTGATCGACGAGCTGGCGCACCTCGGAATGTGGCCGCCGCCGCGGCCCGAGCTGGAGCGCGCCATGGCCGCGGCCAGTCGGCTCGGCGCGCAGGTCGCGCGGGTCGAGGGCGCGCAGGGGCGGGTGAGCGGCGAGAGCCCGCCGCAGCTCCCCGACGAGCCGCAGCCGTCTCCGGAACGTGGCTGAGCGGATGCATCGCCTGGCGATCGGCGACGAGGTGCAGGCCGCGCTGCAGGCGGGCCGCCCGGTCGTGGCACTGGAGTCGTCGCTCATCTCGCAGGGACTGCCGCCGCCGCATAACCTGGCCACCGCGCTGGCCGCCGAGGCGGCGGTCCGCGACGAGGGCGCGGTTCCGGCGACCGTGGCGCTCGACGACGGCTGGCTGCGCGTCGGCGCCGCGCGGGAGCTGCTGGAGCGCCTCGCCGATCCGGCCAACCAACCGGCCAAGGCGGCGTCGCGCGACCTCGCCCCGCTCCTCGCGGCGCGGCGCCTGGCGTCCACCACGGTCAGCGCCAGCATGCGCGCCGCGCACATGGCCGGCATCCGCCTCTTCGCCACCGGCGGGATCGGCGGCGTGCACCGCGGCTGGCAGGAGAGCCACGACACCTCGAGCGACATCGACGAGCTGGCCGCCACGCCGCTGGCCGTGGTCTGCAGCGGCGCGAAGTCGATCCTCGACCTGCCGGCCACCCTGGAGCTGCTCGAGACGCGGCGCGTGCCGGTCATTGGCCTGGGCGTCGATGAGATGCCGGCGTTCTACAGTGCCAGCAGTGGGTTGCGTGTCCCGCACCGGGTCGAGGACGCGCACGGCGCGGCCGTGGCCATCGGTCTGCAGGTCGGCTTGCCGGGAGCGGGCGCGATCCTCTTCGTCCAGCCACCGCCCGCCCGGCTGGCGCTGCCATTCGACGAGGTGGAGGCCTGGATCGAGGATGCGCTGCGCGCCGCGCGCGCCCAGCAGATCCGAGGGGCAGCGGTGACCCCGTTCGTCCTGTCGCGGGTCGCCGCCCGGAGCGGCGGGCGGGCGCTGGAGACCAATATCGGCCTGATCGTCAACAACGCGCGCATGGCGGCGCGCATCGCCGTCGAGCTGGCGTCCCTGGGTCCCGCTGCCTGAGGTGGCGTCGCGGCGGAACGCTGGGGTATCCTGCCGCGTGGCACGCCATCGGCGGCCGGCTCCGGACGGAGGGTCCAATGCGCATCTACGAGGGTAGTCCACGCCAGGACTGGGAGGAGGTGCTGCGCAGCGTTGGCGCGTTCGCCGACGGCGAGCAGCTCAAGGAGATCCTCTTCGTGGAGCTCGAGGCGGGCTTCATCCTGCAGGGACTCGCCCAGCCCAAGACGAGCGCCTGGACGGAGAGCTCCGGGGGGCTGGTCAAGCAGACCTTCGAGCTCGTGGAGGAGCAGATCTCCGAGCTCCTCGACCGTCAGACCGCGGCACGCGCCAGCACCGATTCGCAAACGCCGCATGCCGAGATCGGCAATTACTACGAGCAGGCACTGCGCGTGCTCGGTGCGTACGTCGACACGCAGCGGGCGCGCGACCTGTTCTTCTTCGAGCAGGACGGCTCGTTCGTGTTGCGGCTGCTCGTGACGGAGGCCTCGGGGACGGTCGCCCACAGCCTTGCAGAGTTCACCCGCGACGAGATTCTGGCTATCATCGAGGCGGCACCGCAGCAACGACACGCGGCGTCCAAGACGCCCGGCGCGTAAGGTAAGCGCATCATTTCGGGAGGCTCACCAAATTGAAGGCGTTGAAGATTCTGTTCATAAGCATCGGCGCGCTCCTGGCGGCCCTGATCGTCATCCCGCTCACCATCTTGGCCGGGCTCTTCGTCTGGCTGAAGCTGACCGAGGAGAATGACGACGAGATGGAGTTCGACGACACCATCTGACACGGCTCAGCCGGTGGCCAGCGCCCAGGCAGCTGTCCAGCACACCGCGGCGACGAGCATGCCGTGCCACAGTCGCCGCGCGCTCACGGCGCCCTGTCCGACCGCCAGCAGACCGATGACGCCCAGCGTCAGGCTCGCCGGCCGCCACTGACCGCCCAGGCCGAGCAGCGCGGCCACGACGAGCCCCACCCCCAGCGCCAGGCCGAGCGCCAGCATGCGGCTCGTTTGCCTGCCCAGCACCTGCGCCAGGCTGCGCGACCCCCCCGCAGCATCCGCGTCGAAGTCTCGCAGCGTGTTGGCCAGGTGTGCGGCGGCGGCGAATGGCGCGACCAGCAGGCTGGCGGCGGCCACGCGTTCCAGGCTCAGCCCGATGCCGGCCGCGATCCACAGCGGCAGCAGACCGAAGCTGGCGAGGTAGGGGAGCACCGAGGCGGGCATGCGCGACAGCGCGAAGTCGTATGCCAGGGCGCTGGCCGTGGCGCCTGCTCCCAGGAGCAGCGGCAGCGCGCCGAGGGGTGCCGATGTCACGACCTGCAGCACGACGCCGGCGACGCCAAGCGTCACGGCGGTTGCGGGGCTGAGCAGCCCGGCGGGAATCGGCTTCTCGGGGCGCGCCATCGCGTCCCGCTCACGATCGGCCCAGTCGTTGAAGGCGCCGGTGGCGACCTGCGAGCCGGCGACGCTCAGCACGACCAGCAACAGGCGGCTGTCGGGCGCCCGACCGGCCTGCGCCAGCAGGATGGCGCCCAGCGCCGCCGACAGTGCCACCACGGCCGCAGCCGGTGCGGGATGGATCAGCCGAAGGGCGGGCGGCATCATCCGTTCATGATGGCGCACGCGGACAGCGAAAACGGCCGCCGGAGGGTCGTCCGGCGGCCGTGGCTCCCCCTCTCTCGCAGCGGGTCAGTCACCGATCGGATGCACCTGCCCGCAGGCCACCGGCAACGTGGGGTTGTACGTGCCGTCGACCGTGAGGCCGTGGATCACCAGGGCGCGGATGTTGAGGTTGATTCCCGGATCGACCGTGAACGTTCCGTCGAGGGTGAACGTGCCGTCGGCGTTGGCCGCAGGAGCCCCGAAGTTGACGAGCACCCCGCCGTAGTCGGGCAGCCCCTCGGCGAAGCTGATGAGCCCGTCGCCGTCAGTGTCGCGGGGCGGCGCGGGGCATTTGCTTACCAGCGTCGGTGACGCGGTCGCGTCGCCGGGCAGCTTGCCATGTACATGCTGCGGATGGATCTTGCTCGCCTCCAGGCCAACCTCCTCCATGTGGATCGTCAGCTGATTGCCGTCGAGCGTGAGCCAGGCATGTGCCGAGGCTCCCGAACCGTTCAAGCTGTGCAGCTGTGCTTCGAACGTCTGCGGGCGACCCTGGGCCAACGCGATGGCAGGCAGGGCCACGACCAGGGCAGCAGTGGCGGCCAGAATGATGAGACGCCTCATGGTTCCTCCTCATGCGCGGCCGATCGCATGGGCTGCGATCGGGGTTGCTCGCTCATACGCCGGAGGACACGCTCTCAGTAGCCATTGCCTCCGGTCGAGTTGCCCGGGGTGCAGGCGGCGAGCAGCAGGGCCATTACCAGCAGGGCCAGCCTCACAACGACAGGTTGTGCCAGGAAGGTCGTGATCATGGTCTGACCGAACAGCATGCGGGGTGCCAGCGTTCCAAGTCATCGGCTTGACGTATGGGACATACTAGGGGGGAGTATTACCAGACCGCAGGACGTCACGATGAATCGTTCCCATGGCGCGGCACACGGACAGACGGCCGAGGGGCCGCCTGATCTGCACCGCGCACCGCTGGCCGACAGCGAGCACGGCGGCCACCCGGCTCACGACAAGCACGCGGGCCATGACCCGAACGTGTTCCGCCGACAGTTCTGGATCGTCCTGTTGCTGACGATCCCGGTCATCATCTGGAGCGCCGAGGTCCAGCACTGGCTGGGATACATGGCGCCAACCTTCCCCGGATCAGGCTGGATTCCGGCGGCGCTGGGGACCGTCATCTTCCTCTACGGCGGTCGCGTCTTCCTGACCGGCGCGCGCACCGAGCTCGCGGAGCGGCAGCCGGGGATGATGACACTCATCAGCCTGGCGATCGCGGTCGCATTCGTCGCCAGCTGGGCTGCCACCCTTGGCCTCTTCGCGGTCGACGTGTGGTGGGAGCTGGCGAGCCTGATCACGGTGATGAGCCTTGGCCATTGGATCGAGATGCGATCGATCATGCAGGCCCGCGGAGCACTCACCGCGCTCGCCGAGCTACTGCCCGACACAGCCGAGCGCATCACCGCCAGCGGCACCGAGATGGTGCAGACGGCCGAGCTCGAGCGTGGCGACGTCGTGCTGGTGCGCCCGGGCGGCCGGGTGCCGGCCGACGGCGAGGTCGTGGAAGGCGTGGCCGATGTCGATGAGTCGATGATCACCGGCGAGTCGCGTCCTGTGACCAAGGAGCCGAGCGACCGAGTCGTGGCGGGTACGGTGGCAGCGGGCAGCAGCCTGCGGGTGCGCGTCACCGCGGTCGGTGGGGAGACCGCACTGTCGGGCATCATGCGCCTCGTCGCGCAGGCGCAGGCCTCGAACTCCCGCGCCCAGGTCCTCGCCGATCGGGCCGCGGCCATCCTCTTCTACGTGGCATTGCTCGCCGGCGTGGCCACCCTCGCCGTCTGGCTGCTGATCGGCGAGCCTGAGGAGGCGCTGATCCGCACCGCCACCGTCCTGGTCATCGCCTGTCCGCACGCGCTCGGCCTGGCCATTCCGCTGGTGATCGCCATCAGCACCACGCTCGGCGCGCGCAACGGCCTGCTGGTCAAGGATCGCCTGGCGCTTGAACGAGCGAAGGACGTCGATACGGTGATCTTCGACAAGACAGGCACCCTCACCCGCGGCGAGCCGGTGCTCTCGGGAGTCGCCAGCGCTCCGGGCAGGAATGAGGATGAGGTCCTGGGGCTGGCCGCCGCGGTGGAGGCCGACAGCGAGCACCCCCTGGCGCGCGCGATCGTTGCAGGTGCGGATGAGCGCCGCTTGAGCCATCGGCTCGTGGAGGGCTTCGAGAACCTCGCCGGGCGCGGCGCGCGCGCGATGGTCGATGGTCGCGAGGTCTTCGTCGGCGGTCCGCGGCTGCTTGGTGAGCTCGGGATCGAGTCGCCGGCGGATGTGCGGGCTGTTACCGACGGCTGGGCGGACTCGGGACGGACCGTGCTGCACGTCATCGCCGATGGCCGGGTGCTGGGTGCCGTCAGCGTCGAGGACGAGATCCGTGCCGAATCGGTCGAAGCCGTCCGACAGCTGCACGAAATGGGCCTGCGGGTGGCGATGATCACCGGCGATGCGCAGTCGGTAGCCGAGTCGGTGGCGCAGCGGATCGGCATCGACGAGGTCGCCGCCCAGGTGCTGCCGGCCGACAAGGCGGAGGCGGTGCGGCGCTTCCAGGCCGGCGGGCGGAATGTCGCGATGGTCGGTGACGGCGTCAACGACGCGCCGGCGCTGGCCCAGGCCGATGTCGGCATCGCGATCGGTGCCGGGACAGACGTGGCGGTGGAGTCAGCGGGCATCGTGCTCGTCAGGGACGACCCGCGTGACGTGGTTGGGGCGATCGAGCTCAGTCGAGCGAGCTACCGCAAGATGATCCAGAACCTCGTCTGGGCGACGGGCTACAACGCGGTCGCCATCCCGGTTGCGGCAGGGGTGCTGGCACCGGTCGGGTTCATCCTGCCGATGAGCGTCGGTGCGTTGGCCATGAGCCTGTCGACGATCGTCGTGGCGGCGAACGCGCAACTTCTGCGCGGCCTGCGCCTCAGGCCGCGAGAGGCACCGGCAGGCTGAGCCCGAGATACTCTTCCCGCAAAAGCTCGGACCGATCCAGAGACCGACTCTTTGCATCCGCTGTGGGCAAACGCCCAAGATGGACTGGCCATCGGTGAATCCGAGGTCGTTTCTCCTCCCGATTCGACGCGGGATGCAACAGATGGAGGAGGAACGACGCTCGATCTGGATGCGCTGGCGGCTGCCTGGGTGTTTGCCCACACCCGGTGCAAATCTGCGACCCGCGGCCGGCGGCGGCGTGCGACCCGCGGCCGGCGGCGGCGTGCGACCCGCGGCCGGCGGAGCGGCCGGCGACCGGCCGGCTCGGTCCGGCTGCGGCCCGCAATCGGTATCGGCCGATGATAGAATCGGAAAAACCCCGGAGGACTCAAGAACCAATGCCGAAGTATGTCTTCGTCACGGGCGGCGTCACCAGCTCGCTCGGCAAAGGCATCACCGCCGCTTCGATCGGGCGGATATTGAAGGCCCGGGGGATTCCGGTCTCCATCCTGAAGCTCGACCCCTACATCAACATCGACCCCGGCACCATGTCGCCGTACCAACACGGCGAGGTCTTCGTGACCGATGACGGAGCTGAGACCGATCTCGACTTGGGCCACTACGAGCGCTTCATCGACGAGAACCTGTCCCAGGCGAGCAACGTCACCACCGGGCGCATCTACCAGAGCGTGATCGGCAAGGAGCGTCGCGGCGACTACCTTGGCGGCACGGTGCAGGTCATCCCGCACATCACCAACGAGATCAAGGAGCGCATCCAGCGCGTCGCCCGAGAGGGCACCGGGTCCGTCGCGGGCAGCGGCCTGGCGCAGCACGGCGTGGTGATCGTGGAGGTCGGCGGGACGGTGGGCGACATCGAGTCGCTGCCGTTCCTGGAGGCGATCCGCCAGATGCGCAAGGACGTGGGTCGCCGCAACGTGCTGTACGTGCACGTCACCTGGCTGCCGCAGATCGGCGCCACCGGCGAGCTCAAGACGAAGCCTACCCAGCACAGCGTCAAGGAGCTGCGCAGCATAGGCATCCAGCCCGACGTGATTGTCCTGCGCAGTGACGAGCCGATCGACGACGAGATCCTCGACAAGGTCTCCCTGTTCACCGATGTCGACGTCCACGCCGTCATCCCGCTCAGGACCTCGCGCAGCATCTACGAGGTCCCGATCCAGCTCGAGCGCGCCGGCCTGGGCAAGCTGATCACCCGTGAGCTCGACATTCCGGCAGGCGAACCGGACCTGGCCGACTGGCAGGACCTGGTGGCGCGCATCCGTGCCCCGCGCCCCGAGGTCGAGATCGCCATCGTCGGGAAGTACACCGAGCTGCCCGATGCCTACATCAGCGTCAACGAGGCGCTCAAGCACGCGGCGCTGCATCACCGGGTCGACGTCAAGGTGCGCTGGATTCGCAGCGAGCACCTGGAGCGCGTTGAGCCCCAGGAGGTCGCCACTGAGCTTGCCGGCGTGGCCGGCGTGCTGGTCCCCGGTGGCTTCGGCTATCGGGGTGTCGAGGGCAAGATCCGGGCGATCCGCTGGGCCCGCGAAAACAAGGTCCCATTCCTGGGCCTGTGCCTTGGCCTGCAGTGCGCCGTGATCGAGTTCGCGCGCCTTGCGCTCCACACCGAGGACGCCAACAGCAGCGAGTTCAACGTCTTCACCGAGCATCCGGTCATCGACCTCATGCCCGACCAGACCGACGTCAGCGACAAGGGTGGCACCATGCGCCTCGGCCTCTACCCGGCACGGCTGGAGCCGGGCACCGCGGTGCGTGAGGCCTACGGCGATGAGGTCGTCTACGAGCGGCACCGCCATCGCTTCGAGGTGAACAACGCGTACCGCGAGCCACTGACCGCTGCCGGCATGCGCTTCTCGGGAGTCTCGCCCGATGGCCGCCTGGTGGAGTTCGTCGAGTTGCGCGACCACCCGTTCTTCCTGGCCACCCAGGCGCATCCGGAGCTGAAGAGTCGGCCCAATCGGCCGCACCCGCTCTTCCGCGAGTTCGTGGGTGCCGCCGCCCGCCACGCCGGCGTGCCCGAGCAGGAGCCGATCGTCCACAGGACCAGGACGGCCGCGCCGAGCAAGGCATGACCGCCGCTGCCACGAGCCGGCGCAGGCGTGCTCCGGCATTCGACCTCGCCGCCTACCAGCGCGGCCTCGAGGCCTTCACGGCCGGGGTCGGCGAGGCACGATCGGCGGTGCTCTCCGGGCGGGCGCAGCGACTCGAGCTGGCTCCGGCGTATCGGCGTCATGCCGACCTGTTCAGCCACCAGGCAGTCGAGGCGCTGCGTTCCGCCGCGAAAGGGGACGGCGAGTCGCCGAACCAGGCGCGCGCGCTGCTCGCGTTCGCCAGCGAAGGCTACGCCGAGAGCAGCGTGGTGGATCTCACCGACCAGATCGCCGCGGCCGAGGGGAGTGCGATCATCATCTGGCGTGGGGAGCGGATCGCCTACCGCCGGGCCCCGGCGCGCATCGCCGAGATCAGCGAGCGCTCCGATCGGAATGCGCTCGACGCCAGCTACCGCGAGGCGGTCGAGGCCATCAATCCACTGCGCGAGGAGCGATTCTGGCGGCTGCATGTCGCCGGAGGGGAGCTCGGCCATGCCGATCGCCTGGCCATGGCCGATGCGACACGCGGCTTCGACCCGCATGCGCTGGCGTCCGAGATGGGGCGCTTCCTGGTCGAATCGGAGACACCCTACTTCTCCGCCCTGCGGCGCTACCTGGCCGAGATCGACATCGAGCAGGGCGACGCCTCGGTCGCCGATCTGTCACACCTGCTGCGCGGCAGCGGCTGGGACGGCTGGTTCGAGGAGCGCAGGCTGCTGCCGGTGCTGCGCCACACGCTCGCCGGCCTGGGCCTCGACCTCGCGGCGCAGTCGAACGTGCTGCTCGAGGTGCAGCGGCGTCCGAACGGCGTTGGCGAGGCGACCTGTGTGCCGGTGCGCATACCCGGGGACATCCGGTTGATGCTGCAGCCCGGAGATGGCCACGCTGACTACCTTGCGGGGCTCGCCGCCATCGGTCAGGCGGAGCGCTTCGCGAACGCGGCCAGCGACCTGCCGGCCGCATATCGGTATGCGGGCGACGACAGCATTGGGGCGGGCTACGGTTATGCCTTCGCCGGCCTGGCCGGGGAGCCCGATTGGCTGCAGGGCGAGCTCGGGATGGCCGAAGGCGAGATCCTCGGCTGGCTCGATTTCGCGGCCTTCGGGCTGCTCTACCGCCTCCGCCGCGCGGCAGCCGCGCTGCTGTACGAGCTGCGCCTGCATCGCGGCGACGAGGTGGCGCTGCATCGGGCCTACTATGGCGGGCTGCTGGGCCTGCTGACCGGTGTGCGCCATCCGGAGTCGAGCTACCTCGCCGAGGTGGGTGACAACCTCGCGGTGGCTCGTGACCTGCGCGGCCAGTTCCTTGGCGTCGCGCTCGGAGGATGGCTGCGACAGCAGCACGGGACGACCTGGTGGCGCAGCGAGGCAGCCGGCGCGGCGCTCCGTCAGGGCTGGAGCCGCGGCCAGCGGTGGAATGCCGACGCGCTGGTTGCGCATCTCGGGTATCATCGTCTGGACTGGCGACCGGTCCTGCGCCAGATCCGGACACAGCTCATCGGCGAGATGAGCGGATACGGCGGACCGAACATCACCACTCGCGCCGGGACCCGCAAGGTCTGACCGCTTGACCGACGCGCGCTCCGCACGAGAGCGACACTCCGAGCTCAGTCTGCGCACGCTGCAGTCGAGCGTGTCTGGCAGGTGCAGCTTTCGCCCGGGACCCACTTCCAAGCACTGTTGGTATCCGAGAGGTTCATGAACGACGAAGCACGACCGCGCCGTGGGCGGCCACGCCGCCGCTCCGATGGAGGCGGAGGCCCGCGACGCCAGCCGACGGCCCGCGCCACCTACCCGCGACGGCGCAACGAGTACGCCACCGGCGGGTACTCCTCCATCTATTCGGGCCCGTTCCCGACCGAAGACGGCGAGGACCAGGGGCTCAATCTGCAGAGTCTGCAGGCAAAGCCCATCGAGGAGCTGCGCGAGCTCGCCGGCGAGCACGGGATCGAGGGTGCCGACGACCTGGAGCATTCCGACCTGGTTCTGAAGCTGCTCGACGTCGTGCCGCTCACGCCGCCCGCCCCGGCACGCCACGAGGCGCCTCAGGAGTCGGGTGCCGCCGAAGGGATCCTGGAGATCGTCGACGAGGGCTTCGGCTTCCTGCGCCGTCACGGAGTGATGCCGTCGCCAGACGATATCTATGTCTCATCGAGCCAGGTCCGCCGCTTCGGCCTGCGCACCGGCGACCGGGTGACCGGCCAGACGCGTCCGCCCAAGGACCAGGAGAAGTACTGGGGCCTGCTGCGCGTGGACACGGTCAACCAGGTCGATCCAGAGACCGCCAAGCGTCGTCCCTATTTTGACACGCTCGTTCCGGTCTTCCCCGATCAGATGTTCGACATCGAGACCGATCAGAAGAACCTCACCCAGCGACTGGTGAACCTCATCGCGCCCATCGGCATGGGCCAGCGCGGACTGATCCTGTCGCCGGTCAAGGCCGGCAAGACGACCGTCCTCAAGCAGATCGCGTCGGGGATCACCGACAACCATCCCGAGGCACTGCTCATGGTGGCGCTCATCGGCGAGCGGCCCGAAGAGGTCACCGACATGAGCCGCAGCGTCAAGGGCGAGATCTACGCCTCGACCTTCGACGAGCCGACCGAGAACCATACCCGCGTTGCGGAGATGTGCCTGGAGATCGCCAAGCGACAGGTCGAGACCGGCCGCGACGTGGTCATCCTGCTCGACTCGATCACCCGCCTGGCGCGCGCCTACAACCTCGCCCTGCCGGCCTCCGGCAAGACCCTCTCGGGTGGTGTCGACCCGGTGGCGCTCTATCCGCCGAAGCGGTTCTTCGGTGCGGCGCGCAACATCGAGCACGGCGGCTCCCTGACGATCATCGCCACCTGCCTGGTCGATACCGGCTCGCGCATGGACGACGTGATCTACGAGGAGTTCAAGGGGACCGGCAACATGGAGCTGGCGCTCGACCGCAAGCTCAGCGAGAAGCGCATCTTCCCGGCGATAGACGTCCTGCGCTCCGGAACGCGTCGCGAGGAGCTGCTGCTCGACGAGAACACGCTGCGCATGACCTGGACGATGCGGCGCATGCTCTCCGCGGTCGGCCCCAACGAGGGAATCGAGCTGCTCATGCAGCGCCTCGGCAAGACCAAGAACAACTCAGAGTTCCTGGTCTCGCTGAGCAAGTCGGTCGAGGCCTCCGAGCGCTAGCTGCGCGTGCCCGTCCCGCACCTCCGATCCCTGGCTCCGGCGCTGCTGCTGGTCCTGGTGGCCTGCGGCGGCGTGCCGCTGCCCTCGCAGACTGGGCCGCAGTCATCGGCGACCGATGCGTCGGCTGCGCCGACGAGCACCAGCTCCGCGCCCGGTCTCGCGATTGGTGAGGTGGTTCCAGCGCCCGGCTCGAGCAGTGAGCTATACGCACCAAACCCTGGCGCCATCGTGGTTGCCATAGATCCCGGCCACGGTGGCTGCCTCGACTTCGGGGTGCCCGATCCGTCGAGGCGCGGCAAGGCCTATGCCGAGAAGACGATGACCCTGGGCATCGGCCTGGCGCTGCGCAGGCTGCTCGAGGCGCAGGGCGTGACGGTGGTCATGACGCGCACCAGTGACGATGCCCTCGCCGGCGACGACTACCCGCGGCTCGGCTGCAACGGGCCGCCATGGCGCGACGTCAACGGCGACGGCAAGGCCGGCTTCGACAGGGCCGGCAGCACCCGCACGCGCGACGAGCTCAGCGCTCGAATCGACCTCGCCAACCTGGCGCGCGCCGACGTGCTGGTGAGCATCCACATCAACTCCATGACCCAGAACGGGGTGGCGTACAAGATCGCCGCCACCCAGACGTTCTATGACGACGAGACGCCCTGGGGCGGCGCTCGATCGAGCGCGCTGGCGGGCGATATCCAGACGAATGTGGTCAAGGAGCTGGACAGGCTGGCTCCCTACGCTCGCCAGGACCGCCATACCCAGGCGATCTCCTACTACCTGATCGGGCGGCAGTGGGCCGCGGGCGACACCTGCGACGACGGCGGGACCTTCTGCAAGCCGCATCGCGGCCTGCAGATGCCCAGCGTGCTGAGCGAGGTCGGCTCCATCAGCCTCGAGGCCGAGCAGGATCTGCTCGTCAGCGCTGCCGGCCAGCAGGCGGCCGCCGAAGGCGTCTATCGCGGCCTGGTCAGCTACTTCAACCAGCGTGCTCTGGCGGTGCGCTACGACGCTCGGCTGCCGGGGGGCGAGGCCGGAGCGCCGCCGGCCGCGGTTCCGGGGCAGGGGCCGCCCTTCTGGGCAGCACAGCTGCCGGGCGCCGCTGGCGGAAGCACCGTCGAGCTGCCGCTGCGCGTGACCAACAGCGGCGCGCAGGCGTGGCCGAGCGGCCTGCAGCTGATGACGGGCTGGCAGGCAAGCACGGATCCGTATCTCTCCGCCGCGCCACCGGATCTGAAGGCGATCGACGTGCAGGTCCCGGCGCTGACGCCCGGTGCGTCGGTGGTGCTCAAGCTGCCGCTCGCCGTGCCGGCGGCAGTAGGACGACAGCTGGTCTGGATCAGCCTGGGCGATGGCTCGCGCAGCCTCGCCGACGACGGTTCGCCGGCGATGCAGATGGCATCGGGAGGTTGACCGCGACTCGGTCGCGCTGCTACCATCCCGACAGCACGACCTCGACCGGCAATACTTTCGCGCCGGCTCGGGGATGAGCGAGGTCGCGCATCCGACGCCACCTCAGCACATCCGCGGGAGCCTTTCTATTGCACGATTCGCGCGGGCCGCTGCGCCGATTGACTGAACCGCGCCTCCTGTCCCGGGCGGCCGCGCACCTCACCATCATCGGCCTTCTCGCATTCGCCGCTGCCTTCGGCTTCGCCGCCAGGCAGCCAGAGCAGACCGGTGCGGTCGCCGCCCAGGAGCGCGGGTACTCCTTCGGATTCGTCTCCACCGTCCGCGGCGCCGCCGCCGATCTGGCGCCAGAGTATTCGGCCCACTTCCGAGTCAGCGCCGACCCGCTCCACCCCGATCCGATGCTCTCGCGCCGGTCCGTTCCAACGGCCGAGCCGACGCCCGCTGCCACGCCCGTTGCGCCGCCGCCGGCGACTCCCGAGCCGGCCGGCACCGGTTCGGTTGACACCGCTCAGGCCTCGTACGCCGGCTCGGTCGGGCGCACCGGCTCGCTGCTCTGGCCGGTCCCCGGTGGCGTGATCACCCAGTACTACCATCCCGGTCACCTCGCGCTCGACATCGCCGCGCCGGCGGGCCATCGGGTCAATGCCTCGGACGGCGGGGTCGTCACCTGGGCTGGCTGGCGTAACAACGGCGGCGGGCTCGTCGTGCAGATCGACCACGGCAACGGGATCCAGACGGTCTACAACCATCTCGGCTCGATCTGGGTCGGCCCCGGCCAGCGCGTGTCGCGCGGCCAGGCGATCGCCGGGGTCGGCTGCACCGGATCGTGCACCGGCCCGCACGTGCATTTCGAGGTGATCGTCGGCGGCGTCACCGTCAATCCGCTGCGCTACCTCTGAGCCGGGCCGCTCCGTCCGCGGAGCGCGGCGCTCGCGTTGGTATGCTGCTCAGCCATGTTCGCTGATCAGGTCCGGATTTTCGTCGAGGGTGGCGACGGCGGCGACGGATCGGCATCCTTTCGCCGTGAAGCGCACGTCCCGCGCGGCGGGCCGGACGGCGGCGACGGCGGCCGAGGTGGCGACGTGATCCTCAGGGTCGAGGCCGGCATGACCACCCTGGGCGACTTCCGCCGCTCACGCCACTTTCGCGCCAAGCCGGGCGGCGCGGGTGGGCGGCGGCGTTCCCACGGACGCAATGCCGCCGACGTCGAGCTGCGCGTTCCGCCCGGGACGGTGGTCCGCAGCTCACCGGAGGGCGAGTGGATGGGCGAGCTGCTGGAATCGGGCGACCGGCTCACCGTGGCGCACGGCGGCCGCGGCGGCCGCGGCAACACGCACTTCGTCAGCTCCACGCACCAGGTGCCCACGCATGCCGAGAAGGGCGATCCTGGCGAGGAGCGCTGGATCGAGCTCGAGCTCAAGCTGATCGCCGACATCGGTCTGGTCGGACAGCCGAACGCCGGCAAGTCGACGCTGCTCGCGGCCCTCACCGCCGCCACGCCGAAGATCGGCAGCTACCCGTTCACCACCACCAGCCCGAACCTGGGCGTGGTCGAGCTGGCCAACGAGCGCATGGCGGTGATCGCCGACGTTCCCGGGCTGATCGAGGGCGCTTCCGCCGGCGTCGGATTGGGGCACGCCTTCCTGCGTCACGTGGAGCGCACCCGGGTCCTGGTTGGCGTGGTCGACGGCGCCGCGGCCGACCCGCTCGCTGAATGGCAGGTCGTCGCCGACGAGCTGCGCCTGCACGATCCAGGGCTCCTGGATCGACCGATGCCGATCATCGTGACCAAGCTGGACCTTCCCGAGGTGGGCGAGCGCTGGCCGCAGCTGCGGCGTCTGCTGGCCGCCGAGGGACGACGGCCCCTTGGCGTCTCGGCGCACGACGGGACGGGTCTCGACGAGCTGCGCATGGTCCTGGCCGAGGCGCTGGCCGATGCCGATCGCGCCGCCGAACGCGAAGCAGAGCGTCAGCTGGAGAGCGGCGGCGGCGTGCTGCTCCATCGCTTTGACCCGCTCGACTCGGGCTGGGAGGTGGTGGAGGAGGGCGACGGCCTGCGGGTGCGCGGCCGACGGATCGAGGAGGCGGCCAACCGCACCAACTTCGACAACGAGGAGTCGCGCGATCGCTTCGGCAGCCTGCTCGAGCGACTCGGCATCCAGGCCGAGCTCGAGCGCAGGGGCGCCGGGCAGGGCACCAGCGTGCGCATCGGGCGAGCCGAGCTGGTATGGGGTGACGACGAATGAGTGGCCCGCCCGCCGTACTGTCACGACCCGGCACGCGCGATGGACGCGCGGGCGCATCGGTCCTGGAGGAGCAACCAGATCCAGGGCAATTGCCGACCAACGGCATACCGCCCCGGATTGGCGTCCTGGGCGGCACGTTCGATCCGCCGCATCTCGGGCACCTGTGGCTGGCGAGCGTGGCCGCCGAGGCGATGGACCTGCAGCGGATCCTGTTCATGCCGGCCGCGCAGCCGCCGCACAAGCGTGGCCAGCCGATCAGCCGCGCCAGCGACCGGCTGGTGATGACCCACCTGGCGATCGGTGACGATCCCGGCTTCGAGCTGTGCCCCATCGAGATGGAGCGGCCCGGACCGTCGTACACCGTCGACAGCATCGAGCAGCTGCAGCAGATCCACGGACCCGATGCCCAGCTCTTCCTGGTGATGGCCGCCGATTCGATCGCCGCCATTGGTACCTGGCGCGAGCCGGAGCGCCTGCTCTCGATGGTCGAGTGGGTGGTTGGCCCACGCCCGGGAGTCCCCGTTCCGGATCGTAGCGCGCTGCGGGAGCGCTTCGGCGAGGCGGCACGCCGGATCCATCTGCTCGACGGGCCGTCGCTCGACGTGAGCTCATCGGAGATCCGCAGGCGGGTGGCGGCCGGACATGTCATCCGCTACCTTGTGCCACGTGCGGTCGAAAAGCTGATCGCCGATCGCGGCCTGTATCGTGCGACAGCGCGTTGAGCGTGGCGAACGGCGGGGCGGCCTGAGCGCGCATCAGCTGCCGAGGAGGAGCGACCTGGAGAAGCGGATCGCCGAACGCGACATGATCGAGCCGGGTGACCTGGCACATCGGATCGTGGATCTCGCGTCGGACAAGAAGGGCGTCGACATCGTCATGCTGCGCACCACCGAGGTGACCACCATGGCCGATTACTTCGTGATCTGCAGCGGTCGCAGCGAGCGCCAGGTACAGGCGCTGGCTGGCGCGATCGTCGACGAGCTGCGTGACGACGGGATCAAGCCGTTCGGCGTCGAGGGCCGGCCATCGGCACGCTGGGTGCTGATCGACTACGGCAGCGTGATCGTGCATGTCTTCGCCGCGGAGGAGCGTGAGTTCTACGGCCTCGAGCGCCTGTGGAGCAACGCCGCGCAGGTCGTCCGCCTGGTCTGAAGAATGGCCGCAGGTACTGCATCAGTACCATGCCGGCTTGCGCCGGTCCTCCTATTGAGACCCATGCGCCGCGCTCCCATCCTGCGGCGCATGACCCAGCGTACGCGCTCATCGCGACCCATCGAGAGCTGCCGCTTCTGCGGCGGCGAGCTGCTGGCCAGCGTGTTCGACACCGTCTTCCGCGCCGAGATGCCCGATTCGGTGCCGATCGCTCGAGCCGCCCAGGTGCCGGCGGGCGACGAGCGGCTCTTCTTTGCCATTCCTGGCGCGCTGTGCGTGCCGTGCCGGCAGCTCTACGTCGACCAGCAGCTGATCGGCATCCTGGGTCTCGCGCAGGCGCGCTGCACCTTTGCGATCGAGAGCGACCGGGTCCTGCGCGCCGGCGCGGTCTGAGCTCGCGTCTTCTGGGGTTCGGTTGGGCGGGGCGCGCTCAGGGCGCGCTCAGGAAGTGCGCTCAGCGGGTGCGCTCGGCGCCGAGCAGGAACTCTCCCAGCCAGGCGCTGACGGCCGGGCCCGGTTCCATGAGGTTCGTCTTGATCGCCAGGTCGGCCTCGAACAGCCCCGTGAGCATCGCCTCCAGCTCCGCTCCCGAGTAGCGCCGTGCCGCCTCGACCAGGCGCTCGGCCATGCGCGCGTTGCCGCGACCGACGCGACGCGTGATCTCCTGGGGAGGCGACTGGCGTGCGGCCAGGTCGCGGGCGGTGATCAGGTCGGCGATGCGCCCTTCCAGCGAGGCCATGATGCGCAGCACCGGCTGCCCCTCGGCCAGGGCGCGCGCCAGGGCCTGTGCCGCGGCGCCCGGCTCGCGGCGATCGAGCGCATTGGTGATGGCGAAGACCGATGCCGGCCGCGTGTCGGCCGTGAGCAGCTCCACGTCCTCGATGGTCACCGAACGCTCGGCGGCATAGGTCGACAGCTTGCGCAGCTCGCTGTCCGCCACGCGCGTCTGCTCGCCGCGCTCGATATCGCTCTCCCAGATGGTGCCGCCGATCCGCTCGGCGAGCAGCGCCACGGCACGTGGCTCGATCGCTATCCCCAGCTGCGCGGCGTGACCGCGGATCCAGCTGTGCAGCTCGTTGCGCCGCGGCGCCGCGCGCTCGACGACCTCACCGCCGGCCTCGCGCACCGCGTCGACCAGGCGCTTGAGCAGCGCCGGCGGTCGGGCCATGTCGCGCGATGGGCGCTCCTCGGCGAGGGCCAGCGCGGCGCCGTCGGGGAGCTGGCGCACCAGGGCAAGCAGCCGATCCGTGGCCGCAGTGGAGCGTCCCGCGGCGCGCAGCGGCTGGCGCAGCACGGCGAGGTGCGCTCCGAACATCCCGACTGAAGCGGCCGCGAGACGCGCGGCATCGATCGCGGCCTCGTCGGGGGAGCGCTCCACCATGATCTCGTCGCGCTGATCGGCGTTGATCGCCGCCGCGAAGGTGACCAGGCTCTGCTCGATGCCGAAGCCGTCGTCGCCGTGCACCAGCAGCAGGCTGCGGCTCATCGGTCCGGCACGCCGGCCTGCCAGGCCGCCCGCAGGCGCTCGACCACGTCGTCCACGGCCATGCCCAGCGCGTCGGCGAGCTCCTGCTCCAGTACGTGCGCCGGCCGCCGCGCCGATTCGATCTCGCCGCGGTGCTCCGGGTAGCGCTGAGCCATGTCGTCGAGCCGCTCGTCGATGGTCACGAAGCACTGCGTCACATGCTTGTCGGCGAGCGCGACCAGCACCGACGGCCAGCCGATGGGAAAACGCTCGTCGTCGAGCAGGCACATCAGCGGATGCGAGGCGATGGGCACCGCGAGCTCCGGGTAGCCCATCTCGGTCAGGCGTCGGGCGGCGACCACGCCGTGGCGCTCGCCCGACTCGCGCGTCTCGGGCTTGTCGACGTCGTGGAGCAGGGCGGCGACCTCGACGAGGCGCACGTCGAGCGGGATCCCCGTCTTGAGCACCAGCCGTGCGGCCTCCGCCGCGACGCGCCGCACGCCCTCGGAGTGGATGACGATCCCGCCCGGCAGCTCGAACGAGCCGAGGATCGCGCGCGCGTCGTCGAGCCCGGGGACCGCCATGGACCGATGCTACCCGCAGCGGCGGCACTCGTCAGGCACGCGGCGACGAGAACGGCCGCTGGTCGCCTGCCGACGACCGCTCGCGGTGGATCGCGGGCCACGCGGCTCGATACGGCGAACGTGCGACCGTCGCTGACCACCTCGACGCTGCCTTCCAGATCGGTGCGATGCACCCGCGCGCCGATGGCCGCCAGGGCGGCGAGGGTCTTGGGGCTGGGATGCCCATAGTCGTTGTCGATACCGTCCGAAATGAGTGCCTCGGCCGGCTGCAGCGCGGCGAGCATCGGGGGCGATGAGCTCGACTTCGAGCCATGATGTCCCACCTTCAGGACATCGACCCGACCGACCAGGCCGCGCTCCAGCAGCCGCGCTTCGACGGGCGCCTCCGCGTCGCCGCTGAGCAGCGCGCTGAACGCGCCGCAGCGCAGCAGCCCCACGACCGAGGCGTTGTTGATGTCGTCGTCCGGCAGGGGCGCGTTCGCATCGGCTTGGGTGGGGTAGAGGATGGTGAAGCTGGTGCGCTGATCGAGCTGCAGGCGCTGGCCGGCGCGTGCGTCGATCAGCCGCGCGCCCGGCTCGCGGCGCGCCAGCTCCCTGAAGCGGGCGTAGGTCGGGTTGTCAAAGGCGCGACCCGAGTCGAGGACGAGGCCCACCTCATAGCGGCGCAGCACCTCCACGAGCCCGGCGACGTGGTCCTGGTGCGGATGGGTCAGCAGCACGACGTCGAGGCGGCGGTGGAAGAAGGGCAGCGATTCCCCGATGCGGCGCAGCGCCAGGTCGGGATCGGGACCGCCGTCGATCAGCAGAGTGGCGCCGGATGGCGTTTCGACCAGGATCGCGTCGCCCTGTCCGACGTCGAGCATGGCGAGGTGCAGCCGCCCATCGGGCAGCGACGCCAAGGAGATGACGCCGAGGGTCAGCACGGTGAGGAGCACCAGGCTGCTCGGTCGCAGCAGGCGGCGCAGGAACGGATGCATCGGTCTCCGAGGAGACGGCGGAGCACTCAGGCTGAGCGGCGACAGGTCGGCGATCATCTCTAAGCTGATGCGCCGCAGGCGCAGCCAGGCGAGGGCGAGCGACGGGTACCAGGCCATTGCCAGCCACGCCGGCGCGGCCAATGGCAGTGAGGCAAATGGGACCGATGCTGCCGCTGAGCCGGCCATGACCATGATCCGCAGATAGAGCCAGGCACTGCCGCCGGCGAGCCAGCTGGCGGCATCGCCGAGCAGCGGCGGGTGCACCGCCGATTGCAGCGCACCGATGGGTGCCGCCAGCGCGCAGCACAGCATCACCAACGGGACGAGCGGCACGACCACCACGTTGGCGAGCGGCGCGACGAGGGAGAGTCGCTCGAAGTTGAGCAGGATCACCGGCAGCGTGGTCAGCTGTGCGGCGAGCGTCAGGGCGATCGGCTCACGCAGGACGGGCGGGAGGCGTCCCAGGCGCGCCTCCATGCCGGCGCCGAACCAGATCAACCCGGCCGTGGCCAGCAGCGAGAGCTGGAAGCCGACGTCCCACAGCACCGGAGGCGCGGCCAGCAGCATCAGCAGCGCCGCCAGCATGAGGGCCGATGCGGCGTGCGCCCGCGAGCCGCCCAACCGCGCGACGAGCATGGCTCCCGCCATCAACGCTGCGCGCACGACCGATGGCGTGGACCCGGTGAGCACCACGTAGCCGCCGATCACCGCGATCGTGACGGCTGGCGCCATCCACTTGCCTGCCGGCCGCCGACGCAGCGGCTGGAGTGCGGCTGCCACCAGAGCCGCCACGATGGCGATGTTCCAGCCCGAGATGGCGACCACGTGCGTCAGGCCGGCGATGGCGAACGCGTCGCCGATCTCCGGACTGATGCCGCTGCGCACGCCGAGCAGGATGCCGGCGCCAAGCGCGGCCTCCGGTTCGGGCACCACCGCGTTGAGACCGTCGAGCAGCCAGCGACGCAGCGCGGCGGCGGCCTCCGGCAGCGGGCCGAGTCGATGGCCCACCACGCGCGCCTCGTAGGCCCGCGCGATGGCGGCGATGCCCTGCCGCGCCAGGTAGGCGCGATAGGCGAAGCCGTCGAAGTCGCGCGGCTGCTCCAGCTTCGCGCTGAGGCTGATGCGGTCTCCGGCCACGATCTCGGTGGCGCGCGGCAACCAGACCAGGAGGCGACCGCGGACGGCGCGGGCCGGCTGGTGGAGGCCCGAAACCGCGACCTGCTCGAGCACCAGCTGGACGCGCTCGGCCTTCGGCCGCGGCTCCTCGGCGAGCGTCCCGCTCAGCTGCCATTCGCCGGCACCAACCAGCGCGGCGATGCTGTCCGGCCCGGTGGGCAGCTCGCTGGCCGCACCGCGCCAGCCACCCAGGGCGATCCCCAGTACCAGGGCCGCCAGCGCCGCCGCGGGCACGCGGACCGGCTGCGCCGTACTTGACGCTGCGGCGGCCAGCGCCAGAAAGAGCAGCGCCAGTTGGACGGTTGCAGGCAGCCGCCCGGCGTCGCTCAGAAAGACGCCCAGCGTCGCGCCGGCCAGCGCCGCCGGCAGAACGAGGCGAGAGGCGCTCATGCTTCGTCGCCCGGCTCACTGCCGCGACCGCTGGCACCCGGACCGCTGCGACGCTTCAGCCGAGCGTCACGAGATCGCGGATCTTGTCCAGCTGCGCATTGGTCAGCACTTTCCGCTCGACCATCTCCTCCAACGTGGCGAAGGGCCGCTCCTGGCGCGCCGCCACGATCTTCTGCACGGTGACCGGGCCGATGCCGGGGAGTGCATCAAGCTCCTCGGGAGTCGCCTGGTTCAGATTGACCAGGCCGCCGCTTGCGCTGCCTGCGCTGCCTCCATCGGTTCCGCTTCCGCTTGCGCCACCCGCCGCCGATCCGGCGACCGGCACGTACACCTGCTGCCCGTCCTTCAGCGCCGCAGCCAGGTTGAGCTTCGCTGCGGCGGCGCCCAGATCAGCACTCTTGGCGTAGCCGCCGGCGGCCTTGATCGCGTCTGCGACGCGCGAACCGTCTGGCAACTGCACGATGCCCGGCCGTTGCACACCACCCTCAACGTCGATCACCAGCGGGCCGCGCCCGGCGCTCTTCTCCGCCGACGGCTCGACTGTCTTCGAGAGGAATACCGCTGGCGAGGAAGCCGCCAGCGGATCTACCGCCGCTGGCGCGGCGATCAGCAGCCAGCCGGCCACGGCCGCGGCGAGCAGCGCGACCCCGCCGGCACCGAGCAGCAACTGGTCGCGGGTGGTCATCGTCGGCCTCGCTCATCCTGGGAGGCGAGCGGTGAAGGAATGGATCTGCGTCCGAAGCCCGCCGCCCGGGCACTCGACGTCGGGCTTCGGAAGCAGGCGCAGAGACTATCGCATGACCGATTACCAGCTGCTTACCACCGGCTCAATCGGGGGAGGCGAGAGACGTCAGGAGCGCGCCCGCGATGCCGATGCCTGGGCGGGCCGATGCCTCGGCCGATGCTGGGCCGATGCCTGGGCCGATGCGGGCGAGCGTAATGTGCCGCTGGCGGCGCCTTATCTGGCGAGCCTTGGCCGGTTGGGACCTGCAACTGGGTAATGTGCCGCTGGCGGCGTGTTATCGGCTCTCGCGCAGCCCGCGTCAGCCGGAAAGTTGGATAAGGCGCCGAAATTGGCCCATCAGCAGGCGACCTTTGGGGTCAAGCAGTCCAACCAGCATCGAGGTACCGCTGGCGGCGCCTTCCCGACTGAGGAACACGCTGCTCAGGGCGGCCGATGCAATAACGGCCCCGGAATCGGCCATTTATGCCGAGACCCGCAGCGCCGTCACGGAGCGGGAGCAGCCACGGAGCGGGATCAGTCACGGGGCGTGACGACGTTCACCAGCTTGCCGGGAATCTGGATGACCCGCTTGGGTACGCGGCCGCCCAGGTGGGCCTGCACGCGCTCCGAGGCGAGCACCATACGCTCGATCTCTTCGGCCGGCGTGTCGGGCGTGACCACCAGCCGGTCGCGCAGCTTGCCGTCGACCTGCACGGGCAGCTCGATCGTCTCGGTTGCGGCCAGGGCCGAGTCGTATCGCGGCCACGCCTGCTGATGAATCGAGTACTCGCGACCGCGCCGCGCCCACAGCTCCTCGGCGAGATGGGGCGCCACGGGGGCCAGCAGCAGGAGCAGGGTGTCGATCGCCTCGGCGTAGGCATCGGTGCCGTCAAGGCCGCCGTCGCGCGCTCGCACGATGGCGTTGCTCAGCTCCATCAGCTTGGCGATCGCCGTGTTGAAATGGAACGCCTCGTAGTCGGTGCTCACGCCGGCGATGGTCACGTGTGTTGAGCGGCGCAGCGCGCGCTGGAACTCGGTCCCGCTGCCCAGCAGCTCGGCCCCCGATGGGCCACCGCTGCCGGGGATCTCACCCGCCGGGCTCTTCGGCTGCGCCAGGCTCCAGACGCGAGCCAGGAATCGGTAGACGCCGTCGATCCCGGTGGGATTCCACGGCCCACCCTGGTCCCACGGCCCGATGAACATCAGGAAGCAGCGCACCGCATCCGAGCCGTAGCGGGCCACCAGCTCGTCGGGGTTCGCAACATTGCCGCGGGACTTGCTCATTCGCTGATGATCCGCGCCCAGGATCTGGCCCTGGTTGCGCAGCGTGAGGAATGGCTCGCCGAAGTCGAGCATCCCCATGTCGCGCAGCGCCTTGACGAAGAAGCGCGCATACAGCAGGTGCAGCACCGCGTGCTCCGCGCCGCCGGTGTACAGATCGACCGGCATCCAGAGCCTCGCTTTCTCTGGGTCCCAGGCGAGCGCGGAGTGGGTCGAGGTGTAGCGCAGGAAATACCACGACGAGTCCACGAAGGTGTCCATCGTGTCGGTCTCCCGGCGCGCCGGCCCGCCGCACACCGGGCACTCGGCGGCCAGGAATTCCGCATCGGCCTGCAGGGGCGAGACGCCGGTGGCCGCGAAGTCGACGTCCGCCGGCAGCAGCACCGGCAGTTGGTCCTCGGGGACGAGCTGGGCGCCGTGCTCCTCGCAGTAGACGATGGGAATCGGTGCGCCCCAGTAGCGCTGGCGGCTGACCAGCCAGTCGCGCAGGCGGTAGCTGATCGCGAATGAGCCGAGGCCGATGTCGACCAGCTGCTGCGTGATGGCGCCGATCGCCTCGGACGCCGCCATGCCGGTGAACTCGCCCGAATCGGTCAGAACCTCATCGGCCGCATGAGCAGCGAAGGCCTGATCCGTGGGCAGCTCGCCGGAGGCGGGCACCACGACATGGCGGATCGGCAGTTCGTACTTCTGCGCGAAGACGAAGTCGCGTTCGTCGTGCGCCGGGACGGCCATGATCGCGCCCGTGCCATAGCCGGGCAGCACGTAGTCGGCGATCCAGATCGGAATGCGCTCGTTGTTCAGCGGGTTGACCGCGTAGGCTCCGATAAAGACACCGGTCTTCTCGCGCTCGGCGCTCAGCCGCTCGACCTCGGTCTCGCGTCGTGCGGCCACCACGTACGAGTCGACCGCCTCGCGCTGCGCATCCGTTGTGAGGGTCGAGACCAGCGGATGCTCCGGCGCCAGCACCATGAAGGTTGCGCCGAAGATGGTGTCGGGGCGCGTGGTGAAGACGCGGATCGGATCGACGCCGTTGGCCTCCAGCGGGAAGTCGATCTCGGCGCCCTCGGATCGGCCGATCCAGTTGGTCTGCATCAGGCGAATGGGCTCCGGCCAGTCGATGCCGCTGAAGTCGAGCAGCTCGTCGGCGTACTGGGTGGTCCGCAAGAACCACTGCTCCAGGTCGCGCTTCACGACCGGCGTACCGCAGCGCCAGCAGTGGCGATCGGTCCCCTCCACCTGCTCGCGGGCGAGGACCACCTGGTCCTTCGGGCACCAGTCGACCGGCGCCATGGCCCGGTATGCCAGGCCAGCGCGGTAGAACCGCTCGAAGAGCCACTGGGTGCACGCGTAGTACTCCGGATCGGAGGTGACGATCTCGCGCGACCAGTCGAACATGCAGCCCATGGTCTGGAACTGGGCGCGCATGCGTTCGATATTGCCGGCTGTCCAGGTCGCGGGGTCCACGCCGCGGTCGATCGCCGCGTTCTCTGCCGGCAGGCCGAAGCTGTCGAAGCCCATGGGGAACATGACGTTGTAGCCACCCATGCGACGCATCCGCGCCACGATGTCGGGTCCGGTGGCCGCATACCAATGACCGATGTGCAGGTCGCCGGACGGATACGGGTACATGGTCAGGACGTAGCGCTTCTCGCGCGGGTCGTCGTCGCGCGCCTGGTACAGGCCGTCGCGAGCCCAGCGCTCGCGCCAGCGCGCCTCGTAGCTGGCCGGGTCGAAGCGCTCAGCCCGCGGTCGGGTGGTGGTGCCCGTCGTTTCGGTCGTCATCGTGAGCTCCTTCGTGCAATCCAGCAGTCGATGCGATGGGGAATGGTGAATGGCGTGGAGGTCCGCGTGCAATCGGCATCATGGGTCCGCCTCAGCGGGGAACCACGCCATCAGCAGCTCGTCGCGATAGGTATTGTTCGGACCGCGGTACTGACGGCGGCGCAGCCCTTCGCGCACGAAGCCGACATGCTCGTAGACCGCGATCGCGCGGTGGTTGTCGGGGAAGACCCCCAGCGCCACCTTTGCCAGGCCGCGTTGCCTCGCCCAATCCTGTGTCGCCCGCATCAGCGCCGTACCGATACCGCTGTCGCGCCAGTCGTGCGCCACGCAGATCGACAGGATCCCCACGTGGTCGCTGACCATGCTGCGTTCGACGCTGACCAGTACGTTGCCCACCAGCTCGGCGTCGGCTTCGGCGACCAGCGCCAGGCTGCCATCTCCGCGGATCATCTCGCCAATGAAGAAGGCCTCGGACGGCTCGCTGACGGCGCTTGCCGGCGTGACCAGATAACGGCCCTCGCGGCGCACACCGGCGAACAGGCGGGCGAGCCCGCGGGCATCGGTCGGGCGGGCGGGGCGCAGCGTCCAGTAGCGACCGTCGCTGGTCTGCTGTCGCCTCGCGTCAGTGGTCGCCATCATGGTGCCCGCCCGTATCGGTCAAACAAATGCCCCTTTCGTCGTCAGGACGAAGGGGCTCTTCGCGGTACCACCTGAGCTTGACCGATGAGGTGGTGGAGCTGGGGGGACTCGAACCCCCGACCCCCTGCATGCCATGCAGGTGCTCTCCCAGCTGAGCTACAACCCCACGCGTGCGCCGGTCCACTCGTCGGCGTGGTATCGGACGCCTGCCCGGCCGACTTGAGGACCGATCGATCCTGCTTGGGACCGATGCGGCCGTTTGGCCGACTGCTCGACGGGCGAGTTCCGCGCCTCCCTGCTGCCGGCTTCCACCATCCCGGCTCGCTGCTCGAACGGAGACCAGCGCGTACTGCTCCCGCTTCAACGCGTCGGGGCGAGTATAACCGACCTCTGCGACCCCCTCAATCAGCGGCCGCGGCGAGCAAGGAGCCGACTCGCCGGGCATGGGGTTCCGCCGCGAGGCGTTGGTAGAGCGTCATGGCCTCCTTCAGCAGTTGCCGCCGTTCGGCCGGGACATCCTCGGCGAGCTCCTCGCGCGCCTGGGCCCGTCCGAACGGGATGTCGAGGCGGTCAAAGCCCGCGACCGCCTGACGCAGCTTGTCGATCGCCTCCGCGAAGCGGCCCTGATGGCGCAAAAGGGCCGCTTCCGCGCGGTCCGCGGCCGGACCGAGATGAGCGAACGCCTCGACGAAGGCGCGTGCCCGGGGAAGCAACTGCTCGAGCTCCTCCCAGCGTCCGAGCGCGGGCAGCGCGTCGAGGATCTCCGCGCTCTCTCGCGCCTTCAGGAGATCGTTGTGGACCCGGAGCAACCGATCGATCATGGTGGACGCGAGCTCAGGTCGGCCGACGGACATGGAGTACTGCACGAACAGTTCAGCGACGTTCAGCCCGGTCGTCTCTGCGTCAACCTCGTCGATCGCGACCTGTGCGAGCGCTTCATCGCTGTGGCCCCGGGCGACCAGGATGATGGCGCCGATCACAGGGCCGGAGCGGACCGCCGCACACGTCACCTCAGGCTCCAGCCGGGCCGCCGCCACGTGGCTCGGCAGGAGCTCGAGGACTCGATCCCACGCCCCCGACATGTAGCTCGGCAGCATGATGGCGAAGCTGGCATGCATCGCCTCATGTGGGCTCAGCTCGGCCGCGAGGGCATAGGCCCGCTCGCCCAGCCGGGCCGCCTCCCCGTAGTCACCCCGCTCGAACGTCGCAACGCTCGCTCCGAACAGAATGTCGGCGCGCTGGCGGTGCGACGAGACTCGCGGCAGCAGCGACAGCTGGCGCTCGAAGTCTCTGCGATAGGCGCCGATTTCGTTGGCAGACCAGTGCAGGACGGCGAGCACGTCCGTCGCAAGATAGATGAGCTCGGGCTGATCGATCCGTTCTGCGAGGGCCAGTCCCTTCTGGGCCGAGCGTATTCGCTCGGAGATCGGGGTAGGGTCGGAACGTCCTTCGTTGAGCCCGCGGGAGAGCTGGCGGCCCATCCAGGCCCGGTTCAGCCCGCCTTGGGCGATGAGGAGGCGTGCGCGGACGGCCTCGTCAGGGCCGACGCGCGCGAGTCCTTCGGCGACAAGCTCGTCGAGGCGCTGCGGATCGGGGTTGCTCCGGAACGCGCCGAACCGTGATGCGGTTTCCGCGGTCTTTGCCGCGACGCGCGCCATGACCGCGTCCCCGCTGCGACCGGCGTGAGCGAGCCGGGTCACCTCCATGTACTCGGCCACCGCCTCGTCACCATGGAACAGTGCGTCGTGATCGTCGCCGAGCGCCTCGTGGGCCTGGATGCGTTCTGCATCGGTTTCGGCAAGCTCAAGGGCTGCGCCGTGGAGCTCGACCGCCTTGGCGACGGCGAACCTGCGGCGGGCCGATGCACCGGCGGCGAGCAGTGCCTGGACGGCGCGGCGCCGTGCCTCCTCGCGCCCTGATGGCTCATCGGTCCAGGCCAGATCAGCGTCCTCGCCGGCGATCGCCGAACGATAGTGGTGGGCGACCACCTCGCCGAACTCTTCGATCCGCTCGCCGGCGAGCCGCTCGATCCAGGCCGCCACGTCCGCGTGCGCTCGGGCTCGTCGCGTCTTGGGGACTGACGTGTAGGCGACGTCGCGGATCAGGACGTGACGGAACAGATACTCGTTCTCGCCAGCGATCGACGACGTTTGCTGAGCGAGGACCAGTCCCTTGCGTTCCAGTGAGAGGAGCGTGTGTCCGACGTCCAGCCCTCCGAGGGTCTCCGTAAGCGGCGTCTCCCAGAAGATCCGGCCGATGACCGCTGCTTCCTGGAGCACGCGCTTTTCGTCCGCGGGCAGGGCGTCGATGCGAGCCGCGAGGAGGGCATGCACGCTGTCCGGCAGTTGGATCTCCCCGGCGCGCGCGGTCGAGCGCCATCGATCTCCCTCCCGTATCAGCGCGCCCTCGTCGATGAGGCGTTGAATCATCTCCTCAAGGAAGAACGGATTCCCATCCGCCTTCTGCAGGATTTCCGAGCTGAGCTGATCGGGCAGGTCCGTCTCGCTGAGCAGCGCTTCAACGAGCTGCCGACCTTGGCGCTCGCTCAGTGGGCGAAGAGTTATGGCGGTCAGGTTGTCTCGGCCCGCGGCGAAGGCGGGGTTGGCATCGAGGAGCTCGGGGCGCGAAGTGCCGAGGATGAGTAGCCGTCCCTGCGATCTCGTCGCCAGCAGCTCGACCATCTCGAGCATCCGTTCGTCGGCCCAATGCAGATCCTCGAGCAGAATGGCGGTCGGGCTCGCGCTCGCCAGCGCCGTCAGGAAGCGGGGCCAGGCTCGGGCCATGGCGTTGGCAACGGCCTCCGGCGCGAGGCCCTCCATCCGGTTGCCGTCGAGGCCGATGTTCGCGCTCGTGGCGAGCGCATCGATCGTCTCGCTCACCTCGTCGGGAGCAAGGTGGAGTGGCTCGAGGAGCGCATCTGCCGTTGTTCTCAGCTTGGTGCCCGCGTTCTGGGCCGGCTCGTCCAACGAGATCCGGCACGCGGCGCGGAGGATCTCGCCCAGCGGCCAGAAGGTGATTCCGTGCCCGGCCGCCAGGCATCGTCCTCGCAACACCACCACCTCCGGCTCGCGCTCTTTCGCGGCGGCCACGAACTCGCGCAGCAGCCGGCTCTTACCTATCCCAGCCGGGCCAAGCACCACCCCGAGCTCCGGTATCTCGGCCTCCAATGCGTCCTCGAGCAGCCCTATCAGGGTCGCGAGCTCACGCTCGCGACCAACCATGGGCGCCTGGAACTCGAGCCCCCGTCCGCCCTCGGCCATCGTTTCCAGGGCACGCCGCCCCACCACCCGGCCGGCCTTCCCTTTCAGCTCGAGCTCGATCGGAGGGCCGAAGCGGAAGACATGTCGCGTTGAGTGATGCGTGCGCTCGCCGACGAGGATCGTGCCCGGTTCCGACGCCTGCTCGAGACGAGCCGCGACGTTTACCGCATCTCCGGAGACAATGAACTGACCGGCAGGCCGAGCCCCGACAGGCGCGATCACCTCGCCGGTATTGACCCCGATCCGAATCTCCAGTCTGACCCCATGCCGGCGCTCAAACTCCAGGTTCAGCTCGCCGAGCCGAGTCAGCATCTCCTGGGCCGCTCGAAGCGCTCGCTCGGCGTCGTCCTCCCGGGCGGTCGGAACGCCGAAGACGGCCATCACGGCGTCACCGATGTACTTCTCGACCGTGCCGCCCCACGCGTTGATCGCGGATGCCATGGCTGCAAAGTAGGTGCGCAGCACTACCCGCAACCGCTCGGGGTCGAGCTGTTCACCGAGCTCGGTGGAGCCGAGCACGTCGGCAAAGAGGATCGTCGCGAGCTTGCGCTCTTCGGCGTTACTGAATCGGACCGGGGCGCCGCAGCTCGGGCAGAACCGTGCATCGGACGCAATCTCCGCCCCGCATGTGGCGCACTCCAGCATGGTCGCGATTATCGACCCTTCAACAAGTCATCTGGAGAAAATGGCTTCGAGCCTCTCGAGCGAGGCGGTGATGTCGTGCTCGGCGGCCGATGCGACCATTCCCTCGATCGGGCCCATGAACGGGTTGCTCGCCTTGACCTCCATGGAGAAGGTGATCAAAGTGCGCGCATCGTCGATGGGGTCCAGCAGGAGCGTCGCGTTGACATGGAAACCGCTCGCCTCGCTCTCCAGCGAGAAGCGACGGCCCGGCTCGTATGCGGTGACGGTCAGGTCGACCTCGATGTGCTGGCCCATCAGCTCGCGCACGACGTGGGCCACCGAGCCCACCGCCGTCGGTCCCGGCGTGGTCTGGCGTGCCGAGGTGATGCCCGATTGCCAGCGTGGCAGCTGGACAGGATCCGAGACCAGGCTGAACAGCTCGGCGGCCGGCGCGGCGATCTCGGCGGTTCGTTCGAGGCGTTTCACTCGCCGAACCCTACCCGACGCGGCGGTCAGGCGTGCATTGCCGATGCCATCGGTCGCAGGTCGTTCGCGCCATGGGTACCGTTGGTCATCGGTCAGGGGCTGGCGTATGCTTCGCCGGCGCCGCCCCGTTCTCGCGCTTGCAGGCTGGGCCCGCAGCTAAGGGGTGCTCCTCCGCGTGATCCGTCGATTCCTTCCGCTTCTCATCCTGTGCGGCCTGCTCCTGGCAGCCTGCGGAGGTGCCGGCGCCACGCCGACGCCGTCCCTCTCCGCCAAGGAGATCATCAGCAGGGGCCTGGCCGCCACCGCCACGATCAAATCATTCCACCTCGAGACCGCCGTCGACGGCAGCGTCACCATCCCGCAGATGGGCGGCAAGATGGCGCTCAAGGGCACCACCCTGAGCGGCGATTTCGATCTCGTCAACAAGCTCGTTTCGCTGAGCTTCGCCCTGCCGGCGCTGCTGGGCGTCCAGGGCCAGGTGATTGCCACCAAAGAGGCGGCGTTCGTCAAGACCAGCCTGACCGGCGAGAAGTGGCGGAAGCAGGCCATCCCGGCCGACCAGCCGGCCTCCGGCGTGCAGGATCCGACCAAGGCGATTGCCGAACTTGGAAAGTTCCTCGACAAGGATGGGGTGCAGTCCAAGAAGCTGTCCGATGCGGCCTGCGGAACAAGCCAGTGCTACCAGGTCGAGCTGACCATTCCCAGCGCGCTGCTCGACCAGGCAGCCGGCGCCGGCGGTCCCAGTCCCGCCGCGGTTGCAACGGGCTCGGGCTCCGTCTCGAGCATGCTGGGCGAGGCGCTGGTGGTCGACATGCAGTTCGACAAATCGAAGCTGTACCTCACCTCGGCCACGACCAGCATCGACTCGAAGGAGATAGGCAGCTTCAGCGTCACGCTGACGCTGAGCAGGTTCGACCAGCCGGTCACCATCACGCCGCCAGCGGCCGACCAGGTCGATGCCAGCGGCAGTGGGTTGACGCTGCCCTGATCCCAGCTCGGCGCGTGGGCTGAGGGTATGCGTCCGCAGCTTGCCTCACGCCTGCGCGCGACGCCGGTCGACTGCGACCGATGGACGGCCGCCTCGCCTACCGATGCCGACCGGATCGAGGTCGGGCGTGGGTTGGTTGACCACGCGCAGCTGACCTTCGCCGGTGACGAGGCCCGCTTCGAGCGGGCGCTCGACCTGGTGCTCGGCTACCGCATGTTCCCGCCCTCGATGCTGCTGCCCGCGCTGTGCGACGCTGGCGACCACGTCGCCCCGGGCGTCACCGTGGTGCAGCGCATCTTCGTCGGGCCGATCGGACTCGATTCGGGCGTGCGCGTGTCCGATGTCTTCGACCAGGCGACCGCCGACGGACGCCGCGCCGGCTTCGAATGCGTGACGCTGAGCGGTCATCCGGAGCGCGGCGTGGAGCGCTTCTCGTTGACGCTCCATCGCGCGGACGGCCAGATCACCTTCGCGATCGATTCGCGATCCGCCCTGGCGCTGCCGCTGCCGGTTGCCTGGCTCGGCGCGCCGCTGGCGCGGATGGTCCAGCGACGCGCCATGGCCGCGGCGCTGGACCACGTGCGCGACTCAACCTAGCCGGATTGGGTTCGTCCGGCGCCACACCTGCTCGCCGCCCGCATCCATCTCGCCGGTTGGCGCGAGCCCGGCTCGTGAGGCCACGATTGCGGACGCGCCGTGATCGGGATGGACGTGGGCGGTGATGGTGCTGACATCGCGACGCTTTCGCGACCGCGACGCATCGGCCTGTCGTTCAGGCCGATGGCTGCGGCGCCAGTTCGCCTGCGCCGCGCAGTGCGACCTCGGCAAGCGCTTCGACGAACTCCGGCATGACGTTGAGCGACGCGATGCGTGCGAAGGCCATGCCCGCCGCCTCTGCCTGCTGGCGTGCGCCGATGTCGACGTCGTACAGGATCTCGAGGTGATCGGCCAGGAACTGGATGGGGGCGACCAGCAGCGAGGTGTGGCCGGCGGCGCGCAGCTCCGGCACGAGGTCGGCGAAGTCGGGCTTCATCCACTCCCCCGGCTCGTGGCCGGCCGACTGCCAGCAGAAATGCCATTGGTCGTC